>CALEMW010000164.1 GCA_937910695.1 uncultured bacterium
CCGCGCTCCACCTCGGAGCGGGTCTCGACCCTGACGCGCTCGCCGGGGTGGACCTCCAGGGGGAGGCGCGTCCCGGTGGAGGCGGCGTAGCCGGTGTCCAGCCCGGTGTAGGCGCTGGCGATCTGGGCGGTCTGCACTCCAGCGATCCCGGCAATCACGGCAGTCTGCGCGGCAGCCAGGATCGGGCCCACGAAAGGGATGTCCCCGTAGGCGTCCCAAGCCCCCATGACAGCCCCGGCGGCGTCGATGGCGACTCCAGCGATCCCGGCCGTCTTGGCGAGCGCGACACCCCTCTTCGAGCCCTCGGCCTCGTCCCGCTGGACCAGGTCGGCGATCTGCATGGCGAAATCGGCGGAGGACGAGGCGATAGCCAGCTTCGCATCCGCCGTCTGGTGTTCGATGGCGAGACGCTCTGCGGCTGCGGCGGCGGCGGCAGCGGTGCGCTTGGCCTGCTCCTCCTGGTAGACCGCGGTGAGGTCGCGCTGCATCCGGGCTTCGGCCTCGGTGGCGGCAGACGCGATCTCGTCACGCAGCTCCAGGTGGGCCGTCTCCAGCTCGCCCAGCGCGATGAGCTGGTCGTTGTACGCCTGGACGATCCTGTCCTCGGCCGTGAGTGTGTCGCTGGCCGCCTGGTCAGCGATCCGGGCTACCGCCTCGCGGGCCTGGGCCTCCTCTTTGAGCACGTCGGCAAGCGGCCTCCAGGTGATCTCGGCCGCCCTCTCCCTCGCGGCCGTGTTGCCCTCGATCTCCTGGGTGAGCGCAGCCATCGCCGCGCTCTGACTCTGCGTGATGCGGTCGCTCTGGTCCGCGAGCGCGAGGTACTCCACGGCCGCGTCGCTGGCGTGCGTGATGGCCTCGGCCGCCACGCCGATGTTCTTGACCCCGGTCCAGACGGAAAGCGGCCCGGCCCATGCCTTCCAGCCGAGGTCGACGTTCTTCCGCATCTCGACGATCGCGTCGGTCACAAAGACGATCCCGGCAGTCATGGCCTTGAGGCCGCCCAAGGCCCCGTCGTCCCCACCGAAGGCCTGCCACAGATCGTCCCCCGCGCCACGGGCTACGAGGCCCATGCGCGCAAGCTCCTGCTGCATCAGCGCGGCCTGCTCGCTGGCCTTCGGGCCGGTGTCGGTCCCGAAGCGCGCGGCGATCTCCTCGTAGATCGCGAAGCTGTCGCCGCCCGCGGCCAGGGCCTGCAACGCCTTTCCGCCGGCCTTGCCGAAGAGGTCCATGGCCCGGATCGCCCGCTCGCTCGGGTCGCGGATCTCGCCGAGGCGCTGCACCACCTCGTGCAGCACGTCATCTGTGGACTTTAGCGCCCCGTCGGCGCGGTGCAGCTCTACGCCGAGGTTTCTGAATCCGCGCTTGGCGGTTTCCAGCCCGGCCTCTGCATCAGCCATCAGCTTTGGGATGCGCTCGGCTACCTTGACCACCTCACCGAACCCCTGGCCGCTGCCCTCCGCCGCCAGCTTGAGCGCCTGCATCGTGGCGGCGGTCATGCCCGTGCGGTTCGCCGCGTCGTTGAGCTCGTTGCGGTAGTCGATGACCGCCTGCGTTGCGTCTGTGAAGCGATCCGTCAGACCGGTCAGCATGGCACCGACAGCGATCACGGTCGCAGCGGTGAAAGCCTGTCTCCATGCCGCGCCGCTCTCCTTCGCCCGCTTCTTGGCCTCCTTCGCGGCCTGCTCTTGGAGCTTGTTCGTGTCCTTGACCTGCCTGGTCAGGGCAGCCGTAGCCGCCTTGGCCTCGGCCGCGGTGAGCCCGGGGATGTCCTTGAGCTTCTTGCGGAGGTCGGCGATCTCCGCGATGTAGCTGACTTTGACTTCGTCGGCGCGGGCCATGGCCTACCCCCTCGCCAGGCGCAGCAGGTCGGCCTGCAAATCCGGCATGATCTCACGCATGGCCTTCTTCGCCGGGGTCCTGACCAGGTAGATCCAGGGCATCTTGCTGGTCTCGTCCTTCGACGGGAAGCGCCGGCCGGAGCGGTTCCACCCGGCCGACATGCGGGCAATGGTCTGGTCAATGAACGCTGGCGGGGAGCCTGCGAGGCGCTTGCGCGTGATCTCGACGATCTCCTCGCGCGTGAAGGCGCTCCAATGGATCTTGTAGGCGTAGGCCCCCCACCTCGGAACGCTGGCAGTGTTGACCAGCGCCGTCCGGATCTCCGCGTTGCCGATGGTCTGGCGCACCTCGAAGCAATCGCGGCTGTGCTTCCGCTTGGACGCCGAGACAGGCCACCGGCTGACGGCGTGCGTCTGGATGCGCTCCAGCAGCGGCACCGTCCGGCGGATGAAGCTCGACGCTGCGCCGTCGGTCACCCGGTCGAGGGTGGCCACCAGCGCGGCGTCATGGATCTTGACCTCGGTGGGCATGGCTACCTCCTGGATGCGCGCAGGCGCTGGTCAGCCAGGTAGATCGCCTGCTCGGACGTGTCGAGCCCGTGCCACCATGAGAGCGGCTGGCCATGCTCGCGGCAGATGGCCAGCGCGCTCCGCATTAGCCCCCCTGCGGGGGCTCGGAGAAACCCACGGCGGCGGCGACCTCCTGCTCGGACACGATCTGCGAGAGGGCCCAGACGCGGGCGGTGTAGCACATCGTCGGCAGGTCGCGGACGGGCAGCTCGGCCAGGGAGGCGAGGATGTCGGCGCCAGCGTCGGGCCCGCCCTGCTCGCGAGCCTCCACAAGCCGGGTCAGCAGCGGGCGGCGCTCACGGTCGCCCATCGGGACGACGGCGTGCAGGGAGTCGAAGACCTCCTGCCCGCGCTTGCACACGTCCTCCCCCGGCCGCCACGCGGGCGGCTTGGGGCGGGACGGCCAGGCGGCACCCTCCGGCCAGCAGGCCAGCAGCGCGAGCGCGCCCACCGCCAGGATCGCCCCGTCCCCGTCGTCGCGCTGCGAGAGCACGACGGCGAGGAAGGGGGAGCACTTGCCGAGGGTGACGGGCCCGCTCTGGAGCGTGATGGTCGGGGCGTCCACTGGCTACCTCGCGCTGACGTAGGTGGTGGTGCCCGAGGCGTCCTTGCCGTAGATCGGCCCGAGGATGACGCCGCTGTAGCTGACGGTGGACGGGGAGCCCTCGGCGAACTGGAGATCCTTGATGATCATGTCGTCGCCGTAGAGCTGGCGGAGCTCTGCGCCGTAGCTGTAGTCAAGCTGCCAGTCCACGCCCTTGGCGTCGCCCAGGTCGGCGGTGACGGAGACGTACCCGGCGGTCTGCCCGGCGGCGAGCTGCATGAAGGCGTCCCGCGGGCCGGTGAGGATGGCCGACCCGGAGAAGGCGATCTCCTTGCGGGCCCCCAGCCGGGCTCCGACGTTCGCACCGCGAGACTGGTAGACCTCGACCTCTTTGCCGTCCTGCCCGAGCGGGCCGATGTTGATGTCGCCCTGCCCGAGGGAAAGGGGCGCGCTGTGGCCGGCCCCGTCGGCGATCGTGAAAACCGCGTCGGTGAAATTGGCTGGGATGCTGGACATGGTGGCTCCTTTACTGCGCGACGATGAGGCCGAGCGTGTAGGCCGCGGTGGCGGTCCCCGACGTCTCAGTGATGTCGAACTTGCTGTTCACGGTGACGTCGAGGCCAGCCTTCCCGAGGCCGATGGCGACGAACTGGCCCTCGGAGAGCGCGTTGCCCTCGGAGGCCGCGGTGAAGCATCCGAGGCCGTTCGCGGCGGCGCCCGTGACCTTGATCTCGCCGTCGGTGCAGAGCACCACGAGAGCCTTGGCCTCGTCCGCGTCGATGGCCTGGCCGATGATGTCCTCCAGGGAGCCGGCCGCCAGGAGGTTGTAGCTGTCCGTGGCGCCGATCCCGATGGTGCGGATGCGCTTGTAGGCGCGGTCCACCTGGCTGGAGCCGGTGCCCTGGGTCCAGCGGTCGGTCTGCTCGACGTCGCCATGCTGGTCGCCGGTGATCCCGGTCGTGGTGTCGGGGGTCATCGTGGTGAGGAATCGAATCGTGAGCTCGGCGGACGCGGTGCTGGCCATGGTCAGGCCCTCCAGGGGTAGACGAGGGTGAAGCTGGACTCGACCACGAGCCAGCCGGAGCCGGGTGAGGGTGAGGAGATGGTGGAGCCGGTCCACATGGAGCGTGCCCCGTCGGCACGAGCCCAGGTCCGCAGCAGCTCGGCGAGGTCACGGATCGATGCGTGCAGGATGCCCTGAGACATCCCGTCGTCGTCGGCTTGGTAGCGGACGGCATGGACCACTGACGCGGCGTGCTCGACGAGGGAGCCGTCCATGCGCGGATCGCCGAGGTTGACCCACGCTTCGAGGTGCAGGCCCGGCTCGGCAGGGAACAGCGGGTTGACGGAGCGCGTCCAGCCGTCGGTGGCGTCCCAGGCGTACCCGGAGACACAGAGCCCCTCGATTGCCTGGTAGAGGTCGGCGAGTAGGGCCTGGTACCACTGGCGGGTGCGCATCACCACAGCGGCCTCCCGACCGGGGCGAGGCGGAAGGGGCCGCGCCCGGTGCGGACGGTCGGATCGTCGGTGTCGAGCTGAACCACCATGGACCCGTCTGCCTGCTTGTGGGCGCTGTAGTAGACCCCTGCCTTGCGATCCCAGGCGTCCCCGGAGGACGTCGAGAGCGCGCGGCAGCAGTTCATCAGGGTCCGCGTTCGGAGCCACTCCCGGAGGCCGGTCAGCCCACGGATGTGCCAGACCTCGACCCCGCGGTCGATGAGGGCCTGGATCAGGTCGTAGTAGGCGTCATCGATCTGGGGCTGCCAGCCCGTGTTGTCCCCGCGCTCGCTCTGCGCCTGGGGGACGCGCTGGCGGAGCTCCGGCTCGCGCACGAAGAGGTCGAGCACCGAGATCGGGCAGGAGGGCACGTAGGCGCAGAGGTACGCCTCCATCTGCCAGGTGTAGACCACGCCTCCGATGGTGAGCGACCACGCGACCGTCCAGCCGGCGCCGATATCGGTACGCAGGTCGAGGCCGGTCAGGGTGTATGTCGCCACGCTGCCGACGATGCCGACCGCGGCGGCGGAGACTACCTCAACGCCGCTCGGGTCGGTGATCGTGATCGTCTGCGCTGCGGGCGCAGCGTCGGGGGACACGAGCGCACCCGTGGCCCCGTGCCGCACAGGGCATGTGAGCACCTGGCTCGCCACCTGACCGAGGAGGTAGGCGACGGGCCGGACGGGGGCGTAGGTGTCGAGGCGCTCGGGCACTCATCCTCCGGATCAGGCGATGGTGTGGGCGTCGGGGGTGCCGGTGTGGGTGTGAGCGCCGGGGGCGTGGGTGTGGCCGGAGTCGCTGTAGGCGTTCGCCAAGCTGACCATGATGCGCCAGTCCAGGGCGCCGTTCGGGTCCGCCGAGAGGGTCAGGACTCCGTTTGCGTCGATGCTGGCCCCGGCGTCGACGCCGTTGGTCGAGGTCTCGACGGCCAGGAGCAGGGTGGGGGTCCTGCCGAGGGTCTGGACCGCGAGGTTCTTTGCGGTCTGGACGTCGCAGGTCCCGGCGCTCGACGCGCTCAGGTTGCGGACGCGGCTGATGGTGCCCGGCATGGCGCCGTAGGTGGACACGACCACAGATCCGGGGGTGGCGGTGAGGGTCTTCTCCTCGTATTTGCCATCGGACCAGAGCGCGGTCACGCCGATGTTGCCGCCGTCCCAGCCGGCCGAGGCGTCCACCTGGAGGGTGCGGGCGAAGTTGGCCTGGGTGATGCTGCCCCACGTGGTTTCGTCGATGTCGGCGCCGCCAACGATCTGGGCGATGATGTTGACGGCTGCGGCCGCGGGATTCATGAAGAAGTCGGAGACGTACTCCGAGGGGTTGTCCTCGGTGACCACCGCGGCGCCGCTGGCGGTGTCGGCCGCGCTCGGGCCCGAGGTGGTGATCGCGCCGTGGTTCTGGACGGCGCCAACGCCGAGCGTGCCGGCGCCGGTGCGGTACAGCATGGAGTAGGCAGCGCCGGCCCCGACGTCGAGCAGGGCCGCGGTGCCGAGCGCCGTGAAGTAGGGCACCTGGCCGGCGGCGGGGGTGAGGGCGGCCAGGGCGGCGAGCTGGGCGTCGTACGCCTGCACCGCTGAGCCGATGTCGGAGGCCAGCAGGTAGTCGCTGTAGACCAGGCCCGTGGCGGACCCGGCGGCAGCCTCGAAGCGGCCATCGGTCCCGCAGCGGTCGGCGGCCACCGTGACCTTGGTGATCGTGGCGCCGACGTCGCCCGCGTTGGAGATGAACTGGCCGCTGGAGAAGCCCTCCACCGTGGGTGTGAGTCCGCCGCGGATGGTGAGCAGGTTGCCGGCGTGGGAAAGCACCTCGAACAGGCCGTCGTTCTCGCCGTCGTCGCTGCCTGAGATCATGACGATGTCGTGCAGCGCGAAGGTGGCGGCGCCCTGGGTGGTGACCGTGGCGTCCGAAACGCCGAGCACGGCCGGGGTGAACACGCCCGCGCCCACCGTGTCGTCCGCGGTCGCGGTCGGCAGGTAGTTGATCACCCGGCCGCCGGTGACGGCGACGGCGGTGGTGTACCCCAGGTTCTGACTGATCCAGTTGGCCTCCAGCTCGATGGTCTCCAGTTGGGCCAGGATGCTGGAGCCCTGGACCACCAGGTCTCCGGTGAGCAGCATGGAGGCGAAGGTGGGGGAGGCGGTGACGCGGATGTCCTGGGCGGTGTCGATGCTCGGGTTGCCGGCCACGCCGTTCCCGTTGGTCACCACCAGGGAGGCGGACCCGGCGACGATGGTGCGCTCGGCCCAGGTGTCGGCCGCGGTGTGGGCCGCGAGGCCGGTCCCGGCCAGCGCCTCGACGGCGGCGAGATCGTTGGCCAAAACGAGGGTCGGGTTCCCGGCCTGCCCATCTCCGTTGGTGACGGTGATTCCGGCGGCCGGAGCCGTGAGGGTGCGGCGGGCGTAGGTGTCGGCCGCCGTCTTGGCGAGCAGGCCCGCGGTGGCGTCGAGCGCCTCCAGGGCCGCGAGGTCGTCGGCCAGCGCGAGGGTGGGGTTTCCGGATACGCCGTCGCCGTCAGCGACCGTGATGCCGGCCGCGGGGGCGGTCAGGGTGCGGCCCGCGGCGGTGCCGGCGGCGGTCTTGGCGACGAGGCCGGTGGTGGGCCAGGTGATCGTCCCGAGGTCGGTCCCGTCCCCGATGGGGGAGACGTCGGCGCCAGAGCAGTCGAGGGCCTCACCGACACCGGCCGCCGAGCCGCGGATCATGCTGCCGCGGGCGAGGGCAAGGGAGGCAATGGAGATCGGGCCGATGTCGATGGCGTACCAGTTGGCGCCGCTGTCGACCGTGCCGTAGGCGAGCTGGTCCACGGTGCCGTCGAGGCGGAACGCGAACCCGCGCGTGGTCGGGATCGCGGCGTCGGGAGCGCCGCCCTTGCCCTCAATGACGGTGCAGGAGTCGCCGGAGATGACGTGGCGGACGGTGCGGAGGGTGATCCAGGCCATGGTGGCTACTCCTGCCCCTCATCGGGGGCGTAGGGGAGGAGATCCTCGGGGAGCACGGAGCGCGGGATCTGCGCTACCAGCTCGACGAGACGAAGGCGGGATTGGGGGTGGCGCTGCGCCTGGGAGAGGTACTGCATGGCGACGTCGAGGGCAGGGCGCGACACCTCGGCCACGATCTCGGGGTCCACGGTATCGGCCCCGGTCAGCCAGCGCAGGACGGCGCGCTGGAAGTTGCGCTTGCCGTCGGGGTCGTGGGCCCAGCGGGTGGCACCGAGCACCACGCGCGGGCGGCTCCAGGTCTCGGACCAGATGCCGCCGACTCGGTCGGACTCGTACCAGTCGCGGTAGGCGCAGGCCGACGGCTTCGCGTTGGTCTGCGTCTCGCCCCAGCACTCGAAGGCCAGGTCGTCAGGAATGCGCCGGAAGCCCTGACGCTCCATGCTGGCGCAGGCACCGGACGGATCGGAAGAGTCGCCAGGACCGTTCCCGCCGCGGCCAGGGACGGCCTCGATTCGGGCGATGCTCGGCAGCACCTCGCCACCCGTGATCTCCAGGCAGTCCGCCTTGGCCATCAGCACGAAGGGAGGGGCGTACCCGCGGATCGGCTTCTGGAGGCTGACGGAAGCGGGCGGCTTTCCGGCCGCCACGAAGGCGGACGGTGCGGGCGAGGGCGCGTTGGGCGCCCCCGCGGTGTTCTTGCTCGCGCGGGAGGCCATGGCTTACCCCTAGCTGGACTTGTAGATGACCTTGGTGAGGCCCGCGGCATCGAGCACCGCCACGCCCTCGCGGAAGGAGTGCTCGATGCGGGTCACGGCGGAGGTCGTGGTGGACCGCTTGGCCTCGCAGGAGACCCAGGCCCCACCGGCGCTCGCCTGCACCACCACCATCGCCGACTCCTCGGGGAGGGGGACGATGTCGTGGCGGGTCTGGATGCCGGCCGCGGAGACCATCAGGCCGACGTCGTCCACGCCGGAGGTCGCGACGTCGTCCAGCATGTAGAGCCGGAGCCCGCCGAAGAACTCGCCGATGTAGCCGGTGCGGCCGATGTTGAGGAACTGCTGCACCTGGGAGGCGAACTGCACCGCGCCGTCCAGGGAGAGCACGTCGGCGGCCAGGTCCTTGATGCCCTTGACCTTGATGCCCACGAAGACGCCCTCGGGGGAGCCGGCGCCGCGGTTGACGTGGTCCAGGAAGCCGTTCTGCAGTGCGCTCCAGGCCAGGGAGGTCCCGGTGGTGCCGAGGCTGTAGCTGGCGGAGGTGGCCAGACCGAGCACGTCGGAGAGGACCGTGTTCAGCCAGACGTCGGCGCCCTCGGCCACGAAGCTGTCGAGGATGTCAGGGGCGAGCCCCTCGCCGCGGCCGAGGCCCGCGAGGAACGACCGCTCCGAGTCCATGAGGTCGCGGGCGAACTCGCGACGGGTCGGGCTTGGCGCGATGCTGGTGATCGTCGGGGCGGTGGCCGCGGTCTGCGCGGCACCCTCGGCGACGGATGCGGCCTTGGCCTGCCCGAGGTCGATGAGGGAGGTACGCTCCAGCAGCGCGCCGATCATCGGGCCGATGACGGGGTCGCGCGCCAGGATGGCGATCATGACCGGGTCGGCAGCGGCGGCGCGGTTCTTGACGGCGCCAGTGATGTTGCGCTGGAGGGCACGGAGAACGACGGTCGAGGTCAGGGCGTCGGAAAGCGCCATGGGTACACCTTGATGCCGCGGTGTCAGATGGCGCAGTTTCGGGTGCGAGCCGACCGCGAGGTGATCAGACGGTACCGCCCCGGGCCGCGGCTGTCAAGCGCGCGAGCGACTGCGCCTTCAACCAGGCGTCGTATTCCTCGCCAGTCATCTCGGCCGGGTCCTTGTCCTTGCCCTTTCCACGCCCGCGATCAACGGGAGGAGGCGGGTCGGCCCTGCGGCCGGTTTTTTCGGTCTGGGGGTCGGCGTCCTGCCCCGCTGGGGGGAGGTAGGCGTGCAGGGTCCGCGGGGCCGTCTCTGGAGTCAGGGAGGCGAACCAGTCCACGATGCTGGCCGGACGCTTCTCGGCGGGCAGCTCCTCGTAGACTCGCCGGGCGGTCTTGACGCCGTCCTGGTCCCCGTCCTGCATCAGCCCGCGCAGCTCGAAGCCCTCCTCGACCCGGCGCACGGAGGCGGTCACGGATGAGGCGGACTCGGTCTTCACGCGCTCCAGCTCGGTGGTGTGCTCGGTGCGGAGCTGCTTCACGATCCCGATGGCGTCGGAGAGCTTCTCCTCGGCCTCGTTGCGCTGGCGGGTGACATCACGGAGCCTGATCAGTAGGCCGCTGCGGTCGCGGGGATCGACGTCGTCGTCCTCTTCACGCTGCCGAGTCGGCCCCCTCCTCTGGCTCCTCTCCATCTCCTCGATCCTCGCCAGGGCCTCTTCCAGCGTCTTCGGCTGCGGCATCCGTCACCTCGGGAGCCGCGGGCTTCGCGGCGGGGAACTCGATCTCACCTCGGTAGAGCACCCCATATCCCCGCTCCGGGATGGGGGCATACGGGCGGGGCCTGCCCTCTGCCTCGGCTGCCTCTCCAGCCCGGTTGCAGACCGAGGCCAGGCGGCGGAGCAGGAGCACGTCCTGCCCCCGGCAGTCGGGGTACGTCGCCTGGATGGACTCGTCCAGGGCCTCGGCGTCACGGGCCGAGGGCTCGCCGCCGGTGCCCTCCCAGTCCACCGGCAGGCCGGAGGCGGAGAGGAGGCCCAACTCGTAGGTGCGCAGAGCCCGACCGATGATCTCGGGGTCGTAGCCCGGCCCGAGCTGGAGGATGGTCCCCGGCTTGTCCGGGTTTCGGTGCTGCCAGCTCTGCACGTACTCGGGACCGGACTCGACGCCCTCGCCCTCACCCGTGATGGACCCGGCGCCGTCGAGGTCAAGCCCGAGAGCATGGCGGCTCGGGTAGCCCGCGTCCCGCATCCCAGCCCACCAGCCGGTGTAGCCGGCGCAGAGGCGCATGGTCCCCTCCACCAGGTGCAGGTTGCGGTAGGGGTGCCGCGGGTCACCGCTGACGATGACGCGGTGGAAGGGCCGGCCGTCCTCGTAGCGCCACCAGTAGGCATCCCCGGACAGCTCGTGCCCGAGCACGTCGCCTGTGATGTCCTCCCCGCCCTTCTCGATCCGGTAGACCGGATTGTCGAGGTCGGTCAGGTCGGACACGTCGTAGACCTCGTGATCGTCCAGCGAGCGGCGCCAGCGGATCACGGTCGGGGTCAGGGGGTTGTCGCTGGCGTAGGTGATCTCCAGGTCGTCTGGACTGACGACCTCCAGCGTCGGGCGCTCCTCGCGGTCGGACCAGCCTACGGCCACGCCGCAGAAGTTGGCCCCGAGCCGGTAGCGCAGGGCATCCTGGGAGGCAGCGACCATCACAGACGGCATCGGGCGGGCTGGGATCGCGGCGTACTTCTCGATCGTCGTCGTCGCGGTCGCATCCCCGATGGCGCGGGCCAGAGCCTCGCCCAGTCCGGTCACGGCAGGGGGGACCAGGTAGGCGCGACCGCGGCGCTCTACGTAGGAGCACAGGGCGTTGCGGGAGAGGTCCACCGGGCCCATGCCGGCAGCGCGGCGGGTGCCGAGCTCGGCTTTCACCCGGTCGATCACGTCCTGGGCGTGCTGCTGGTCCAGGATGCGGACCCGCAGCGCGGCCTCCTGTTGAGGAGTGCGCTTCACCGAGCCCTTGGTGCGGTTCCAGATCGCCATGGCGATACGCTACCACATCAGGTAACGCGGTGCCACCTTGAGTCGAGCATCGGGATCGCGGCGTACCTGACAGAGTCTACCCCGTCCTTGTGCTCGCAGGTCATGCGGCCGTTCCAGAGGGCGAAGTCGCCGGCCAGCGAGTCGTCCCCGCCGCAGCTCGGATCGATGGTGAACTGCTCGCGGACCATCAGCCGGTGGAGCACCTCGCAGCCGTCCCACTGCGAATTCTCGTACTTGTACGGGGTCCACATCCGCTGCATCGGCAAGGGGAGCTTCTTGGTCCAGCGCGCGTGCGAGTCGTCGATCCCGACCTGGCGGGCGATGGCACGGCGGAGGCGCCAGTTGCTCTTGATGCCGCCCTTCTTGTCGCCGCCGTGGGCGCGGTCGCCGCACCAGAAATCCACGTCGTCGAGCGTGTGCCCGGTCTCCTCCAGCATCCGCAGGACGCCCGCCCCGTCCGCGTCGTCGTCGCTGCGCCCGTCGCTCCGGTAGTGGCGCAAAACGTGGACCTGGCCCCAGGTCTCGTTCCCGCGGACCATGACCAGGGAGGCCCGCTGACGCCCTGGCTTGCTGCCGTGGTCCACACCGATCCCGAGGAACCATCCCCCGGGAACCCCGATGTCCCTGACCAGGTGCCGGCCCCACGAATCGAAGTAGGCGCCCTGCGACTGCGGGAGGCGGACCAGCCCGAGGCGCATGTCCCGGTCACGAGCGGGGATCTCGCGGGCGAAGGCGTCGATGGCAGAGCGGGTCATGTACGGCGCGCGGATCAGACCCTCGCACGGGGTGACGCTCTCCTCCGTCAGCGGGGCGTGGACGAGGTGGACCTCCCCGGCGTCCACCAGTTCCCACAGGTAGTCGATCTTCCCCTGCTTCGCGCCGGGCCGGATCTCCGCGGCGTTGGACGCGGTCGGGCAGAACCCGAGCCGCACCCGCCCGCCCGTCGTGATGACGCGGGATCTGCATTCGGTGTAGAACGGCTGTGGGGGTGGCTCGTCGAGCTGGGAACGGTGGATGGTCCACCCCTGGATCGCCAGCGCCCCCATCTCGTATGTCCCGATCCGGATCTGGCTGTCCTTGCCCGGCCCAGCGACCGCCGTCAGGATCGGGAGCCGCTGCCCCCTGACCTGCCCCTCGGAGAGGTCCACTCGCGCCCGGAACCATCGTGGATCGAGGAAGCGCCAGAGGGTGCGGAGCTGGTCCGCCATCTGCACCCAGGACCGGCCAGCGTGGAGCTGGACCGTCGGGCCGTGGTGGAGCTGGCGCGGGTGATCCCCCCGCAGGTAGCGGGCGCAGTCGATGGCCAGGATGGTGCTCTTGCCGACCCGGATGCCGCCCCAGAACAGCGCCGTCTGCGAGTCGCTGTGCAGAAGGGCGCGCTGCGGTCCGGTCGGCACGAAGAGGTCGAGCTCGTGGAAGCGCCGCCAGTCGGAGTAGCCGGGCGGGATCTCGTCACAGGCCCGCTCGTGCTCGGTGACCAGGTCGTCAGGCCCGACCTCCGGGGGCTGTGCGATCCGCCGCCGCGACCGCGTGGTCACGCACCCATGACCTCGATCTTGCCGTCGTCCGTCGACAGGAAAACGCCCGGGTGCAGCCGCAGGAAGGCGAGCACGTAGAGCTG
>CALEMW010000165.1 GCA_937910695.1 uncultured bacterium
ACGTCGGCTGCCGGGTGTTCAAGGAGGAGGCGTTTCTTTGCCGCCCGGTTGGGGGCCTCGGGAACGACGATGGCGATCTCGCCTTCTGCGGTGACGTAGTTGATTGCCAGGAACCCATGGTACAGCTCGAGGAAATGCAGGGCTTCTTGGCGGAACTCCTTTTCGCTTTCCAGATCGCCCGTGGCCATTTCTACAGCCAAGTGCTGAACGATGGCCACTCGGTCATCGATCCAGGATTCCAGGCGTAGCCGGATCTGATCAGCCATGATCACGGTTTCGATGGCCAGGCGGTCCCGTTCGTCTTGTCTACGCTCGAGCCACAGCGATGCGATCGTGCCGATGCAGATCGCGAAGAAGGCGATGGGCAGAATCGTATCCCTGATGGATGGCTTGATGAGGCTGCGGGCCATGACTTCCCCCTGGGGCGATTCCTGACATACGTATAGACACCGCACTCTTATCGGTCGGAATCACTGGGACTTAATCGGGGAAGCGGGGATATCAGGAATGGTCGTCGGATCCGTCGCCGAAAAGGCTGTGGAGAGTGCTGAGGTGCTGCAGGCGCTCTTCCTGAGTCTCGGCGTTTTTGAGCGAGGCCATCGAGCGTCCGAGGACCTTTTTGATGAACTGCTGCAGGCTGCGGTCCACCGCGGAGGCGACCTCGTCCGACTCCTTTTTCCGCACCCAGCCTACTTGCTTGTCCTTCAGATCTTCGAGGTAGGACCGGAACTCGTCGACCGACGGGCGTAGATCCATGTCCTGGATCCAGCCTTGGAATTCGTTCAGCTCGGCGGTAAGGATCGCCTCGGCCCGGGGAATCTCCTGGCGCCGGGCGGCGAGGTTCGACTGCACGATGCCGTCGAGATCGTCGAGGCCGAATACGTAGACGCCCTCGATGGACCCAACGTCGGGATGCACGTCGCGGGGCACCGCGATGTCCAGCAAGAACAGGGGCCGCCCGCGCCGACCTTTGAGGGCTGTTTTGACCATGTCGGGCATGATCACGGGCTCGACGGCGCCGGTGGTCGTGAGCACGACGTCGGCATCGACCAGGGAGGCACCGAGGTCTTCCCAGGGGCGGGCCCTGACCAGCTCGCCCTTGCCCCCGTTCAGATCCGCCGCCAGGTCGAGGGCGCGCTCGGGGCTGCGGTTCACCACGGTCAACCCGCCGATGCCGTGCTGAAGGAAATGCCGTGCTGCCAGAGCGCCGGTTTCGCCGGCACCCACGAGCAGAGCGCGGTGGTCAGAGAGGTTGGCGAAGAACTTGCGCGCCAGTTCTACGGCGGCGAAGGCCACGCTCACCGCTCCGGCCCCGATCTTGGTCTGGGTGCGCACGCACTTGCCGGCCCGGAACGCTCCCTGGAAAGCACGCATGATCACGGGACCGAGCTCATGGTGCTCCTTGGCTTGCCGGTAGGCATCCTTGAGCTGAGCTGCGATTTGAGGCTCACCGAGCATCATGCTTTCCATGCCGGAGGCCACACGGTAGAGATGGGCCATGGCTTCGCGTCCCTGCAGCCTCAGGCCGTACTCTCCTGTGAAGATCAGTGGATCGAGTCCCGCTTCGCCCAAGGCTCGCGACAAAGCCTCGTGAGCGTGGAATGCGGGCCGCGCTTCGAGATAGATCTCGGTGCGGTTGCACGTGCTCACCGGCACGCACGAAACAAACCCGTTTTCCCGGCTCAGGGCGGCGATCAACACGCTCGCGGCCTCGCTCGATATATGCACGCGCTCGCGCACCTCCGTAGGTGCGCGGTGGTGATCGATGCCCCAGAGCAGGATGTTGGCGCCTTCGCTCATCACACTCCGCTTCGCAGGGTGAAGTCGTGGAAGCTCGGTACGAAGTGGTGCAGCAGACCCATCGTCACCACGACGGTTACCCAGGCCGTTATGGCGACAACGTTCATACGACGGCCTCGCCAGCCCAGCTTGGCGTGGCCGTACAACCCGGCGGTATAGCCCAGCAGGATAAGCCACGAAACCAGGATCTTGGGATCGTAAGGCGAGAGCAGATCGGCTTGCTGGGGCGGCAGAGAATCCCGCAGGTTGTAGAGCCACATGTGCCCCATGACCAGGGCTGAAAAGAGCAGAGGCACGCCCAGGCGCACAGTGCCTACGCTCATGCGTTCGAGGGTCTCCAACGGAGGCAGGCGTCGGAACAGCAGCCCGAAGGTATGACGTCGGAGCTGGCGCGACTGGACCATGTAGATCACAGCGAACAGGAAGCTCAAGCTCAACGACGTGTATGACAGCAGCACCAACAGGGCATGGACGGCGTAGCCGGGGTCGCCGAGAAGAGAATTGACCGAGTCGCTCGGCGAATGGAAGGCGCTGGCGATGAACTGTAGGATGAAGGCCAGGCCGACGACCAGGGCTCCGGTCACCCTCACGCGCAGCATGCGCTCGAGGATCACGTAGATCACCATGATCATCAGCGCCAGCATGGAGCAGAACTCCAAGGGAGTGGCCAGAGGCAGGCGACCGAGGTCCACCGTGCGCAGCGTGATGTGGATGATGTGCACCAGGAGGGTGCCGCCGGTCAGCATCCGGCTCCAACTCCGGGCCAGGTTGCGTTCGGCAACGAAGAACCACACATAGCTGCCCCACAGCACCAGGTAGAGCAGAGGCAGCAGTACGGTCGTCAATCCCGTCCAGACTTCCATTTCACACGCCTCCTTCAGCGGCCGCGGGAGCGGACGCGAGGTGGTCGAGAATGCGCGCGGCGGCGATCTCCGCCTCCTTCGCGCAATAATTCACCGATATCCCCCGATACGAACTGCCGGTCAACACAAGCCCCGGCCAGGCCGCGAGGGCCTGATCGAGATCCTTCAATCGGCGCAAATGCCCCGGCCTGTACTGCGCAATGGCGTGTGGGTGGCGGATGACCCAGCTGCGGACCGGCATGCTCCGTAGGTCGAGCACGGGAGTGAGCTCGGCGACGGCCAGAGCGACCAGGGCGTCGTCGTCAAGGTCGAGGATGTGAGGATCGCGTGGCCCGCCGGCCATGGCGCGAATCAGCACGTGTCCACCGGCGGCGCGGTCGCTGAAGATGCTGCTGGTCCACAACGCGCCGAGCAGACGATGTCCCTCACGGGTGGGGATGAGATGGCCGAATCCATCCACGTCGTGCCCCACGTCGTCACTGGCGAAGCCGAGGGTCACGACGGCCATCGGCGAGTAGTCGATGCCCCCGATCAGTTCCCGCAGCTCGGGGCCGGGAGCGTGACCGGCCGCCTCGTGGGCCGGCGAGGCGTCGACCACGGCGTCGAAGGGACCGTGGGAAGCGTCGTCGGTGGTCACCGTCCAGCCTGCGTCGTCGCGAGTGAGGCCGGTGACGGGGGCGCTGGTGCGGACCTCGGCGTCGTCGTCGCCGTCGAGGCTCCCGACGAGGGCGTCGATCAGCGCAGCCATGCCGCCGCGGAACGAGTGCAGGGTGCCGCTCGGTCCGGCGTCGGCGGCCTTTTTCTTCTGCTTCGAGATGGCGATCAAGGCCTTGAACAGACCGCCGTGATCACGTTCCAGCTCGACCATGCGCGGAAACGCCGCGGCCAGGGACAGTTCGCGGGCGTCGCCGCCGAACACGCCCTTGACCATGGGATCGAGGAACACCTCGGCGAACTCGCGGCCGAGACGCCGTACGCCGAAGTCGTAGATGGTCTCGTCGGCTTCGGGCGCGGGGTTGGGATCGTCCAGTCCGGCGCGCTTGCGCACCAGGAACTCACAGGCCACGCGCAACTTGGCCAGGGGCGAGAGCAGCCCGGTCTTGATGAAGGCGGGAGGCGACGAAGGCAGCTCCTGGAGACGGCCTCCCGATAGCAGAAAGCGCTTACGGGCCGCATCGGAACTGCGCAGCAGAGCGCCGTTCAGATCCAGGCGCTCGACAAGGCGCAGCGTGGCGGGTTCGTTGTCCAGAAACCCGTTGGGACCCCACTCCAGCTGCCAGTCGCCGTCGCGGATGGTGCGGAGGTGGCCGCCGGGGGCGTCGTTCTTTTCGAAGACTGTGACCGAGACGCGGCGCCGTGCGGCGCGGGCGCCGTCGACGATGTGGCGGGCCGTCGCCAGACCGGCCACGCCGCCGCCGATCACGGCAATGCGACGGGCTTCACTCTCCGTCATGGGTTGCCCCCCGGACAAAGACGGTGTCGATCAGGTGCGCGGACAGGGAGGCCAGCCAGGTCTCGTTCACGTTGAGGGCCGCTCCCCGCTTGAAGTCGACAATGCCTGCCTGTTCGGCAATTTCCCTGAGTTCGATATCGAGCTCGTGCAGAGTCTCGATGTGTTCGCAGGTGAAGCTCACAGGTTGCACGTGCAGGTTCCGGCAGCCGGAGGCGGCGAGGCGGCGCACCTCGTCGGGCACGTCCGGGCCCAGCCATTTGATGGGCCCGACGCGGCTCTGGAAAGCCAGCAAGGGTTTGGTGCCGCCCGGCATGCGGTCGAGCCAGCCGTCATGCATGGTCAGCCGTCGGCGGAGCTCGCCGTGCACGGCTTCGACGCTCGCCCGGGTCTGACTCAGATACGGATCCCCGGCGGCGATGAATTTCTCGGGCAAGGAGTGGGCCACGAACAGCAAGGCGCAGGAATCGGGTTCTGCGCCGGCTTCGGCCCAGCCGCGAAGGCGTTCGGTGGACCCGTCGGCCAGGGCGGCGATGAAGCCGGGCAGGTCGTGCCAACAGGTCACGAGGTGGGCCGGCAGGTCGGGCGCCAGCCGGGCCAGGGAGTCCTGGACGAACCCGAGGGTGCTGCCGTTGGTGGCGTCGGAGTACTGCGGATACGTGGGCACCACGAGGAACTGTTCGGCCCCTTCGTCGAGCAGTTCTTGCACCGATGCGTCGGGGTACGGATGCCAGTAACGCATGGCGGGACGAGCCGACCAGGAATGTCCGGCCGCCGCGGCCAGCGACACCAGTCGTTCGCCCTGTTTCCGTGTCCAGTCGAGCTGGGGTGAACCGCCCCCATGTCCGATCTGGGCATATCGTTTCCGCACCGCCGGTGTCCGGCGCCAGGCGATGAAGCGCGCCAGAAAAGGAGCCACCAAGCGGGGTACGGGAATGATCTGTGGATCCGAGAACAGGTTGGTCAAGAACGGGCGCACGTCGCCGGGGCCGTCGGGACCGCCCATGCCGCACAGGATGAGTCCCGTGGGCCGGGCGGGGTCGAGGCGTTCCTGACGGAAGCGTTGAGCCATGGTCCCTCTCAGACGGTGCGGCTGAACAGCGGCTTGTCGCTGTCCGGGTCCAGATAGGCGTCCAATTCCATGCTCACGTTGCGGGCGAAGTGACGGCCCAGGTCCGTGATGCGGATCCGCTCGTCGTCGATGGTCACGAATCCTTCATCCACATACGGCTGCATGGCGTCGATGCCGTCGGCGAGCAGTTCGTTCGCCGGGGCGCCGAAGTCGCGCGTCGTCAAGGCGAAGGGCAGCTCGTTGTTGCACATCAGGTTCAAAATCGCCGAGCGGCGCAGGCGGTCGTCGTCGTTCAGCTTGTGGCCGCGAACGATGGGCAGTGTGCCCGCGTCGATGGCCGCGCCCCACTCCGCGAGGTCGGCGCTGTTCTGCACGAAGCGGTCGCACACCTCGCCGATGCCGCTCATGCCGAAGGCCAGCATGTGCGGGGCGGGCCGGGTGGTGTAGCCCATGAAGTTGCGGTGCAGGCGCCGTTCGCGCAGGGCCACCGCCAGCTCGTCGTCGCGCTTGGCGAAATGGTCGATGCCGATCCAGTCGTAACCGGCCTCTTCGAACATGGCGATGGTCAGCTGGAAGAGTTCGAACTTCTCGTAACCCTTGACCATCAGAGTCGTGTCGACCTTCTCCTGGTTGGGCTTCACCCAAGGCACGTGGGCGTAGCTGAAGCAGGCCACGCGGTCGGGCTCGATGGCGATGATCTCGGCCAAGGTGCCGGCGAACGACTCGCGGGTCTGACCCGGCAGGCCGTACACGAGGTCCACGTTCACGCCCTCGAAGCCGGCGTCGCGGCAGCCCTGGAACACGCGCATGGTGCGCTCGCGGGACTGCTTGCGGCCGATGGCCAGCTGCACGCTGTCCTCGAAGTCCTGCACGCCCATGCTGATGCGGTTGAAGCCCGAGGCGCGCAGCTGGGCCGCCTGCTCGGGCGAGCTGATGCGCGGGTCGATCTCCAGGGAGATCTCGCCGTCGGGATCCACGTCGAAGCGGTCGCGGAACAGGTCCAGGGCCCGGTCCACCTGGTGGGGCTTGAGGTAGTTGGGCGTGCCGCCGCCCCAGTGCAGCTGGACGACCTTGCGACCCTTGCCGATCACGTCGATCACCATGTCGAGCTCGCGCTCGACGCGATCGAGGTAATTGTCCACCGCATCCTTCTCGCGCGAGACGATGGCGTTGCACCCGCAGTAGTGGCAGTGCTTGGCGCAGAAGGGCAGGTGCAGGTACAGGGACAATTCATCGTCGGGACGGCCGGCCAGCTCTCGCAGGGCGTCGAGGTAGTCGTTCGCTCCGAAGTCCTTGGTCCACACCGGCACCGTGGGGTAGCTGGTGTAGCGGGGGCCCGCCTTGTCGTGCTTCTCGAGCAGCTCGCGGGACACGTGCACGGCCATGGGTCAGTCTCCCTTGCGGTAGCTCTGGACGGTGTCGACCAGCACCTCGACGGCGTCGATGGGCGCCTGCGGCAGGATGCCGTGGCCCAGGTTGAACACGTGGCCCTTGGCCGTCGAACCCTGGCGGCAGATCTCCAGGGCGCGGCGCCTGATCTCCTCGTGGGAGCCGAACAGGCACAGCGGGTCGAGGTTGCCCTG
>CALEMW010000166.1 GCA_937910695.1 uncultured bacterium
TATGAGGCAGACATTCATGTGTTTGCGGATTGTGGGGGGACGGATGGGGATCCGGGCGCAGGTGATACAGCTCCTGCAAAAGACAATGATGCTGTTGTCGTCGTAGTTCAACTATTCCACAGCCAGTGGATATCATTTACTGAACCGTTGAATATTCAGCGTAGTGTTGAAGGCAATAGGCTCCAGTTAGTTATTAACTCTGATACTCAGAGAGGCGACTTTAATGAGCATTGACGCTCTATTAATAAAGTGTAATGGCCGATCTCTGTTCAGTAGCACTGAGTTCTCTCAGCTACAAATGTTATACGATACTGAACAATATGAACAATGTCGACTTCAGTGTATGCATTCATTGCTGAATTATAGTTATGTGGAGCATAGTGATAACACTATTGCTGATGTTGTTCGATTGATGTGTTGGTCGTTATATCGATGTGGACTTTATGAAGAAGCGGAGCGTTATATTGAACTAGCATCTGCTAATACTATATTCAAACCATCAGATCCATGGGTGGAAGCTTTGAGGGGGTGGCTTCTTGTTAAGAGAGGTAAGTTCCGTTTGGCTTTGGAGAACACGCGAAGCATAATTAAGCGTGTCAAATCATATGGCAACACAGATTCTATTGCTCATTTGTTAATGCTGCGTGGAGTTGTTCAGTATCGACTTGGCGCAATGGCATATGCTGTTGATGATCTAACAAACTCAATAAGCATGGCACGTATCACCGGAGATACTATTACTGAGTGTCATGCAACGAATTCATATGGGTTGGTATTGATGACTCAGGGTGATTACGCTGCATCGAGTCGAGTATTGAAAATAGCCCTGGGGAAAACCAAACAAGTAGTACAGCCGAGGAAAATGGTTCATGTATTAATCAACCTGACTATTGTGGAGCAGAAACGCGGCGCATTTCGAGAATCGCATTTGTGTTGTTGTGAGGCCTCAAAATTACTTGATGCACAAGCGGATCAAAGCCATCGTGTTGCGCTGAGAATTCTAGAGCTTCGCGGACTGCACTATGTTGGTGAGGATGAAAATGCTCGGCAAGGTGCGTTGAAACTTCTTAATCAGCATGGGGTGGAATGTGAGAGCCGTTATGAACCTCTGATCCTAGAATTGTTAGGTGATATTGCACTATCCGAAACAAAAAACGAGTCTGCCACCCGCTACTACACCCGAGCCCTATCCCTAGGCCGCGCCCTGGCCCCGGAAGGCGATATTGTCGCTGAGTGTCTCCGTCGTCTCGCTTCTACTCGTCTTCAAGCCGGGGAACCGTTCGAAGCCATCCCTCTGTTGAAGGAGGCCATTGAAGCCTGTGAGAAATGCGGGGAACGATATGAGATCGGGATTGCTCATCGTCACCTTTCTCAGGCTTATAGGGAACTTGATAACCATAAGCAGGCGCTGAATCACAGTCGTTTGTCCGTTGATCACTTCAAGGAAATGGGAGCTCGTCTTGAGCTCGCTCACTCTTTGCTTGAAGCGGCTAGGGCTAGGCACGCATGGTTCTCTTTGCAAGCCAACGACATCGAAATAGGACTGCATGCAGCGCAGGATAGTCCGTACACGCACCTCGAAGAAGCGTGGAGCTATGCTATCGAGGCATTCCATGCTTATGCCGATGTGGATTATGCCCATGGACAAAACAACTGCGAGCAATTGATGGATGTGATGCGTCGAGAAAGCACACCTGTCTGGCTCAGAAAAACGCCATCA
Organism: uncultured bacterium; assembly: GCA_937910695.1. Lineage (GTDB taxonomy): Bacteria > Krumholzibacteriota > Krumholzibacteriia > LZORAL124-64-63 > LZORAL124-64-63 > CALEMW01. Next base: position 1,721 of record CALEMW010000166.1, read on the forward strand.
GAGCGCTCAAAGGTTGATCAAACAGTCGACAACAAGCCATTCATCGCTTCGTCGCCGAGCATGAAGAAGCTGATGACCATGGTTGAAATATCGGCCTCAACGATCGAGCCGGTTCTTGTGACCGGCGAGACTGGGACCGGCAAGGAACTCATTGCGCACATGGTTCATGAAATGGGCGCTCGGGCTGGGGCCCCCTTTGTGCCTGTCAACTGCGCGGCCATTCCTGAGTCCCTCTTTGAACGTGAGTTCTTCGGTCATGCCAAGGGTGCATATACTGGGGCAGAGGATGCCAAACCAGGTTTATGTGAGGAAGCCGACGGGGGAACTCTCTTTCTCGACGAAATCGGCGATATGCCCTCATATCTCCAGGTCAAACTCCTGCGTTTGTTGCAGGAAGGCACCTATCGAAGACTTGGAGATCCTCAAGAGAGACGTGTCGATCTGCGCATCATCGCTGCGACCAATGCGCCGCTTCCAGAATTGATAGCGGGGGGCAAGTTCCGGCAGGATCTATACTATCGTCTCCAAACGCTGGAAATGAGAATCCCTCCGTTGAGAGAACGGCCGGAGGACCTTGTCGACTTGATGTCGCTGTTCATCTCCAGAGCCTTGGGTGAGAGTATTGCGCCCGGCAAACTCTTCGACCGCACAGTCATGGCCGTATTCCGCCGCTATCCTTGGCCCGGTAATGTCCGCGAGCTCGAAGCGATGACCCGTCGCATGGCTTTGCTCGCCCGGTACAATGGAAAGGCCACCGCCGATCTGCTTCCAGATCAGCTTTCCCCATGGCTCGACAAACGTCCCGAATCCCGTGGCTGTCTCAGCCTCACCGCCCACATCGCCGCCGCTGAACGCGAACGCATCGGCCATGCCCTCGTGCTGAACTCCGGCAACCGCAGCGAAGCCGCCCGCGCCCTCGGCATCTCCCGCAACCAGCTCTACCGCAAGATGGAGAAGCTGGGTATCCGCGCTCCCAAGTAAGCCAAAGCCAGCGGTCCTTGGCTCATTCCCTCATTGGCTCATCATGAAGGCCGGCGATCAAGTTGGGCTGGACCTCGCCAACCCAGATCCCCTACAGTTCCAGAGATCCCAATCGACCCAATTGGATATCGAACCTGGAGGACTCCCGATGCGCAACCCCAGAATGCTTGCTGCATGCTTTCTGATCGCCTTAGTCGCGGGGACCGCCACCGCCCAACTCCACCCAGTGACCGGCGACCTTTTTATCGACATCGGCTGGGCTCGGTTCGACCTCGACGGCGAGTTCGACGATTCGCTGCTGCTGACCTCGACCACCCAGGTGGTCAACGTGCCCGAAGTGCTCGAAGCCGAGGGCCTCAACTTCTCCTTCGGCCGGGCCTGGAACCAGGGTGGGCTCTCGTTCTTCTACTTCACCGCCAACCCCGAAACGGTCTCGTTGCTCGGCGACCAGGACTCCCGCTATCACCTCTACGGCATGGACGTCTACGGGCTGCCTTTCGCCAAGAAGGACCGCAGCCAGGTCGTCAACTTCCTGCTCCGCGGCAGCATGTCGCTGACCTCGCTGGGCATCGACGACAGCGCCAGCGACGGCATCGTGGTCAAGGACGCCACCTTCCGCGGCTTCGCCGCCGCCCTGGGCGCCGGCGTGCTGGTCCATGTGGGATCGTTCGGCCAGATCATCGCGGAGTACGATCGGCGCTGGATGTGGTATGCGACGGTGGAAGGAACCGCCGACGAACCCATCGACATGGAAGACAACATCTCCCTGTCGACCGATTTCGTGAAGGTGAGCTTCAGCTTCTTCCTGTGACGTGTCGGGAGAGACATCGCGTAAGACGGGCCCGAGCGGAGAAACGAATCTGATGTCCGCGCGGTGACCACCCATCCACCCGCGGGTCCGTGACTTGACGCGACCGGGCTCACCTTCCGAGGTGAGCCCGGGTCGTTGTTGGCGGTATCATCCTTGCTCCTGCCTGATGGCCGACCGGGTCGCGAATCCTTTCAGAACGTTCTAATATGTTGTCGTAATGAGAGATCCTGTAAAGACGAGTCCCAGTCATTGAGGAGGAACATCGTGTCTTTCGCCAAAAACACATCTGTAATGCTCCTGGTTGTATCAATCTGCACGATCTTCGGTGCTGTCGGCTGCGACTCCGACCCGGTCAGTCCCGGCGTCCAGCCCGAGATCATCAACGGCACCCAGTCCTTCGAATTCCAGGTCACGGCCGTGAGCAACTTCACCGGGTCGTGGAGCTACACCTGGGACAACGCCAGCACCTTCGCTGCGGTCGATCACTCCACCGTGCTGAGCGGCGGTACGGCGACCCTGGTCATCGCCGACGCTTCAGGCACCCAGGTCTACAGCCGCTCGCTGACCGAGGACGGCAGCTTCTCGACCGCCGTCGGCGCGGCGGGGGACTGGACCATCACCGTCACCCTCGATCACGCCACCGGCGACCTCAACTTCCGGGTCCAGGAAGGGACCTGATCCCCGTGACGATCCCCGGGGCCTGGTGGTTGCGCCGGCCCCCCGGCTCCGTTAGGTTGCACGCAACCACACGGAGGATCCCTTGTCCAATCGCCGCCTCATCACCGTTGCGCTGCCGGTTCTGTTCGTCTCGGCCTGCGCCTTCGCCCAACTCGATCTGCCCTGGGACGACGACGACGATCTCTGGGACGACGACCACGACAGCCGCTCGGTCGAGGAGATCCTCGCCTCCGGCCCTGAAATCCGCGATCCCTTCTTCGAGATCTGCCTCGGCCTGGTCCAAGGCGATTCGCTGGGCGTATGGACCGGCGATGAACTCGCCGCACGTATTGCCGCCACCGGCCGCGAATCCAAGCTCCCTATCGATCTTGTCGACCGCATCGAACGCGAAGCCCTGCCTTTCGCGCAGTGGCAACACCGCCATTCCAGCCAGGCCCGGCGCATCGTCCGCATGGTCATGCGCGACGACATCGACCTGCCTTTGCCGTACAGCATCCTCGGCTATCATCCCGGCACCCTGTACGTATCCCGGATGGTGGAATTCCTCGAATGGAATCTGGGCTCGCCGAACATGAGCTACTACAACAAGGTGGCCATGAACCTGACCAGCGAGAACCTGACCGCCCTCGAGCTGCGCGAAGGCTGGGTCGTGCTCGACGTGGACGGCTGGCTCGACCGTCTGCTCGGCAAGAAGCTCGACGACACCTGGATGGAGGCCTTCGTGCTGGGCCGTGTGTGGGGGAGCGGTGATCCGCTGGAGGACGGCATGCAGGGGCTGGCGTTGGGGCGCTCGCGCAAGGGACGGCCGTTGACCGGCTCCTTCGACTTCCGCAACGACAAGGTGTTGCCCAATGGGCGTTCGCTGGCCGGAGCGCTTGCAGCAGCAGCTCGGCCGGTGGCGGCGCCTTACGAAGAGAGGGTTGAGGGACGAGCCTGGAGTTGGCCGCGGGGGCGTTAGCAGGGCAGCTCAGCTGAGAATAGGTAAGGGCCCGCCGTGCGCAACGACGGGCCCCGACCCGGGCGAGCCATGATGGTGGGCGTCATGGTGACTCCATCATAGCATATTTGATGAATAGAAAACAATTACCATACGTCATAATATGCCTAGATGGTTGGCATGACAGAGGACTCGACGGGTGCTATCTTGGGCCCATGGAATCTGAAAACATACGAGACAGGGCCTGCATCACCGTTTCCGGACGTGTTCAGGGCGTGGGTTACCGCTGGTTGGTCAAGACCGCCGCCGACGCCGCCGGCGTCGTGGGGACCGTGCGGAACCTGGCCGACGGTTCGGTGGAGATCGTGGCTGAGGCGGAACAGGAAATCCTCACTGTGTTTGTCGGTACGGTTTACCGTGGACCTCCTGCGGGCGAAGTGCGCGACATGACCGTGATCTGGTCCCCGGGCGAAAGCGACTGGACCGACTTCAGGATCGTGCCATGATCGACCGCCGCCTGCTGGTGGCCGTCGACGTGGACGGCACCCTCATCAACACCGAATTCGAAGACCACGTGCGCGCACCGGAGGCGGCCGCCATCCGGCGCGTCCGCGATGCCGGGCACGTGCTGGCCCTCTGCACCGGACGCAACGCCCGTTCGGCGGCCCTGATCGTCGACGGCGCCGACGGCGCTCTGGCCGGGGCACCGCAGGTGCTGCTCAATGGAGCCCTGGTGCTGGGAGAGGGCGATGGCCGCGTGCTGCGGTCGCTGGGATTGTCGCGGGCCGTGATGACCGAGATCGTGAGCCTGTTCCGCGAAGCGGGCGTGATGCCCCTGGTCTTCGGTGCCGACGAAGGCGGCGGCACCGTCTGGCTCGAACCCATGGAGCCCAACGCGGTGCTGGCCCGCTACCTGTCGCGGCGCCGCGACACGGTCGGAGCGGTGACGGTGGTCGACGATCTGATCGCGGCCCTGCCCGAGACGGCCCAGGAAGTCGGTACCATCGACGTCACCGAGAAGGTCGAGGCCCTGAAGCGGGCTGTCGAAAAGCGCTTTGGCAACGACGTCTGGATTGTGAACACGGAATCGATGCTCGAACGGGAACGGTACCGCTGGCTCGAGGTGTTGCCGCCCAACTGCAACAAGGGCACGGGGCTGACCCTTCTTGCAGACGAAATGGGCGTACCGCGGGAGCGCATCGTGGCCATTGGCGACAATTACAACGACCTCGACATGTTCCTGGCGGCGGGTCACAGTGTCGCGATGGGCAACGCCCCCGACGACGTGCGCGAATTGGCCGATCGGGTGGCACCCCACGTGGCCGACAGCGGCGCCGCGGCGATCCTCGAGGAGATCGCCGACGGTCTCTGGCCCCCAGTCCCGAACCAAGGAGTCTGAGGTGGAACGCTGGCGCGACGGCTGGGACGAGGACGAATTCCGCAGCTACGGCTACGCGTTCGTGGACCTCATGGCCGAGTACATGAACGGCCTCGAGGGACGGCGCGTGTACGGCCCCGTTTCGCCCGCCGGGCTCGACGACTTCTTCGCCGAAGATCTGCCAGAAGAGGGCCATTCCCTCGACGAGATCATGCAGGACTGCCGTGCCCGCATCTTCCCCAACTCCATGGCCATCGGCAGCCGCCGCTACTTCGGCATGATGAATCCGTCGCCGCTGCCCGTGGCGATCTTCGCCGACGCCCTGTGCTCGGCCATGAACCAGAACGCGGCTTCGTGGCGTCATGCGCCCGCGGCCACCGCCGTCGAGAAGCGCGTGATCCGCTGGCTCTGCGATATGTTCGGCCTGGGCGACACGTCGTTCGGCACGCTGGTGCCCGGGGGCTCCTTCGCCAACATCACAGGGCTCAAACTGGCCATCAACCGCAGCCTGGGGCGCGACATCGGAAGCTTCGATGACGAAGCGGCGCCCCATTTCGAGGCCATGTCGAAGCTGCGCTTCTATGTGTCGAACCAGGCCCACTACTCGTTCCGCAAGGCCGTCGACCTGCTCGGGCTCAGCCATCACCAGATGCGCAAGATCGACGAGGACGACCTCTACCGCGTGGACCTCGAGAAGCTGGAGCAGGCCGTCGAGCAGGATCTGGCCGACGGCCTGACGCCCTGCTGCATCATCGGCATCGCGGGTACCACCAACACCGGCAGCGTGGACAAGCTGGACCGCGTCGCCGACCTCGCCGAGAAGTACGGCTGTTGGTTCCACGTCGACGCGGCCTACGGCGGCGCCGTGATTCTGAGCGAGACCTACCGGGGCATGCTGCAGGGAATCGAACGGGCCGACTCGATCACCGTCGACCCGCACAAGTGGTTCTACGTGCCGTTCGAGGCCGGCGGCATCCTGGTGCGCGACGGCGACTTCCTGCGCACCTCGTTCCTGGTGCGCCCCGAGTACTACATGGAGAAGCGTGGCCCCGACGACCCTCCGGAGCACGATCCCCGCGGCTTCCACCAGGGCGACAAGGTGAACTTCTTCCAGTACGGCATCGGGGGCAGCCGCCGCTTCAACGCCCTGAAGCTGTGGATGGCCATGAAGTGCGTGGGCCGGCGCCAGTACGGCGAGTGGGTCGAGAAAGACATGGAACTCGCCCGGGTGCTGGCCGGTTTGCTCCAGCGCACGTCCGAGTTCAAGCTGATCGGACCGAACACGTTGGGGATCTGCACCTTCCGCTGGGTACCCAACGGCGTCGTCCGCAGCGACGAGGAGATCGACCAGCTGAACCGCGATCTCCAGGCCCTGGTCGAGCGTGAGGGCGATGCCTGGTTCAGCCACACGCTTTTGAAGGACCGCGTGGCGCTGCGCGTCAACGTGGAGAACCGACACATGGAACGGGACGACATCATGCGTCTGCTGCGCGTGCTGAGAAGGGCGGCCGACCGTCTGCGTCCCGGTTCGAACGATTCCGAGGAGACTTCATGAAGACCGTCGTCGTGACTGCCGCTGTGATGTTGATCGTAAGCGCCTGCTTCGGCCAGGGTATGAAGGATTCATCCACCGTGGTGGCCGTGACCGCCGCCGACACGGTGTATGCTGGCGTGGGGGAGAGCGTGACCTTCACCGTGACGATGACCATCGACGAAGGCTGGCACCTCTATGCCAACGGCGATCCGCAGTATTACGGCATCTCCTTCAATCCGCCCGAGATCTTGCCGCTCGCGAACCTGACGGTCTCCTATCCCGAAGGGCACATGGGGAAGTTCCTGGGCGAAGATGTGCGTCTGCTCGCCGCTGAGCAGACCCTCGCCGTGACCGGCATCCTCATGGTGCAGCCCGAGGAGCCCTTCGCCTTCGAGCTGGAGCTGCAGGCCTGCGACGACAAATCCTGCCTGGCGCCCGCCTGGATTCCTGTGCCTTTGACCGTCCTGCCCAAGGAGTGACCGTGGCCCGCATCCTGATCGTCGAGGACGATGCCGATAGCCGCCTGCTGATACGGACAATGATCGAAAAGCTGGGGCATGAGGCCTTTGCTGTGGGTGACGGCATGGGTGCACTCGGCATACTGGGCGTTGATCCCGGTGAGTTGGCGGCGGATGTCGATCCCACCGTTGGTTCCGTGTTCGACGACGGGGAGCCCCCACCGACCGACGGGAACTGGGACTTGGTCTTGATGGATGTGGTCCTTTCCGACCTGGACGGCCGTGACGTATGTCGACAGATCCGCGCCGCCGGCCGCGATGTTCCGGTGGTCGCCGTGACGGGTCTGGCCATGTCTGGCGACCGCGAATCGTGCCTGGAAGCGGGCATGGACGACTACATGGCCAAGCCGTTCACCGTAGATGTGATGACCGACCTGCTCACGGCCTGGCTTCAGGGGTGATCGGCACCGTATCTTGATGGGTGAGCCCTGGACCCCTCACGCCGTGCGCCGCTGCTTCAGGAGATCCCCATGCGCATCTTCTCACCGTTCTTCACCGCAATGCTGTTCGGAGCCCTGTGCTGCATGTCCGGGTGTGACGGCGGCGGCGGCGGCGGCCTGCCTGATGTGCCAGACTGCGCCATCACGGTGACCACGCCAAGTTCCATAGAGGCGTTCGTCAGCGGCGACGACGTCAACATCCGCTGGGATGAGACGGGGACACCTGACTTCGTAAGGATAGAACTCCTTCACGATGGCATGACGGTGAGTGTGTTGGCTGAGTCGACGGCCAACGACGGGTTCTATCCCTGGTTCGCCTCGGGCGAGTGGGGAGGCTCGGGCTCGGGATACGCCGTGAGGGTGACGGCTCTTGGAGAGGCGGTCTGTGGGGGAACGAGCGAGCCCTTCACAATCTTCGATACCACGGGGTGCTCGTTTGCGTTCACGATCGAAGACAGTCTCCTGATGGCCGGCGAAAACTATGATTTGACCTGGGAGAGTCACAGCAGCACCGGTACCGTCGACATCGGGCTGTACAGGTGGACGGGGTGGATCGGCGACGTGGCGGTCAACGCCGTGGATTCAGGCGTGTTCGTCTGGGAGGCCGATTCCTTTCATCACGGCACCGATGACCACTTCTGGTTCGAGATCCGAGATCACACCCTCTCGACGTGCATGGCGCGGAGCCACGATCTGAATATTTTCGATACGGATATTTGCGGCATCGGCGTGCTGTCTCCTGCTGGCGACGTCGTCTGGCATGATGATGAGATCCGCAACATTGAGTTCACCCAAATTCGCGGCAGCGGGATGGTGGATATCATACTGAAGGCCGGCCAGACATTCGTCGGCACCATCACCACGAACTACGATATGGACGCAGGCCCCTATTCCTGGCAAGTACACCGCTATTCATTCGTCGGGCCGGCGGAGTATTTCCGCATCGAGGTGATCGACGCCGAGGATTCCTATTGCCGCGGGGAGAGCGACCTCTTTACCATCCTGCCTTGAGCCCGACGCCAGGAACTTCGCCCCACCCTGGGAGTACAAGCGTCCGGTTTCGCTGAAGGGAGACACCATGCCATATCGAACCATCATCATCGCTGTTCCAGCTTTGATTCTCTGCCTGGGCTGTGCGGGGGCCGAGAAGACTGCAGAACATGATAGTCAACCGGTTGCTGAACAGGTCGTCGTCGACACGACGGCCGGTACAGTCGCGGCCATGCCGTCCGCCTTGGATCTGGCCGGGTTCCCCATGCCCGACACGCTGCCGGGCGAAGACCATGTGGTCGAGGTCGGACACACCACGAAATACGTGCAGCCTGCCCAGGGGACCTCGTTCCGGTTCCGTTACGAAGGCGACGATGTGGTCGTGAACATCAGCAGCCTCACCGTGAACTGCTGTACCGAATCGTTCCGGGCCGCGGTCGACATCGTGGACGGGGAGCTGACCCTGCGTCTCTACGAATACCTGCCAGACGTTTGCGAGTGCACGCATCCGCGGGACATCTGGGTGACCCTGAAGGATGTCGGGCAGGTGGAGAGCCTGACGATATTCCTTAACGACGCCAAAGATCCCCTGCAGCAGCCCGACTGCTGATCAGGGCTCTCCAGTACGATGAATGAAGGGGCGACCGCTTGCGCGGTCGCCCCTCCTGTTTCCACCCAGGTTGAAGACTACTTGGCGGGGAACCTCTCGGCTCCGTCGCCGGCGAGGCTCTTGGAGGCCGTGTCGACTTCCACGATGCTGCCGTCGTCGACCATGATGTTGAACACATGCCACCACCGGATGCCCGACCAGGAGCGGGACCAGGTGCGGACCGGCGCGGCGCTGCCGCCGCGGAACACCTTGACCGTGCTGATCTCACCGGTGCTGTCGTCGCCCGAGTACAGGTACACCTTGTACTCGTAGTGATCGGCCGACGGACCCTCGGCGAGGTACGAGATGCGGACGTTCTCGGGGCCGTAGCCGCTGGTGTCGTCCGTATCGAGGTTGGCGCCGGGGATGTCGCGGTGACTGTAGTACAGGTGGTTGCCGTTGGCGTCGTACAGGTGCGAGTCGAGGTCGCGGGGCGAGGCGCCCCAGGTCAGCTCGATGCGGTACGCCACGCCGTAGAGTTCGGCCAGGAACTGCAGCCACCGGGTGTTGGTGGCGAAGTCGAACCCGGAGTACTCGGCGGCGTAGGAGTTGAACTCCGCGGCCGTGCGGGGCAGCCAGATGGCGACGCCGTTGAGCCCCTCGGGGCCGGCGCTGTTGCCCATGCCGGTGTCGACCAGGAATGAGGCGTCCACCGAAACGGCGATGGCGGCATTGATCACTGCATCCGGAATCGCCCGGTTACCCGAGTTGGTGATGCGATCGAAGAAGTCCTCGATGTCGCCGTTCTGCATGTAGGGTTCCAGGTCGTTGGCTGGTGGACCCACGCGGCGGACGGCGGCGAGGATGGGCGTGAGTTCGCCCTTGAACGCCTCGAAGTCTGCGTGGCCGAGGGTCGCGTCGACGAACGCGCGGATCGAGTGTTCGAGATCGCCGTACTGGCTCAGGTCGTAGCTCACACCGTAGGAGCTGTTGGGAGCCGAAGCGGCGGTCACGCAATTCTCGGCTGCGTTCTTGGCGCTCGGGTTGCCGTTCAGGAACGTTACGACGTTCGGGAACTTGTTGGCGTTCTCGCTGCCGTAGCGAACGGTTTCGTGGGCCACCATGTAGTCGAAATAGTTCTTCGACACCGCCGCGACTTCCACGGCGCCCATGAGGCAGCCCTGGTACCAGATCACGTCGAGCTTGTCGCCCACCATGGTCTTGATGTCGCGGTACACGGCTTCCAGTTCGTACATGTTCAGGCCGTCGCCGTTGTCGTAGCACATGGCCTTCTGGGACGGATCGTCGTACCACAGCTCGTTGGGAACGGCGTGGCTCTCGTTGAACCAGCTGCCGCCGTGGTTCGAAAGCACGACCATGTACTTGCGGGCCGGGAACTTGGCGATGCCCCAGGTCAGGAAGTCGTGCAGGGTGAGCGGATTGCCCATGTTGAGTTCGCCGTAGTCGGCGTCCTCGGTCACCGAGCCCGCGGTCACGACGTAGCGCTTGCAGTCGGTGTAGCCGGCGGCGTCGTCGCCGTCGAACAGCACGCCGCAGTAGGTGTCGCCGTCCATGTTGGCGGCGATCTCGTTGGCGTACTGGGAACGTGTGGCGGAGAGGCCGCCCTCACCGTCGGAGTAGACGAGGATCGTCCAGTCCTTGGTCTCACGGGCTGCCTGGACGGTGAAGCCGATCTTGTCGCCAGGACCGCTGTAGCCGTCGAGGATATCCGAACCCTTGTCGTAGAGTTCGTCGCCGTCGACGTCGAGCACGATGTCGTACTGGCCGGGAGTCAGCGGGGAGGGCCAGACCAGACGGCGGCCGGCGTTGGTGCAGCCGTACTGCATGGTGTCGCCGAGGGGCGTTTCGACGGGGGTCAGGGGGTCCTGGTCGTTCCAGGTGGCCTGGTGGGGCACGATGTACCACTTCACGTAACGGTTGCCGCCCAGGTTGCGCAGACGGGCGACGGGGTTCAGGTACACGTAGACGTTGTCGCCCGTGTCGAAGAGGTCGCGGTAGACGTAGTTCACGTCCGAGGACAGGCGCTCGATGATGTGGCCGTCGATCAGCACTTTGTCCACATCCAGTTCCTGGACCACGAAGCCGACGCCGATCTGGCCGTCGAGGAAGTCGCCGGCGTCGTAAACGCCGTTGCGGTTGACGTCGATCACGACGTCCCAGGCGGTGGCCTCGGTGTTGGAGGCGGACTGCCAGATGAGCGTCGGGGCGATGTTGCCGTCGACGTCGAAGGTCAGTTCCTCCACGGCGCCGGTGTAGTCGAACAGGAACATGCCGGCGGTCCAGTCGTAGCGGTTGGGCACCACGTAGGTGTGAACGACGGTGCCGGGCGTGCCGTTCATGGCCGTGATGTAGACGCCGCCGCCAACATCGATGTTGTTCAGATGGTCTCCGGCAGCGTCGCAGGGCATGTACGTGACTTCGGTCGGTTCGGTCACGGTGATGCTGAAGGTGACACTGGTGCTGAGCACGGATACATCGTAGGTGCCGGGGACCGGGTCATAGAGCACCGAGGAAGCGTCCATCTCACCGTTGCCGTCGGTGAGCAGCTCATAGGTGCCGATCACGGCACGGGAGCCGTCACTGACCTCGATGGTGTAGAGCGTGTTGGGAGTGAGATCCGCCAGGGTCATCGAGACTTGCTCGAACGATGCGAAGGACGTTGCTTCGCCGCCGTCGTCGCCGACCAGGGATGTTGTTCCTGAGGGAGGTGGCGGGGGCGGGGTCACCGGATCGTCGCTGCTGCAGCCCAGCGACAACGCAATGGTTGCGGTCGCCAGAATCAATAACCAAGTCCATTGTTTCATGATGGAACTCCCTCCAGGGTGTGAGCGCGGGGAAGGGCGAGCACCATAGTGGCACTCGCCGACTCCCCTTACGGGGACTCCATCGGATCCTAACAGAGTGTCAAATGAATGTCAGGTCTCCTTTGCTCGAGAATCCGTTCTCAGATCAGAGGTCCTGTTGCCCCAGCAACTTCCAGCCACCTCCCGCGAGCCGGGTCAAGAGAATGATGAGAGTGGGAACGAAAGTGCGGCGGTTCACGACGGCCACCTCGATAGAGTTGGAATAGAGAAAACCCGGGTGATCCCTCCGTGTGGTGGGGACCGTCCCGGGCTTCTTCGATGCATGAACCTACGGCGCTACGAACGGCCGCGCTAGAGCTGCGACATAATTTGCTCGAAGGCCTCGCCCATACCCTTCTGCAGATTCTCCCGGTCCTCGTCCGACCACTTCGCTTCGTCCTCGCGGATGAATGTCGTGCGGTCGACGCGGTTGTCGAAACGCCCGAGGGGCAGGTGGAACGTCTTGCCGTGGGCCTTCACCGTCACCGTGTCGGGCTTTTCCGACGTCTCGAGCAGGTGCACCATATCGTCGCAGCCGTAGTCGCCGAGCATGACCTCGATGGGCACGCCGTGGTGCAGGATCGAGCCGGGATCGTTGGGGTCGGTGCGGGCGTCGTTCTTGCGGCGCGACTCTTCGGGGCTGACCCAGATGTAGAGTATGCAGGACTTTTCGAGCATGGCCTCGGACAGCATGCGGAACGAGTACTGGTAGCCCCATGGGTCCTGCAGCGGCATGGTCGAGCCGTCGGCACCGCCGCGGGCGAATTCCACGACCACGGTCTTGCCCTCGAGGGTGTCGGGCACTTCGGCGACCTTGTCGGCCAGCAGTTTCTCCGATTCGGGACGCAGAGGCTCGGTAACGGCGGTCTTGGACTTGTCCGACAGAACCTTCCAGAATGCAGGAGCGCCGACCTTCTCGCGGTTTGCATCGAAGCGATCCATCAACCAACTCACGGCGCATTCGGGGGCGGGTCGGTTCTTGTTCACGAGGTCATCGTAGTCCTCGTTGAGCAGTTCCATGAGGGTGCCCCAATCCAGGGGGTTTTTCATGGGCAGGTTGTCGGAGTCGAAGAACACTGGATCCTCGCCCTGGGCGCGCAGTTCCTGGCTCACGCGGCGCATCATGTGCACGTAGGGATAGTCGTCGAGCTGGACGGTGTGGCCGATGCCGAACTGCTGTTCGCACTGCTCGGGAGTGAGGCCGGCGAGGTAGCGTCGCACCTCGGACTTGCCCGAGGCGGGCAGGGCGGTCAACAACAGGACGTCGATATGCTTGGCCATGATTCTCCTCCGGGTCGTTCTGCGGCGACGGCCCCGTTGCCGGGGCCGTCGTGAGTCAGGTGGTTGAATATGCCACAACGGACTGAAAAATCAAGACCCTGTGGCCGGCTCGACCTCGTCGAACAGCGTGGTCGGACGGCGGCCGCGGATGCGGTTCCACAGGTCTGAGAAGCGCCAACCGATCTTAACGCAGATCCAGTACAGCACCGGAATACCGCTGACGATCAACACCGTACTCGATGCCAGGCCGCCGATGGACGAAAGGGCGAGGTTCTCCCAGATGTCCTTGCCCTCCGTGTCGGTCAACTTCACGAGCAGGGGCAGCATGCCGGCGATGGTCGTACCGCTGGTCAACAGGATCGAGCGCAGTTGGATGCTCGTGCCCTTGCAGATGGCGTTGTGCAGCAGGGATGAACGCAGGGCCTTGGGCAGGTGGCGCAGGTCGCTGCCGCCGAGGCGGCCGTGGACCGGCAATACGCTTTGCAGATCGGGGCGTTCGTCCAGTTGTTCGTGGAGCTGCAGGCGGAAGCGGCTGACCAGCAGGATGGCGTTGTTCACGACGATACCGAACAGCAGCACGAGGCCGATCTTGGCGGAGGAGTCGAAGGCGGTGTCGGTGAGCCAGAAGATGGCCATGACGCCGCACATGGCCATGGGCAGGGCGAGCAGGACCAGCAGCGGCAGCGACAGGCTCTCGAACAGCGCCGCCAGGGTCATGAAGATGAAAATGGAAGTCAAGATGAGCATTTTGTTCATCTGCTCCTCCTCTTCCTCTGTGAGCTGTTCGCCGGACGTGTCTTCGGCCGTGTAGCCGTAGGGCAGCTCCACTCCGGCGAGGATGTCGGCAATGTACTGCTGGCGCATCTTGTCGGTGCCGATGTACTCCCAGGTCACATGGGTGGAGTAGCGCTGGTCCTCGCGGTGGATCGTCGAGACGACCTGCCGCTCCTCGAGGGAGACAAGGTCGGCCAGACGGACACGATCGCCTTCGCGGGTGGTCATCACGTGGTTGGCGATCTGGTCGTACTGGATCCGGTCGGCGTCGGCGAAGCTCAGCTGCAGGCGCTGGTCGCGTCCCTCCACGAGCATGTGCCAGGGGAATTCGATACCGAGCAGGCGGCGCAGATAGCCCACAACCTCCTGCACCGAGATGTGGTAGCGGGCCAGGGCGGAGCGCTTGATGACGATGATGGTTTCGTCCGTGCTGCCTCGGGTGAACCGTTCGCCGCCGGTGAGCTGTACGTTGCGCACGCGTCGGTTGCGCTCGAGACGCGAAGTCACGCCTTCGGTGATTCCCTCGAGCTCCTTGGAGTTGTAGCCGGTGATCTTGACGGTCGAGTTGCCGCCCATGCCGCCGAAGCCGCCTTTGAAGTAGGGGTCCCCGAACCCGAAGACCATGATGCGCATGCCTCCCAGCTCTTCGGCCAGGACGATCAGGCGGTTGCGGTAGTCTTCGGGGTAGGCGGTCCTGAGCATGTCCTCGTCGAAGTCGAGTTCCATCTGGGCGTAGTTGCTCTGGCAGTACGTCTTCATGGTGATGCCGTCGGCCAGCGGCAGCAGCTCCGACTCGAAGAGCACCATCGTCGCGTTCGTGAGGGTGACTTCCGTGCCCTCGGCGCGGCGGATGATGAGGTACAGCTTCTCCTTGTCGGGCTGGCGCCAGAAGCCGCCCTCGGACACCTCGTTCTTGTACAGGTGCCAGCCTCCGAAGAGCGCGCCGAAGAGCAGCAGCACGGGGAAGAACCAGAAGCGCAGATGGAAGGCCGTGAACTTCTCCACGAAGCTGGAAAAGACCCCGACCAGCACCATCATCACCGTGGCGCCGACAAACCAGGCCCACAGGTCCTGGGCGGAGTTCCAGCCCTGGACGAAACCGATGGCCGCGAAACCGATGACTGCGATCACCGCTGAAGCAAGAGCCCAGCGCCACAGCAGGCTGAATCCTTCGGGTTCGACTTCGGCGACGGTTTCGGACTCAGGCTTGGCCAGTTCCCTCTCGGCGGTGCCGCGCAGGGCCACGGGGATCCAGGCGAAAGCCACGAAGATGCTCGCCAGCATGGCGATGCCGACGCTGATTGCGAGGGGCACGTAGTAGAGGGCGAGACGACCGCTCAGGAAGATGAACGAGAGGAAGGCGACCACCGTGGTCAGCGTGGTGGCGGTGATGGGGAAGGCCACCTCGCGGGTACCGCGCACCAGAATCGTTTTCGGGTCGTGGTGCCTGCGCTGGACCAGGCGGCGGTGGATGGCGTCGAGCACGAGGATCGAGTTGTCCAGCAGCATGCCGAAGCACACCGTCAGGCCGCTGATGGTGATGAAGTTCACCGAGATGTGGAAGAAGTAGAACATCGTCAGGCAGATCACGATGGCGAAGAGGATCGACACCACCACGATGGCCGTCAGTCTGACCCGACGCAGGGCGGCCGCCAGCAGGATGAACAGCAGGCCGAGGATGGCCAGAGAGCGGTAGATCAGCTCGTTGAGCTTGTCTTCGAGTTCCTTGCCCTGGTCGGTGTCGATTTCGAATTCGACGGGGAAGGGCACTTCTTCCTGGATCAGGGGCAGGGCGGCGCGCAGACGCTTGCTGACTGTTACTGCGTTGGTGCCGCTGCGCTTGGCGATCGAGGCCTGGATCACATTGTCGCCGTTGTTGCGGACGAAGTAGACCGGGTCGTCGAAGCTGGGCACGACTTCGGCGATACGGCCCAGGGTCAACGGATGCCCGCCGATACTGGCGACGACAGAACCGAGGATCTTTTCGATGGTCACCGAGTCCTGCAGGCTCACGGCGATCTCGCGCCCGTTGCGGCGGATGGTGCCGGCGGGCAGGATGTCGTCGAGGGCGTCGATTTGTGAGAAGATCTCGTCGGCGTGCAGGCCGTACTGGTCCATCATCTGGTAGTCGAGCAGCACGCGGGTCAGGGGCAGGGCGCCGCCCTGCAGCTCGACATCGGCGACGCCTTCGATGGACAGCAGTCTATTCTTCAGCCAGCTCTCGGCGTTGTCCCTCAGCTTGTTGGCTGTCAGAGGCGAGATCAGGCTGATGGTCATGAAGTCTTCGGTGCGGAACTCCTCCGGTACGAAGGGGACGATCTGGGGTTGGCCGGCGGTGGCGGGCAGGGTGCGGCTGATGCCGCCGAGCTGTTCCGACAGATCGAGCTGAGCGAACTCCATGTCAACATCGCGCAGGAAACTGACCGACACTTCGCTGCGCCCCGGGCGCGAGCGCGACGTGATCTTCTCCACGCCGTGAACCTTGTGGGCCGCCTCCTCGATGGGGATGGTCAACGAACGCTGCACCGCGGCCGGCGAAGCGCCCGTCCAGCTCGTGACCACGGTCAGCGACGGCAGCTCCGTCTCGGGCATGGCCTCGATCTCGAGGCGGGGCAAAGCGTAGAGTCCCAGCAGCACCAGAGCGGTGAAGATCATCCAGGTGGTGACGGGGTGATCCACGCAATACCGGATCATGGTGTCGACTCCTCGTGGAAGCGGCTGTCGAGACGGCTGTGGAGGATCTCGTAGACGACCGGCGTGAGGAAGAGCGTCAGGATCGTGGCCATGGTCAGACCGCCGAGGATCGTCACGGCCAGGGGCCGCTGGATCTGCTCGCCGGTGCCGATACCGATGGCCATGGGGATCATCGCCAGCACGGTGGTCAGGGTCGTCATCAGGATCGGGCGGAACCGCAGCCGGCTGGCTTCGAGGATGGCTTCGTGGCCCGGCATGCCGTCGAGGCGCAGGCGGCGGATGGTCGAGACCTTCACGATGGCGTCGTTGACCGCAATTCCGAGGAGAGCCACCAGACCGATCAGCGAGATGATGTTCACCGTGTGGCCGCTGAGGGCCAGGGTCATCGCGGCGCCGAGCACGCCCACGGGCAGCACCGCCGAGATGATCAACGGGTCGAGGAACGACTCGAACTGTGCCGCGAGGATCATGTAGACCAGCAGGGCCGAGAGGATGAGGGCCCAGCCCAGGTCGCGGAACGAACTCGTGATCTCCTGCTGCTCGCCCCCGGCGACGAAGGCTACGCCGGCCGGCACGTCGAGGCTGTCCAGAACGATCTGAACGTCGTCCCAGACATGACCGATGCGTCGGTCCTTGACGTCGCCGCTCAAGGTGATCTGGCGGCGCTGGTCGCGGCGGACGACCTCGCGCACGGGACGGCCCTCGCTCAAGTCCACGAAGTTGCTCAACGGAGATGTTTTGCCGCCGCCCACCGACACGGGGGACGAAAGGACACCGTCCAGGTCGCGGCGTTCGTCGAGGGGCAGACGCACGGCGATGTCGATGCGTTGGTCCACTTCGTTGTACGTGGTGGCGACGACGCCCTGGACGCGGGCCTGCAGCTCACGGGCGAGGGTCTCGGCGTCGAGGCCGTGTCGCAGGGCCTCCTCGCGGTCGATGATCACCTCGATGGCCGGATTGCCGAGCACGCGGTCCATTTCCAGGTCGGTCAGACCTTCGACGTTCTGCAGCAGCGGCAGGAGAATCTCCGCCGTGCGCAGGGCGTCGTCTGGGTGTTCGGCCACGATGCCCAGGTTGAAGGGCGATTCGCCGCTGGCCAGCAGCTCGCCCAGGCCGATGCCTTCATCCTGGAAGGTGTAGACGGCTCCTTCGAGTTGGGCCAGCCGCACCCTCAGGCGTTCCTTGACCTTGGCCAGGTGTGCCGCGCCCTCGCGGGAGGGATGCAGAATGATCCGCACGCGGGCGGTGTTGGCCGCCGTGTACTCCTTGAGGGCTGCGACGGTCCGTTCGGTCTGTCCGGCTTGGGAGAACACCGTCGCCACTTCGGGCATCGAGGCGATGTAGCCGGCCAGGTCGGCGGTGACGATCCGGGTGCCGTCGAGGGGTGTGCCGTTGGGCAGCTCCAGACGCATGGTGAAGTCGCCGTTGTTGCGGTCGGGGAGGAACGTGCGGGGCAGGCCGGCTGCGATGAAGCCCGCGCCGACCATGGCCAGGGCCAGGATCGCCAGGAACGCCGTCTTGTGGCGCAGCACGTTGACGAGGCCGCGGTGGTACACGTTGTAGAGGCCGGTGAACATGGCGTCGGAGAGCTTGAAGATGCCGCGGGGCTGAACGACGCCCTTGCGCAGGAAGCGCGCCGAGATCATGGGCTGGAGGATCAGCGCCGTGGCGATGGACACGGAAAGCGAGATGGTGACCGTCAAAGCCTGGTCACGGAAGAACTCGCCCGCGATGCCGGGTACATAGATCACCGGAAAGAACACGGCGATGGTCGTCAGCGTGGCGGCGATGACCGGCGAGGCCACCTCCTGGGTGGCCGAAGCGCAGATCTCGCCCACCGTGGCACCGGATTCCTTACCCTCGGCGAGATGCCGCTTGATGTTCTCGAGCACCACGATGGCGTTGTCCACGAGCATGCCTGCGGCGAGCGAAAGTCCGCCCAGAGACATCAGATTCAGGTTTACCTTCCCGAAGTACATGAAGGCGAAGGTGGCGGCGATGCTCACTGGTATCGACAGCGATATGACGATGGGGCTGCGCCAGTCGCGCAGGAAGAACAGCAGCACCAGGAACGCCAGGGCGGCGCCGTAGAGCAGCGAGTTGCGCAGGCCGGTGAAGCTCTCCTGAACGTAGTCGGCGTCGCGATAGATATAGTCGAACGACAGGTCGGGATACTGCCCCTGGAGCAGGCCGAGCACCATGTCGACCTCGGCGGTCACCGAGATGGTGTTGGCGCCCACTTCCTTGTAGAGCAGGATCGAGACGACTTCGCGGTCGTCGATCAGGGTTGCGCCTTCGGGCTCTTTGGTGGTGTCGCGGACGACGGCCACGTCGGCGATGGTGATCACGCGGTTGCCGGAGGCGGGAATCTCGGTGTCGGCGATCTCTTCGAGGGATTCGTACTCGCCGAGGATGCGCAGGGGCAGGTAGAGCGGGCCCTTGCGCACGCGGCCGCCCGGGAAGCTCACGTTGCTCAGGGCGAGGGCCTGCTGCAAGTTGGCCATGGTCAGGCCGTAGAGGCGCAGCTTGCTGAAGTCGGGCTCAATGAGGATTTCGCGGTCGGCGCCGCCGATGACCTCGGCCTGACTCACGCCGTCGATCTGTTCGAGGGCGGGTTTGGCCACCTCGATGCAGAACTCGGTCATCTCGTCGATGGGATCGTCGCCTTCGAGCACGAGGATCGACACCGGCCGCGCACTCGGATCCCAACGCAGGATCAACGGCCGCTCGGCGACCTCGGGAAAGTCGTCGCGGTTCGCCACCTGATCCACCGCTTCGCGCAGGTGGAGGTTGGCGAACTCCATCTCCGTGCCCCACTCGTACTGCACGGTGATCGTGCTCACGCCTTCGCGCGTGCGCGAGATGACCTGACGCACTCCGGCCAGGCCTGTGATGCGTTCCTCGAGGGGCTGGGTCACCAGGCGGGCGAGGTCGTCGGCGGGCACTTCGCTGTAGTTGGTGATGACCGTGAGGTTGGGGTAGTTGATGCCGGGCAACAGGTCCACCGGTAGGCGGTTGTAGCTCAGCACTCCGATCAACACGAGACCCGTGAAGATCATCAGGACGGCGACGGGTCTCTGGACGGCGGCTTTGATCATGACTTACTCCGCCGTCCCGGCGGCCCAACGGTCGCGCGGCGGAATGGTTTTGCGGATGCTCAGCTTGGCTTCATGGGCCAGGGTCAGGTGATCGCTCACCACGACTTTATCGCCCGACGCCAGCGAACCGCCGCTGTGCACGGCCAGAATTTCCACCCATTCGCTGTTTTCGAGACCGATGTCTACGTACAGCCACTGGGCCCGCGGTTCGTCGGTCACCTTGAAGACAAGGGGGCGGTCGTCGCGGATCAGCACCGATTCGCGCGGGACCATCAGCTTGTCCGGATGGATGCGGGCGGCGATCTCGGCACGGACGAACATGCCGGGACGGTACCTGTCATCCGGGTTCTCGAAGCGCACGATCACCTGGCAGGTGCGGCTGGCCTGATCGAGCATGGGGCTGATGACATCGACGGTCGTGCGGATCGTGTCGCCGGTGGCGGGTACCGCGATCAGGGTGGGGCGCCCGGGCGCCAAGTTGCCGAGGTCGGCCTCGAGCACGTCCACGACGGCCTCGAGGTTTCGGTTGTCGTAAACCGAACAGATGACCTGGCCGATCGAGGCGTTCTCGCCTTTGACCGCCACCAGGCCGCTGACAACGCCGGAGAAGGGGGCGCGGATTTCGGTGTACTCCAGATTGAGCCGGGCGCGCTCTTCGGCCACGCGGGCGTCGGCCAGGCCGGTGCGCTGGGCGAACATGTCCTGACGGAAGGCGCCCTCCTTCAGGGCGGCCAGCTCGAGTTCCAGGAGCTGCGAACGGAACTGTTCGTCGGACAGGTCTCCGCGGCGGGCCTGCAGGCCCGCGCGAGCGGCGACGAAGTCGGCCAGAGCCTCGCTGTCGTCGATCTGCTCCTCGTCTTCGGCGGCGATCTGGCTCAGGGCCTGGATGTGACGGTAGCGGCTCTCCTCGAGACTCAGGGCGTACTCGCGGGGGTCGATCCGTGCCAGGAGCTGGCCGGCGCGGACGCGGTCGCCGTCGCGCACCAGAACCTGGGTGATCTGGCCGGTCACCTTGTTGCGGATCTCCACCGCCCGCGGCGTGCGCAGGACGCCGTCGGCGAAGACCGGCAGGACCAGGTCGCCCCGGCGCACCAGGCCGGCATCGACCTTGATGGCCTTCTCTTTCTTGACGGTTTCGGCTTCGGTCGAGTCGTCGGCCGCGACTGCGGTCGAATCGGCGGCCGTGACATCGGCATCGGTTCCTCCGCCGCAGCCGGCGAACCAGCCCAGGGCGAGGATCAGAAGGGCCGAGGCGGCGAAGATGGGGATGAATCGCTTCGTCATCGTGTACTCCCGTGGGTCGTTCAGGACCTCGTCATCGGATCTCGTAGAGGATCACTTCCATGGGTTCGGCATCGTCGGTGTTCGACTCGTCATCGCTCGACTGTCCCCTCATGGCGTCGAGGGCGTTCTGGAAGCCCGAGACGAGCAGGGCGCGGCCGTCGTTCATCAGGAATAGCTGGTCGCGTTCGGAATCGCCTGGGCCGGAGATGGCGACCTGGCGGTCCCAAGTCCCCGTTTCGGTGAATACGTCCCAGACTTGGAAGACGCCTTCGGTTTGGGGGCGGGTGCCCTCGGTCGGGAGGATCCAGATCTCGCCGTTGTCGCGGGCGTCGATCTGCTGGATCATGGGATTGTAGGGAGAAAACTCCTGCTCAATGCCCATGCGTGTGTAGCGACCCGAGGCCTTGTAGCGGGCTTCCATTTCGTCGAGCTTGTCCTGAGGCCTCTGGGGCGGCTCGGCGGGGCGGGTGATTTCCAGCAGCGGGGTGCCGTCGGGCCCGTAGAGCATCAGGGCATAGCGATCACGTTGCGGGGCGGCGACCACGCCGCCGTCTCTCAATACGTCCCATCGCCCGTTGCCCACGAAGTCCGAGTCGATCTCGCGGACCCGGCGGTCGGTGGACGCGAAGACAACGTCGGAGGCAAGGTAGTTCACGACCGGGGTCGCATTCTCATCGTAGCTGCTGAGAAACCAGCGGCGCAGTTGGGTGTCGCCGTCGCGGGTCAGATGGGCTCCGCAGAGGATCAGGACGTCGCCGGAGACCCGGGCCCCATTGAGGATGTCTCGTCCGCCGCCGACAGGGTCGGCGGGCAGGACGTTGCCGGCGGGAGTGCCGTCGAGAGCCAGCTTCACGATACGGCCGGGGAACCTCTGGACCACGCCGAGGGTGGCGTCGGGCATCCAGGTCAGGGCGCCGACGTTGCTGAACTCGCCGGGGCCTTCGCCTTTGCGGCCCAATGTAGAGACGAGGCCGCCGTCGCGGTCGAGGACGATGACCTCGTTGAGTTGGGCATCCAGCAGATAGACCTTGCCGTCGTCGTCGGCCAAAGCCGCGATGATCAGACCGAAGAACAGGTCGTCGTCTTCACTGCCGCGCCGCCAACGCTCCTCGAGGACCACGGTTTCGATTCCATGGTCGGGGATGTCACCATTGGTCACGCGGTCGGGAGGTGCTGAAGAGGAGAACGCGGTCGAGACGCTACAGATTAGGAGCAACAGCGCACACGCAGCAACGCGTACGGATCGCGATGGACTCAGGGGATGAGCATGATACATCGGGTGCGATCTCCGTAGAGAAGGGTCAGTCCCGGCAGGGGACGGGTTGTGAACGTGGACGGGGCCGGGAAGTTTCAATTTATCGTCGCAGGATACCGTCTGGAGCGCGGGGGGGCAACGGGTTCCGGACGGGGTTCTCGGCCGCCCGGCAGAACGCACGGGCGGCCGGAATCCTCTGCAAGATGTCAGGGGACCAATCGGCAGGAGATGACGGACATGGGGGAAGGGTCTTCGTCGCCGTCGTTTTCGACGCCGCGGCTCGAGGCCAGAGCGCTCCAGAAGTTCCTCACGACGATGGCGCGATCGGGACTGAGGATCCGGATCAGGTCGTCGAGGCCGTCGGCGTCGCCGAGCAGCCGCACGCGGCGCAGATATCCGCCTTCAGCGGAAAAAACATCCCATTCGATGGCCACGCCTGGGGCGCGGGAGCGCAGAGAGCGGTTGGTGACCGTCCAGATGCTGCCGTCTTCAAGGACTGTGAGACTGTTGAGGGCCGGTTCGGTGTCCTCATAGGTGATTTCCGGGGGTGCTGGGTAGTTGCGACCCTGGGCTTCGAGGGCCTGGTGGATGCGGCGTTCGTCTGTTTCGGTCCTGGCCCAGGGTTCCAGCTCGCGGTCGAAGCTGAGGGCGAGGGTGCCGTCGGGGTTGCGGACCTCGATGAGGTAGTCGTCGCGACTCGGGGCCACGATCAAGCGGCCGGAGGCATCGATGTCGAATCGGCTCCAGGGGAAGTCCACAGATCGTTCGTCGAGGACCATGGCCCCGAAGTTCATGGTATTGGCCTTCTCGACGAAGGTCGTGGCGACCGAACCGTCGGCGGCGAAGCTGGACAGGAAGTAGGCCTGGGTCAGCTGGCCGCCGGCGAAGTTCTGGTTGATGCCGGCCAGGGCGAGGGTGCCGCCGCTGCTCACACCGCGGACGAGGACCGCGAAACTCGAACCGTCGGTGGCGTAGGGGAACGTGCCCCGGGGCTCGCCCATGGTGTCGATCAGCACCACGCGCCCCGGGAAGATCTGCATCAAGGCCAGGTCGCCCTCGGGCGTGAAAAACATGTCGTTGGGGCCGCGCACTTCGCCGGGGCCGTCGCCTTCGCGGCTGAGCGCTCGCAGGAATTCTCCATCGGGGGAGAATACGCTGACCTGGGAAAGCTGACGGTCGAGAAGGTAGAGGTTACCGTCCGCGTCTTCGATGATCTGAGTGATGAGACCGAGGATGGTCTCCTCGTCGTCTTCGCCGCCGACTTCCCATACGGGTTCGAGGCGCAGATCGACAACACCCTCGGCCGGTTCTGGGCCGTTGGCGACGTGGGGGGTGCCGAATGCGGCGGTGGCAGCAAACAGGACGATCAGCATCGATAAACGCATCGGCTTGACTCCTAGGTTTCGGATCTGTTAGAACACAGGTTCCCGCCAGCATCACCAACGTGATCGTAGACGGAAAGTTGCGACTTCGCCAATGATCAACATGCAGTGGCGAGGAGGAATCCGTGATGAAAAAGCGCTATCTATGCCCGTTCTGCCGCGTGGTGTTGAATCCCAACATCAAGATCGTCTTCTCTGTGCACAAGGGCGCCCATCGGGGCCTGATGCTCTTCAACGCGAAGCCAGGCGACTATGGGTTCATCGCTGATCCGGATTTTCCGTTGAACGAGGGTGAGACTGTGAACTTCCACTGCCCCGTCTGTGCGAAGAGTCTGACTTCGCCGACCAACGACCACTTCATAGAAGTGTTGTTGGATCAGGGCGATTCGACGTTGTCGAAGGTCGAATTCAGCCGCGTTTACGGAGAACACGCCACATTCATCGTCGATGGCGAAGATGTCGAGGCATACGGCGAGGACGCCCAGGATTTCGACGACATCAACTTCTTCGGTCACTGATCTCCGTCTGATACGGCCGCACGCACCGTTGCGGCTACTGCGGGATCCCCGCTCTCCCACTTCACCTGCACGTCGGCGGCCTGAGGGCCGCCGGCAATCTGCGGGTTCGCAGTCACCAGTACGATTCGACAACCAGGAAGCAGGGCGCGTAGCCAGATCACCGTGGCTTCGACGGCGGTGGATTCGCCTGCGGCTGCGTTGGGGAGCGTGACGAGGATCGGATCGCCGGTGAAGGCCCCGTCGTCACTCAGCCTTGTCGTCAAGCCGTCGGGGCCGTCGATCAACACGACTGTAGAGGGTGTGACCGGCGTCCAGCCCTCGGGAGTGACGATCACAACTGCGTGGCCCGGCCCGTCGGGATTGGGTACATAGGCGTCGAGGGCCCCTCCCACAGGCAGGATCGTGCCCATGCTGTGGAACCGGGAGAGGATGCGGTCGGTCTCGGCCACCGTGGTGATCAGCGGTGCCGGCGAACGGCGAGGATCGCGGCCGACGAGGGCGTCGGTCACCAGATCGAGGCGCCAGAGGATCGTGGGTTTTTCAGCTTCAGGCAGCGGTTTGACGAGGTCGCGGGTACGCGGCAGCCAACTGCCGCCGAAGCGGAACAGGCCAGCGCCCCAGGTCAGCACTGTGCCGTCGTTGAGGTCGAGAGTCGCCAGCAGACGGTAGGGACCGTCGGGCAGACGCGAGAGGTCGGCCCAGCGGCGCCAGTCATTTCGGCCGGCGACGATATCGACGCCGCCGGCGGTTTCACCGGATGTCACCACCGAGTTGCCTTCGTTGTCCTGGATTTCGGTGAACAGTTCGCTGTGGCCTGCGGTCGGGAACCAGGCTGTCAGGTCGATGGCCAGGGGGCGGTCGCCGACCACGGTATCGGTGACCCGGCCCTGCAGCGATGTCGGCGTGTTCGGCCCCGGTTCGACGATGAGGGGCAGGAAGCGGCGGGCACGCGGCGTTTTGATTCCGGCAGCGGGGTCGTGCACCAGAGTTGCCGTCCGCACGCCTCCGGGTCCGACGATCTCGATGTTCAGGCCGAAGAGCGTGTCGGCGGGGGGAGCGTAAGGGGCCACATGGGACCAGGGCAGGCGGATGGCCAAGGTTCGGGTGCCGCTCCCGGCGTTCCACTCCATGACAGGGGCCAGGTCGAGTACGACCTGGTCGATGATCCGCTCGGGGTGACTCAGGACGATCCCGGTCGCCAGTCCGTCGCGGAGTCCGTAGCCGAAGCGCCAGGCGCGGTCGCTGTCGAATGGTTCCTCGGGACGAGGTGAGGTGAGGGTCAGGATAACGCCGCCGCCATCGTACCAGGGTGCGGAACCCGCGACGATGTCGCCGGCGGGAACGGAGATCGTCAAGCTGAGACCGGTCTCGTCGATCGACATGGTAGCGGTGCGGCGAGCGGAGGAACCGCCGCTCTGGTTGATGAAGCGAACATCGCGGCTCGCCCCCCAGGGCAGATGAAGAGTGTGTTGCGTTGCGGCGAGGGTCAGGTCTGCAGTCGTCCCCTCGATCAGATCGAGGAAGTCCTCGCGCTCACGCAGGGTGACCAGGTCGAGGTCGGCAGCGGCGCGGCGGACGTCGTCGAACCCGAGTCGGAATGCGGTGGCAAGAGAGGCCACCGCGGCTTCGGGCTGTTCGAGCTGCGCGTCGAGGCAGGCCAGGTTGTAGTGCAACCGAGGGTTGTTGGGACTGATGTCAATCCAGCGGACCAGGGCCTCGCGGGCGGCCACCAGGTCGCCGTCGCGCAGGGCGGCGCTCAGGTCGCGGACGGGATCGGGGGGCGCGGCGGCCGCGCACGTCGCGAGAATGGCAACGAGCACAAGGCCCGCTAAAAGAGAACGTCGGTGCATGGAGTTCAGACCTGGGCTGCGGCGGGAAAGGCTAGGGCCAGCGTGTCGCGGGCGATCATCAGCTCTTCGTTGGTGGGCACGATCATGATGGCGACGCGCGACGACATCTTGCTGATGATGGCCTCATCCCGCCTGGTGGCGTTTTTGAACGGATCCAGCTGCGCGCCGATGATCTCGAGCCCCCGGCACGACCATTCGCGCACCAGGGAGTCGTTTTCACCCACGCCTGCGGTGAACACTAAGGCGTCGACCCGCCCCAGCGCAACAGCATAGGCTCCGATGTACTTGCGGATATGGTAGCAGTAGACCTCGAGGGCGAGCCGGGCGCGGTCGTTGCCGTTGGCGTAGGCGCGTTCCACATCGCGCAGGTCGCTCGACACGCCCGAGATGCCCAACATGCCGCTCTGCTTGTTCAGCACGTTCTCGACTTCGGACACGGTCATGCCCTCGTGGCGCTCCAGGTAGCCCACGATGGCGGGATCGATGTCGCCGCAGCGGGTGCCCATCATCAGGCCTTCGAGCGGTGTGAATCCCATTGAAGTGTCGATGGACTTGCCGTTGCGGATCGCGGCCACCGAGGCGCCGTTGCCTAGGTGGCAGGTGATGAGGTTCACCTCGGAAGCGTCGCGGCCGAGCAGCTGCGAAGCCCGCAGGGTCACGTAGCGGTGGCTCGTGCCGTGGAAACCGTAGCGGCGGATCTTGGTCTCTTCGTACAGCCGGTAGGGCAGGGGATAGATGTACGAAGTGTCGGGCATGGTCTGGTGGAACGCGGTGTCGAACACGCCGACCATCGGAATGTTCGGCAGCACCGCCTGCGCGGCCCGGATGCCCACGATGTTCGGCGGGTTGTGCAGCGGCGCCAGGGGGATGCATTCCTCGAGGGCGTCGACCACGTCTTCGGTGATCATCACGCTCGCGGCGTACTTCTCGCCGGCGTGGACCACGCGGTGGCCCACGGCGTGGATCTCGTTGAGGTCGTTCACGACACCGTGTTCGGGATCGGCGATCGCCGCGAGCACCAGCCGGATGCCGGTTTCGTGGTCGGGGATGGGCTGAATCTGGTCGACGCCGTCGCTGCCGGGGCGTGTGTAGGCGTGATGCCCGTCGTCCATGCCGATGCGCTCGACGAGGCCCTTGGCCAGCAGCGTTTCATGCTCCATCTCCAGGAGCTGGTACTTCAGCGAGCTGCTGCCGCAGTTGATGACCAGGATATTCTTCACGTGCGGACGCCCTGCCCCTGCAGGGCGGTGATCGCGACCACGTTGACGATGTCGTCCACGCTGCAGCCGCGCGACAGGTCGTTGACCGGACGGGCCATGCCCTGCATGACCGGGCCCACGGCCTCGGCTCCCGCAAGGCGTTGAACCAGCTTGTAGCCGATGTTGCCGGCGTCGAGGTCGGGGAAGATCAGCACGTTGGCGCGGCCGGCTACGGAGCTGCCGGGAGCTTTGCTTTCGCCGATGGCCGGCACCAGGGCGGCATCGGCCTGCAGGGGACCGTCGACGGCCAGGTCGGGGGCTTTGGCCCGCAACAGGCGGGTCGCCTCGACGACTTTTTCGACGTCGGCACCGGCGCCGCTGGCACCGGTGGAGTAGCTGAGCATGGCCACGCGGGGCTCGAAGCCGCAAAGGGCGTGGGCCGTGGCCGCGGTGGCGACGGCGATGTCGGCGAGCTGGGCGGCGTCGGGGCTCGGGTTCACGGCGCAGTCGGCGAACACGATCATGCCGTCGGTGCCCAGCTCCCAGCCCTGCTTGACCATCACGAAGCAGCTCGAGACGATCGAACAGCCCGCTGCGGTGCCGATGGCCTGGAACCCGGCGCGCAGCACGTCGCCGGTGCTGTTCACGGCGCCGGCGACCATGCCGTCGGCGCGCCCGGCGTCGACCATCAGGGCGCCGTAGAGCAGGGGATCGCGTACGGCCTCGCGGGCGGCCTCGAGGGTCATGCCCTTGTGTTCCCGCTTGCGGTGATAGGAGGCGGCCAGTTCGTCGCGGACGGCGTCGGTGGCGGGGTCGATGAAGGCCAGGCCGTCGGCCGCAATGCCCAGGTTGCGCAGACCGTTCAAGGCCACGTCGGAGGCGCCGAGCAGGACGGGTTTGGCCACGTTCTCGTCGCGGATCATCGCAGCGGCCCGCAGGGTCCGTTCGTCCTCGATCTCGGGCAGAACGATGGTGGCACCCACTCGGGAGGCGGTTTCACGCAGGCGGCGGATGAACTCCATGATGGAACCTCACAGGACATGGGCGTGGCAGCCGGTTCTGGTCGAAAGGTTGTCACCGGGCGGAGGGTTGTCAACCGCTCAACAGGGTTGAAACACACGATAATCCCGGGAAAACCACAGGACAGCCCGAAAATGCAAGACGGCCGCCTTGCAGCGACCGTCTCGGATTTTATGATCCATATTTTATCGTAAGAAAAAATCAGCGCTCCGTGTTGACCAACGGCAGATGTGTTTCGTTCTCGAGGGTTTGCTCGATTTCTGGCAGGCGGTTGATCAGATCCTGCAGCGTGAAACTCTCCCAGAACTCCTGCAGCTTCTGGTCGAGGAGCTCCCAGATGCCACGGGTGGTGCAGAAGTTCGCACGGTTGCACGACTCGGGGTTTGGAATGCACTCTACAAGCGGCGTACAGCCTTCAAGGGTGCAGAACACATCCCACAAGGAGATGTCCTTGGGCTCGCGCGTAAGAAAGTAGCCCCCGTGCACGCCCTTGCGGCTGCCGATCAGGTCGGCGCGGCGCAGTGAGGCGACAAGCTGTTCCAGGTACTTGCGGCTGATTTCCTGGGATTCGGCGATGGCGCTCAAAGGGACCGGAGTGCCGTCGTAGGTCACGGCGATCTGCAGCAGTGCTCTGAGCCCGTAACGGACCTTGGTGGTGATTCTCACGGCGTCCCGTCCTTTCTCCCCGCATCCGATCGATTCATTTCTCCAATGATAGCCTTTCAGTCAGACGGATCAAGTCCCTGTAAGTTACAGGGAGATTTCCCCGACCTTCTCCACGAGCTGCGGCGGCAGGTGCAGCGGACGCGTCGTGGCCCGCTTACGCTCGATGTCGTGGTACACGCGCTCGATCTGCACCGGTTCGAGATCCATGACCTTAGCCGCCTCGACCGCCGGCACGCCATGGTTGTGGGCCCACAGCAGCAGGTCCATCTGGGCGTAGGGCAGCACGAAGTAGAACTCGTCCTGGCCCTGGGGCAGCGAATAGGTGTCGGTCGTGGGGATCACGCTGCAGATCTCGTCGGGCAGGCCGAGGTGGCGCGCCAGGGCGTAGACCTGAGTCTTGTAGAGGTGGGCGATGGGCTTGATGTCCGCCGAACCGTCTCCGTTCTTCACGAAGAACCCCTGGTCGTATTCCAGCCGGTTGGGCGTGCCGAACACGGCGTAGTTCAGGCGGTCGGCGTGGTAGTACTCCATGGTCTTGCGGATGCGTTGCTTGAAGTTGGTGGCCGCGACGATCTGCAGGTAGGCACCGATGGGCAGGCGTTCCTCGTGCATGTTGCCGTCGGGGTCCTGCACCACCAACCGGTAGACGTTCATGCGGTCGGAATCGAGCAGGCCGCCGGGCAGCACGATCTTGGCCTTCCAGCCCTCGCCGTACTCGGGAAAGACCTGCTTGTAGGCCTCGTCGCGGCGGGCGTAGCAGTCGAGGCCGTGCAGGGCCGGCGCAATGTCCTCGATGGCGTAGTCGATGCCGTGGTGCTTGGCCAGCAGTTCGCCGAGGCGTCCGCTTTCGGAGTTGGAGTCGAGCTCGGGGAGCATCAAACCGAAGACTTTCTTGGGGCCGAGGGCCTTGACGGCCAGGGCCGAGGTGACGCTGCTGTCGATGCCGCCGCTCATGGCGACCACGGCGCCGCGGCGGAGCATGGTCCTCGAGACGAGTTCGCGCAGGCGGGCGGAGATGTGGTCGACGGCGGCGTCGAGGTCTATGTCGAGGACGTTCTTGTGGAATTCGGTCATGGGGCTCCTCCGTGAGTGGTGAGATCCCGTACAGGGTACGGGGGGGAGGAGGGAGTGTCGACCGTTTTTGGGAGACATTGAGTTGTTGCCTTGGAGCACTGGTCGGCCGTATGAAATCAACTCATCGCCACGGGGCCGAGAGGATCCTCCTTTCCGTCCTCTTGATGAACCATACCGCCCGTGCGTGGATCCACGCACGGGCGATCATATCCATCAATACCCAAGAATCACCCCTCCCCAAAGTGGACACTCCACCTCCGAAGCGTTACCTTCTCGCCGGAAACACCCAAGTTTCCGGAGGACGCCATGACTCCCGAAGATCGCCGCTCCTTTATCACCACCCTGCCCCTGGCCGAACTGCACCGCCATTTCGACGGTTCCATCCGTCCCGAGACGCTATGGGAGATGTCCGAGAAGTACTACAGCGCCGTGCCCGGCCTCGATTACGAATCGTTCCGGCGCTATCTGGAGTGGGACGACAAAGAGGACAAGTCCCTGATGGACTACCTCGACAAGTTCCACGTGCCGCTGCAGTACACCCAGTTCTACGACACCATCAAGCGGGTGGCCTTCGAGATCGCCGTGGACGCCTATGCCGACGGCGTGCGATTGCTCGAGCTGCGCATCAACCCGCTGATCCACCGCCGCGCCGGGTTGAGCAACCGCCAGGTCCTCAACGCCACGCGCAAGGGGCTGCAGCAGTTCCAGCGCGAGCACGACGATTTTCAGAGCGGCATCGTGGTCATCGCCATGCGCAGCCACGGCGGCAACATGGCCAAGATCCTGCTGCGCGAGGTGCTCGGGGAAAAAGAGGAGTACCACTCCAGCGTGGGCGTGGTGGGCTTCGACATCGCCGGGCCGGAGGCGCCGTTTCCGCCGCTTCTGTTCAAGGACGCCTATGCCCTGGCCAGGCAGATGGGTCTGGGGCTGACCGTCCACGCGGGAGAGAGCGAGGGCCCCGAGCGCATCTGGGAGGCCCTCGACAATCTGGGCCCCCAGCGCATCGGCCACGGCACCAGCGCGGGACGCGATCCGGAGCTGATCAAGAGGCTGGCCGCCGACGGCGTGATCGTGGAGGTGTGCCTCAGCTCCAACATCCAGACCGGGGCCATCGACGACCTGCGCAATCACCCCCTGCCGAAGTTCCTCGACGCCGGCGTGCGGGTGAGCATGGCCACCGACAACCCCACCGTCTCGAGCACCACGCTTTCGCGCGAGTACGAGCTCGCCATGGAGCTTTTCGACTACACTGAAGACGACATGCGGCGGCTCGCGTGCATGTCCGGCGACGGCACGTTCCTCGGGGCCGGCTGGCTCGGCGGGGGACGACAGGAAGGACAGACGTGATGAACCGCAAGAAGAAGATCGCGATCCTCACCGGCGGCGGCGACGTGCCGGGGCTCAACGCCACCATCAAGCAGGTCGTGTGGCGGGCGCTGCAGGAAGGCTACGAGGTCGTGGGCCTGCGCCGCGGCTGGGAGGCCCTGGCCGCCTACAAGATCGGCGACCCCGAGTTCAACAAGCCCTGGATCCAGCCCCTGGTGTGGAACACGGTGCGCACCATCGACCGCTCCGGCGGCACCTTCCTGCACTCCTCGCGCACCAACCCGGCGAAGATGCGCGAGAAGGACATGTTCGAGCATGTGAAGACCGAAGGGATGACCTATCCCGCCGACATCACCGACCACGTGGTGGCGGCTCTCGAGGACCTCGGCGTGAGCGCCCTGATCACCATCGGCGGCGACGACACCCTGAGCTACTCGGCGCGCCTGCACCGCACCGGTTTCCCGATCATGGCCATCCCCAAGACCATGGACAACGACGTGTTCGGAACCGACTACTGCATCGGCTTCAGCACGGCGGTCACCCGCTCGGTCGACGCGATCACCCAGCTGCGCACGCCCATCGGCAGCCACGAACGCATCGGCATCATCGAGCTGTTCGGCCGCAACAGCGGTGAGACGGCCCTGATCGTCAGCTACCTCGCGGGGGTGAACCGCTCGATCATCTCCGAGGTGCCGTTCCACATGGACGTGCTGGCCGAGAAGCTGAAGGCCGACAAGGCCAACAACCCGAGCAACTACGCCATCATGACCATCAGCGAGGGCGCCACCGAGATCGACGGCGACATCCACCAGGTGGGAGAGGCCGACGCCTACGGCCACAAGAAGCTGGGCGGCATCGGCAAGCACACCGCCGACGAGATCAAGCGCCGCACCGGCGAGGACATCATGTACCAGAACCTCGCCTACCTCATGCGCTGCGGGGCCCCCGACGCCCTGGACCGCATGGTGGCCATGAACTTCGGCAACCTGGCCATGGACTACCTGCTCAAGGGACTCAGCGGCTTCATGTGTGCGCTGCAGGGCGGCCGCTACACGGCGGTGCCGTTGCCTTCGATCGTCGAGGGTACCAAGCGGGTGAACGTGCCGCGGTATTACGATCCGTTGGAGTACCGGGCGCGCATTGAGAACGTGTCGGGGATGCCGATGTTCTTGGAGTAGGTTGCGCATAATAGAGGCGACGAGATACGGCCGGGCGACTATGCTCGGCCGTGTCTTCACATGGAGGTCCCTAAATGCCGTCCCGCCTTCTGGTCCAGCGCTGGTTGCCCGTCGTGCTCGTTTTCGGTTTCGCCGGGACGATGCTGTGGGGCTACGTCACCGACGACACCTGGATCCATCTGCGCTACGCCAAGCATCTGATCGAACGCGGCGAGCTTTCGTTCAATCCCGGTCTGCCCACCTACGGCGCCACGTCGCCCCTGTGGATCTTCGGGCTGGTGATGCTGCTGAAACTCGGGATCGCACCGGTGTTGAGTACGAAAATCCTGGGCCTCGCCTCGGCTCTGCTGGCCATGCTCCTTGCCTCGCGGTTGATTCAGAAGCTCGACATTCCGCCGGCGTGGAGCGGCTGGGTGATGGGACTCGTCGTACTCGATGCCTGGTTCCAACGCTGGACGTTCTCGGGAATGGAGACGCCGCTGGCCGGGGCGCTCCTGCTGGTGCTGCTGCTGCCGGTGTTGAGCCGAACACGCGTGCCCTGGCTCGCCTGGGGAGCGGCTGCCGGCCTGGCCGCCTTGTGCCGCCCGGAGTTCAACCTCCTGGCGCTCGGTGCCGCACCCTGGTTGTTGTGGCGTGAGCGCCGCCACCACGCCGATGCATCGGCGGTGCGGGGCGCAGCCCTTGCGATTGCAGGCTGGGCGCTGATCTACGGCCCTTGGCTCGCCTATGCCTGGACGGCCTTCGGCCGCCTCACGCCCGAGACGGCGGCGGCCAAGAGCTACGGCCTGACCTTCGACCCCGTGTTCCTCGCCGTCCATCTGTTCCGGACGCTCAAGCAGCTGGCCATGGTGCAGGGCTTCCTGTGGCTGGCGGCCGTTTACGTGGGAGTGCGCTACCTCGCGGTGTGGCGCCGCCGCGAGGGAGTTGTTCATCCCGGGACGCGCTTGACGGCCCTGACGGGCGTGACGCTGACCTGGCTGGCGATCCTCGCCGGCGGGTTCGCCGTCAAGCAGGTCTGGATCATCTCGCGTTACGTGTCGCCGTTGCTGGTGCCGCTGCTGCTCGTACTCTCCGGTTGGGCCGGGCTGCTGGTTCCGAGG
Organism: uncultured bacterium; assembly: GCA_937910695.1. Lineage (GTDB taxonomy): Bacteria > Krumholzibacteriota > Krumholzibacteriia > LZORAL124-64-63 > LZORAL124-64-63 > CALEMW01. The sequence goes on from CALEMW010000166.1 coordinate 35,140, forward strand.
ACGGCCGGGCGTGGCCGTGGCGCGAAACGCGTGCTTCTCGTTTGCGCCGTCATGGCCCTGACGATCAACGCGTTCGTGCTCAACCAGCTGGTGCGTCCCCACGCCGTGGCATTCTCGCGCGGAGTGGAGACTTGTTTCTATGGCACAGGGGAGTGGCTGGCGGCCAACACGCCCGCGGACGCCGTGATTGCAGCCCACGACATCGGGGCTCTCGGTTACGCCAGCGAACGCCGCATCCTCGACCTGGCGGGTCTTGTCAGCCCGGAGATCCTCGAGCTCGGGCGTGAGATGGGTTTCGAGGCCATGGTCGCGAGCGGCGTGTGGCTTACGGCCGAAGTGCCGGACTACGTGTACGACCGTACGCAGGGGCCTGCACGCTGGGAAAATGTGGAGATGTACGGCACGGTGTTCGAGTTGGTGGCGACCTGTGTGGTCGACGGCGTGGGGTTGCGCGAGGACCAGCCCTGGACGTACGCTCTGTACCGGTTGCACCCTGCTGTTGACACCATCACGAGGAGTGGTTCTTGACACGAGCGAAGGATCTCGGTCTCCACGAGGAGATCATGCTGCTGTCCCTCCGCGAGCAGGAGGGCACCATGGAGTTCGGTACGAGCTGGAGCTTGGCCGTCGGCGGCGCCATCGTGGCGCAGTTGATGATCGACGGCCACCTCGCCGCCGCCGTCGACGGCAAAAGGACTTTCCTCGAGGTCGACGACGCCACTCCGCCCACCGACGAACTGCTGGCCGAATGTCTCGAGCGGGTGCGGATCTCGCGCCGCCGGGAAACGGTTCAGACCTGGGTCACCCGCTTCGCCAACACGAAGCAGTTGAAGCACCGGGTCGCGGTGGCGCTGTGCCGCAGGAAGATCCTCAAGGCGGACGAAGGCAAGGTGCTGCTCTTCTTCCGTCGCCGCGTGTATCCCGAGGTCGATCCGAAGCCCGAGAAGGAACTGCGCGAGCGCATGCGCCGGGCCATCTTCCTGAACGGCACCTCGGTCGATCCCCGCACCGGCGTGGTGATCGCCTTGTCCCACGGCTGCGGCATCCTGCCCCGCATCTTCGAGAAGAAGAAGCTGAAGGAGCGCAAGGCGCGCCTCGACAAGATCATGAAAGGCGATCTCGTGGGGGACGCCGCCAAGCAGGCCGTCGAAGCGGTGCAGGCGGCGGTGTTGATGTCGGTGATCATTCCGACGGTCATCACTTCGGCGGCGACGAGCCGCTGACAGTGACGTTCAGTCCCTGACGACCGAATGCTGCTTGCCCCGATCCCGCTTGACCGCTTCAAGCTGATGCTTGGGCTCGAACTCTGCCGACGTCAATCTCCGGATCACCATCACCGTCACGTCGTCCTCCCAGCTCTGGCCGTTTCCGAAGACCGTCACGTCGCCCATGATGGCGTGGAGGATATCGTCGGCGGAATCGATCATGTGGTCCTGGACGGTGTCGATCAGGCGCTCCTGACCGTACTCGACGGGGTCGGCATCGTCCTGGGTGCCGGCCTGCTTCCGCTCCAGAAGGCCGTCGGTGTACAGCACCAGCACTTCGCCGGGATACAGCGAGGCGTAGCCGCGCCGGTAGGTCGCTTCGGGCAGGGGTCCGAGCACCGGACCGTTGCTCGCCAGTTCGAACACCCGCCCGCTGGTGCTGAACAGCAGGGGCGGGCAGTGGCCGCCGTTGACGTAGACAAGGTTGCCGGTCTCCTCGAGCTCGCCGTAGAACACCGAGATGAAACGGCTCACCAGGCCGCTCTGGTGGATCACGCGGTTGAGCTTGCTCATGGTCGTGTGGATCTTCTGCTCCTGGGCGATGCCCATGCGCAGGCCGGTCATCACGTCGCGGGCCTGCAGAGCGGCGGGCAGGCCGTGGCCGCTGGCGTCGGCGATGGTCAAACCATATGTGTCGGCGTCGATGGGCTGGCAGTCGTAGACGTCGCCGCCCACCTCGTCGGCGGGGATCGACACCGCCGCGAGCTGGAAGCCCGGCAGGTCGGGCAGGGAGCGGGGCAGCAGACTCATCTGGATCTGGCGCGCCTGGCGCAGCTGATCCTCGAGGCCGGCCTGGCGCAGCTTCAAATCCACGACCGTGCGGATCGATTCCAGAACGAAGTGCAGCCGGTCGGCCACGTCGTCGGCGCGGCGTACGCCGAAACTCATGATGTATTCAGGGGCGCGGCCCACAAGGATGGCGGCGTAATCGAAGTCGGTGAATTGGGCTTCGATGTCGGGATCGAACCCCGGCGTGTCGGCGGTGATCATGACCAGGTTCTCGGCCTCGAGTTCCCGGATGACGGGGTAGTCGCGGCCGACGGTCTTGCCCAGGATCGTCTCGCCATGCTCGCCGACACTGGCGATCAGTTCGAAGTAGGCGCCTTGGTCGCGATACAACCGGCCGCTCTCAATGCCGTAATTCTCGGCACAGCTTTCGATGATGGCGTTGATGGTGGCCCGCAGCATTGCTTCGGGTGCGAGGGTCCCGTCGATGCGGTGCAGGACCTTCTCGATGTCCCTGTAGTATCTCTTGACCAATCTATGCCTCCAGGTTGAAGGACCAGAATGAACTCCGTCTGCGCAGCCCGCAACCCGTATTCCGGGGAAAGTCGGCGAAAACTCGGTGAATCGTTGTTGAGGAAGGCCGGCTCGGCTACATTGATCCGGGCCGACCCGCGTCACGAACCAGGGAGTAACGAGTTGGACGACAACGCCAGGATCGACGGACTGATGCGCGCCAGCGACGATATGCGCGCCGAGATCGCCAAGGTCATCGTGGGGCAGCGCCGCGTGGTGGACGAGATGCTCACCGCCCTGTTCGCCGGCGGCCACGTGCTGCTCGAAGGCGTGCCCGGCCTCGCCAAAACGCTGTTGATCAGTACGGTGGCCCAGGTGCTGGACCTGAGCTTCTCCCGTATCCAGTTCACACCGGACCTCATGCCGAGCGACATCACGGGCTCGGAGATCCTCGAGGACGATGCGACCACCGGCGGACGCAGCTTCCGCTTCGTGCGGGGCCCGGTGTTCGCCAACATCGTGCTGGCCGACGAGATCAACCGTACGCCGCCGAAGACCCAGGCCGCGCTGTTGCAGGCCATGCAGGAGCGTCAGGTGACCGCGGCGGGCCTGACCCACGATCTGCCGGCGCCGTTCTTCGTGCTCGCGACCCAGAATCCCATCGAACAAGAGGGCACCTACCCGCTGCCCGAGGCCCAGCTCGACCGCTTCATGTTCAACATCCTGATCGAATATCCGGAGCTGGACGAGGAGATCACCATCGTCGAAAGCACCACCGGCACCGTGCGCGTCGAGCCGTCGCGGCTGTTGGACGCCGCCGCGGTCCTCGACTTCCGCAACGTCGTGCATCAGGTGCCCGCCGCCGAAAACGTGAGCCGCTACGCTGTACGATTGGCCAGGGCCACGCGGGTGGGTACGGACGAAGCAGTGGCTGCCGCGAAAGAGTTCCTGAGCTGGGGCGCCGGCCCCCGCGCCGCCCAGTGTCTGTTGCTGGGCGCCAAGGCGCGGTGCCTGCTCGACGGCCGCCCGACCCCCGATCTCGATGACGTGCGCGCCCTAGCCCATCCTGTGCTTCGCCACCGGTTGGTGACCAACTTCCACGCCGAGGCGGAGGAGGTGGGCAAGGACGCCGTCATCGACCGCATCCTCGCCGAGGTCGACGCATGAACGCCGCAACCCTCAGCCCTGATCAGGTCGCCGGCCTGGGTCGTCTCGACCTGGTGGCGCGCCTGGTGGTCGAGGGTTTCCTCGTGGGTCTGCACCGCAGTCCCTACCATGGGTTTTCGGCCGAGTTCGCCGAGTACCGCCAGTACATCCCGGGCGAACCGATCAACCACGTGGATTGGCGCGTGTTCGCCAAGACCGACCGCCACTACCTGAAGGTCTTCGCCGAAGAAACCAACCTGAGGGCGACCATCCTTGTGGACTGTTCGGCGAGCATGTCGTTCCGTTCCGAGGGTTCTGCTGTGACCAAGGCGGAGTACGCCCGAATGCTCGCAGCGAGTCTGGCGTACCTGTTGCTGCACCAGAACGATGCAGTGGGCTTGGAGCTTTTCGATGAGTCCCGGTTGGCTTCGGTGCCCGCCAAGGCGGTGCGTCGCCACCTGTTCCGACTCTTGGCGCCGTTGTCCAAACTTCCCCAGGGGAGGGGCACGAGCATCGGACCTGTGCTGCACCAAGTGGCGGAGCGGCTGCCGCGGCGCGGCCTGGTCATCCTGTTCTCCGATCTGCTCGATGATCCCGACGATGTGATCGCCGGCCTCAAGCATTTCCGACATCGCGGCCACGAGGTGCTGGTGTTCCAGGTGCTCGACCCGCGGGAGATCGATTTCGATTATCGTCACGATTCCCGTTTCGAGGATCTCGAAGCGCCCGGCGAATCCCTGCGTCTCGATCCGGCCCAGGCGCGTGCCGCGTATCTGGACAGGTTCGAAGCTTGGCGGTCCGGCCTGCGCCGCGAACTGAGGTCACGGCGGATCGATCTGGTGGAGCTGTCCACCGATACACCGTTCGACCGCGCCTTGCTGGCGTACTTGAGCCGCCGTCGCCGCATGCGTTAGCCCGGCGGCACCGAGGAGATCTGCGTGCCCTTCAGCTTCCTCAATCCCGGACTCTTGTTCGGCGGCGTTGCCGCTGCGGTGCCGTTGATCCTGCACCTGCTGCGCAATCGCAGAGTACGCCGCGTACCCTTCAGCGATCTGCGGTTCTTGCGGGGAGTCGAAGTGCGCCGTTCCCGTACGGCGGGTCTGCGGCGCTGGCTGCTGTTGCTGTTGAGGATGCTGGCGATTCTGCTGCTGGCGGGCGGCGCGGCCAGACCACGGTTGGATGGTATCGCACCTGCGGCGGGCGATCGGGTCTCCTTGCTGGTGATCCTCGATGCCAGCGCCAGCATGCAGGCTGTCGACGGCGAAGGTCGGACCCGCTTCGAAGAGGCACTTGAGACGGCACGCGATCTGACCGCGGGCCTGCCCGACGGCAGCGAGGTCCAGTGGTTGCGGGCAGAAGCTACGACCCAGGCAGTCTTCGGCTCGTGGTTGCCGGCCCGCGCCGCCGTTGACGGCGTTCCCGAAACGCTGTCGCCCGGAGACGGGACCCTCGATGCCGTGGCCTTGCTCAGAGGCGCTGCCGATGCCGCCCGCAGCTGCGTCCGTCCTCCTCTGGTCGTCGTGATTTCGGATTACCAGGCCGTCGACGCCGACGACCGCACCCTGCAGGCCGCAGCCGCTCAGCTTGTCGCGGTGGGGGTACACGGGCTGGAGGCATTGCCCGTGGGTGAGACGGTCCTCAACGGCGCGGTGCTGGGCGTCGAACTGCCGGTCCGCACGGTTCTCGCAGGTGAAACGGTGCGGGTGACGGCCCGTGTACGACCGGCCCGCGACGGGCAGATCGTGCGCCTCGAATTGGATGGCCGGGTCGTGGGGGAATCGGTGACCGGCTCCGTGGCCGACGGGGAGGCGACGGTGACGTTCGCCTTGGCTGCTCCCGAGGCAGGGCTTCATCCCGGTCGGGTGACCATGGCGAGAGATCGGGCCCCCGCCGACGACCAGCGAGCGTTCGTATTGGAGGTGCGGCGCCGGGTGCGGACCTTGCTCGCCCACGGCACAGGCCGTGACGACTGGCGTTTTCTCGCCCACGCCCTTGCACCCGGCTTCGACTCGGCCGAGACCAGCGAGTCCACTGCCGATCTGCTCGTGACCGATCATGCCGGTTGGAGCGGTGGCGATCTTGATCGCTTCGACGTGCTCGTTCTGGTCGATCCCGAACCCCTGGGCCGCGACCGTCTCACCGATCTGTCGAGTTGGCTGCGACGGGGCGGCGGCTGCTGGATCGTCAGCGGCGATCCGGCCCGCGGGGGCTACCTCCGCGATCATCTGCTGTCCTCCCTGGCGCCAGCGACCGTCATCGGGCAATTCCATGTTCGGGGCGAGGACGGAGCCGAGCGCATGGCCGTTCCCACACCTGTGCATGCGCTGCTCGAAGGACTGCCCGGCGATGCTCTGGCCACTCTGGGCGAGGCCGAGTGGAATCGCAGCTGGCGTGTCCGGGCCGGTCTGATGAATCCGGTGGCGACACTCGCCGGCGGCGACCCTCTGCTGTTGGCCGGCGAGGTGGGCGAAGGGCGCCTGCTGCTGCTCGCTTCGGGACTCGACCGCGGCGCCACGACCCTGGCCGACAACGCCATGTTCCCCCCCCTGGTCCAACGAGCAGCCGTCTGGCTCGGCGCTGGCCAAGGGGGAGGAGCGGTTCTGTCGGCCGGAGAACCTCTGAGTCTGCCCGTGGCCACCTCGCATGGTCGGGACCTCTCCGGCGATCTCGAACTCGTCTACAATCCCGCCGATGCGACGCGGTCCGCGTTCCATGAGCGGGCGACCCTCATCTGGTCGGACGGTCGCCCCAGGGTGGAGGGCCCGGCGGCTCCCGGTGCCGGTGCCTGGATCCTCACAGACGGCCTGGCTGTGCTGGGAGCGGCGACCACGGTCGTTCCTGCGGCGGAAAGCGATCCTTCGCCTGGCGACCCCTCTTTGTTCGAGGCCGGAATGCAGGCCGCAGGTCTCAAGGTCGATCGTCATCTTGAAGCTGGGTCGGCAGGGGATCTTGGTACATTGCTGGCCGGTCGCGACCTGTCTGCGTGGTGCTTTCTCGCGGCGGCCCTGGCCCTTTTGATCGAGACGTGGTACTCCCGCGGCGAGGCGCCCAGGCGCAGCTCCCGCAGGACTTGATTCCATCTTCCGATGAGTTACTCTTGTCAACGGACCGGGTTGGTCCCCTTTCGGCCAGGATTCGACCCCAGGGGCGTGTCATGTGGGATTACACGGAAAAAGTTCTCGATCATTTCATGAACCCGCGCAACGTGGGTGAAGTGGAGAACCCCGACGGCGTCGGTGAAGTGGGCTCGATGTCCTGCGGCGATGCGCTGCGTTTCACCTTCAAGCTCGGCGACGACGAACACATCGCCCAGGCGAAGTTCCAGACCTTCGGCTGTGGCAGCGCCATCGCCTCGTCGTCCATGCTCACCGAAATGGTCATCGGCAAGACCCTCGAACAGGCAGCCCAGATCACCAACGAGGACATCGCCGCGGAACTCGGCGGCCTGCCCCGCGAGAAGATGCACTGTTCGGTCATGGGCCGCGAAGCCCTCGAAGCCGCGATGATCGACTACTACAAAAGGCTCGGCAAGGCCGTGCCCTGCACCCTGATCGCCCAGGACGTCGAGATCTGCCACTGCTTTCAGGTCAAGAAGTCGACCATCGTCAAGGCCGTAGAACAGTACGGGCTGCGCGAGATCGAAGATGTGACCCACTACACCAAGGCCGGCGGTGGTTGCAGCCAGTGCCACCACGACATCCGCCACATCATCGACGACTTCTGGCAGCAGAAGGAACGCGGCGACGGCACCGTGGCCATCGAGGGCCTGCCCGTTGCGGCGGCGGACTCAGAGCGTACCGCTCGGATCCGGGACCTCATCGAGAACGACATCGCCCGCGGCTTGCGCACCGACGGCGGCGATATCGAGCTGATCTCCGTGGAGGACCAAACGGTGAGCGTGCGTCTGACCGGCGCCTGCGCCAGTTGTCCGGCCAGCCAGGCCACCATCAAGGGCTGGGTCGAGGCCCAGCTTCGTGAGCACTTCGGTGAAGACATCGACGTCGTCGAGGAGAGGTCGTGAGCGGATTCAACCTTGCCGAAGGCCTTCCCGAGCGCCCCGAACGCGGCGTGTATTTGGACAACAACGCCACCACTTCGGTCGCCCCTGAAGTGGTCGAGGCCATGCTGCCCTACCTCACGGAGTTCTACGGCAACCCCTCGAGCATGCATGGCTTCGGCGCCCAGGCCGGCAGGGCCCTCGATCTGGCCCGAGATCGGGTGGCTGCCATGATGGGGGCGGAGTCGGCCGGAGAGATCGTATTCACCAGCGGCGGATCGGAGAGCGACAACCTCGGTGTCACGGGCACCCTGCGCGCTTATCCCGAAAAACGTCATTTAATCACCTCCGCTGTGGAGCATCCGGCGGTGCTCGGCCTCTGTCGTGAACTGGAGAGCCGGCACGGCTACGAGGTGACCTATCTCGGCGTGGACGGCGAGGGCATGCTCGACCTTGACGAACTGCGCGCCTCCCTGCGCGACGATACGGCCGTGGTCAGCGTGATGGCGGCCAACAACGAGACGGGTGTGATCTTCCCCACCGAAGAGATCGGGGCCATCGTCAAAGAGCACGGCGCTGTCTACCATGTCGACGCCGTGCAGACGGCGGGCAAGCTGGCCCTGGATGTGGCGCGGTCCACCGCCGATCTCGTTTCCATATCCGGACACAAAATTCACGCCTGTAAGGGCGTCGGCGCCCTGTATGTACGTCGCGGCACCAAGCTGCGCCCGTTGATCGTCGGCGGGCACCAGGAGCGGGGACGTCGGGCCGGCACCGAAAACGTGAGTGGTCTGGTCGGCCTGGGCGTGGCCTGCGACCTGTCCGTTGCCCACCGCGACGACGAGAACACACGCGTCCGCGGCCTGCGCGACAGGCTGACCGAACGCATCGTCGGCACTGTTGCCGACTGCCGGCTCAACGGGCACGCCGAACGTCGGCTGCCGAATACGGCCAACATCAGTTTCGACTACATCGAAGGCGAGGGTATCCTGCTGCTGCTCGACCGCTGCGGAGTGGCCGCATCGAGCGGTTCGGCCTGCACCAGCGGTTCGCTGGAACCCTCCCATGTGCTCAAGGCCATGGGTGTGCCCTTCATCGCCGCACATGGTTCGATCCGGTTCTCCATGAGCCGTTACAACACCGAGGCGGACATCGACTACACCGTCGAGGTGATCCCGCGCATCGTCGAGCGCCTGCGCGCCATCACGCCTTTCGGGAAGCAGCGGCAGACCTTCTGACCCGCCAGCCCGTCACGGAGGAAGAGATGCTCGACCACACCGGGGCCGGTCCCGAGACCGGCCTCTTCCATTGAGCGGCCTGCTCGGCCGCATCATTCCCCAAGAGGTCCTGAACGAGGGCGTCGCGAGGGTGAGGTCCGCCTTGGCCCAGCCTACGGCTGGCCGGACGCCTCTGATTTCGGGACTCCACGGCTCCACGCCCTCGCTGCTGCTGGCCGCCTGGTTCGCCGCCGACCGCCGCACCGCTTTGCTTGTCGCCCCGAACCGCGAATCAGCTCTCCGCCTCGCCGACGATCTCGAAGCCTGGCTCGGTCCCGACGATGTGATCTACCTGCCCCCGCAGGAGGTCCCGGCCTTCGATCGCAACGCTCCCGATCCCGAACTTGTCGGCGGCGTCATCCACGGCCTCGACCGTCTCGCGCGGGGGGAAAAGGCTCTGGTCGTCACATCTCTCTACGGTGCTCGCCACCGGGGCATCGCCCCGGAACGGCTGGCGGGTCAGGCGCTGGGCCTCACGGCGGGATCGCGCATCGATCGGGTGACCCTCGGTGAACGCATGACAGCCATGGGTTACCAGGGCGTCGGTGCCGTAGGCCGCACCGGAGACTTCGCAGTACGAGGCAGTCTGGTCGATGTGGCGGCTCCCGGCGGTCCGCCGGTGCGCATCGAATTCTTCGACGACGAGATTGTGTCTCTCCGCAGTTTCAGCGTATCCGACCAGCGTTCGACCGGCGCTGTGGAAACATTGCGTCTGCTCCCGGTCTCGCATCTGATCGTCGACGACGACGGCGTGCTCGAAGCCCTCGGATGCCTCGAGGAAGCCGAGGCCGAAGGGCTGATCGACGGCGATGATCACGTCGATCTCGAAGCGCGCATCGAGGAACGCATTCACGGTGGCGGCATCGAAAGCTTTCTCCCGCTCTATGGCCCGACTGCATTGCCGGCCGCCTATCTGCCCCCCGACGCTCCCCTGATCTGGCTCGACCCCGTGGGCTTGGCGGAGCAGGCCGACCTGCTCGACGAAGAGCTCGACGGCCTGCGCGAATCCCGCCTTCGGCACGATCCCTGGCTTCCCGAGCGGTCGGCTCTGGTGGCCGACCTCGAGGAGCTCGCGGCCCCGGAGCGGCCGTCGCTCTGGCTGACCGACGCCTGGGTCGCAGACGCGTCGGCGGCCGTCTGGCTCGATCGTACTCCCGATCTGCTGACGGTCCACGACACTCGCCGGCCGTCGCTCCGCGGCGGCGACGTGGCTGTCCTGGGCAGCACCCTGGGCGGTCTCGAGGCTGAAGGCTACCTCACCGCCATCCTATGCGACAACGCCGGTCAGGCCACACGCCTCGGCGAGTTGATCATGGAGCAGGATGGACCGGTGCCTGTCGCCTTGCCTACGGTCGGCCGTCTGGCCGAGGGTTTCGTCTGGCCCGAAATGCAGCTGGCGGTGGTGACCGATCATGAGTTCTTCGATCGTTATCAGCGCCCGACGCGGACGAGGTTCCGCGGTGAGGCCGTGGTCAAAGATTCGGGAAATCTGCGCCCGGGCGAATTCGTTGTGCACGTGGAGTACGGCATCGGCCGCTACCGGGGTCTGAGGCGCATCGCTGTCGAAGGCAGCGAACGCGAGTGTCTGCTGCTGGACTTCGCCGACGACGACAAGGTCTACGTGCCGGTGGAAAACATCGATCTTGTCGAACGCTACAGCAACGACACCGCGGCTTCGCCGGGACTGAGCCGGCTCGGAACGGCTTCGTGGGCGCGGGTCACAAAGAAGGCGCGCAAGGCCATCCAGGCCATGGCGGCGGAGCTCCTCGAACTCTACGCCGCCCGTCAGAGCGAACCCGGCCATGCGTTTCCGCCCGACGGCGATCTGATGCGCTCGCTGGAGGAATCGTTCATCCACGACGAGACACCCGACCAGCTCACCTCGATCGCCGACGTGAAGAAGGACATGGAGGCGCCCCGCCCCATGGACCGGCTCGTTTGCGGCGATGTTGGCTACGGCAAGACCGAGGTCGCCATGCGGGCGGCCTTCAAGGCCGTCGAGGCGGGCCGGCAGGTCGCGGTGCTCTGTCCCACGACCCTGCTCGCCCACCAGCACGGAGAGACCTTCGGGGAGCGGTTCCGCGACTTTCCCGCGAGCGTCGACGTCATGAGCCGTTTCAAGTCGGCCAAGGAGCTCAAGGCCATCACGGCCCGCATCGCGGCCGGCAAGCTGGACGTGCTCATCGGCACGCACCGACTGTTGTCACGTGACGTGAAGTTCAAGAACCTGGGCCTTCTGGTCATCGACGAAGAACACCGTTTCGGTGTGCGGCACAAGGAGCGGCTCAAGCAGTTGCGCAAGGAGGTCGACGTGCTGACCCTGAGCGCCACGCCCATTCCGCGCACGCTGTACCTGTCGCTCATGGGCGCTCGGGACATGTCTCTGATCAATACGCCGCCGCGGGATCGCCTGCCGATCCAGACGGAACTATGCGCCTTCAGCGAAGATGTTCTGAAGGAGGCCATCCTGCGCGAACTGCACCGCGGCGGGCAGGTATTCTTCGTGCACAACCGGGTCGAAACGATCCAGGGCATGGCCGCCACACTCAAGAAGCTGTTGCCCAACGTGCGGGTCTGCATCGCCCACGGCCAGATGAAGGAAGACCAGCTCGAAAAGATCATGCGCTCGTTTCTCGCCCACGAATACGACGTGCTGGTCACCACGACGATCATCGAGTCGGGCCTCGACATGCCGCGGGTCAACACAATCATCATCGACCGCGCCGACCGCTTCGGGCTGGCCCAGCTCTACCAGATCCGCGGCCGTGTGGGCCGCTCGAGCCAGCGCGCCTTCGCCTACCTCACCACGCCACCGGGGGAGGTCCTCACCCCGGACGCCCGTCGCCGGCTGGCCGCCCTGCAGGAGTTCCAGGCCCTGGGCTCGGGCTACCACATCGCCATGCGCGACCTCGAAATCCGCGGCGCCGGCAACATCCTCGGCCAGCAGCAGCACGGCCATCTTGAGGCCATCGGCTTCGACCTCTACTGCCGTCTGCTCGACGAGGCCATCCGCGACCTCAAGGGGGGCGGGGCGAGCTCCCTGCTGGACGTGAAGGTAGATCTGCGTCTGCCGGCATACCTGCCCGACGACTACGTCAACGATCCCGAAACCAAGATGGAGCTCTACCGGCGCTTGGCGAGAGTCCGCGAAGAGCGGGCGTTCGGCTGGCTCCGCGACGAAATTCAGGACCGGTTCGGCCAGATGCCCCCTCCGGTGACCAATCTCCTGGACATTTCCCGCATCCGCTTGTTGGCTGCCCGCAACGGTGTGGAAGAGGTTCGGGCGGGCCGGGCGGGGCTAAGTTTCTTTTTCGCTGGCGGTCGGGAGCCTTCCCCAACTATAATTCGCGGTTTGATGGGAACCGGGCCCAAGGGCCTGCAGTTCAAGGCCGTCGATCAATTCGTCATGAAGGTCCCCGCTGATCGTGATCAGCTCGGTGCCGCGGCATTCACCGTGCTCGACTTGGTCGATCGCCTCCGCTCGGAGGCGGGTGCCGACCAGGTTTCGTCGATCGGTCCAGGGGAATCATCCCGCAAGGAGAAGTCATGACCTCGTTCTTCCGTACCCGACCGGCTGTTTCATCCCGGCTGGTCCCGATGTTCGTTTTGCTGCCGATTCTGGCCGCCGTCCTCTTCACCGGCTGTGGCGGGGGTGGAGACACCTCGGTGGTCGCCACCGTTGGGGACCGTGAAATCACCGCGGCCTATTTCGAGGACCGTCTTTCCAAGCTACAGGCGAACGAACTCCCCTTCGGCGAAGACGGTTTGATCGTCGACACCGCCACCAGCGAAGGCAAGATGGCCTTCCTGCAGATCATCGTGAACAAGGAATTGATGGCCCTGAAAGCCTACGACCTCGGCTTCGGTGCCGATGATATGGTTACGGGCACTCAGACCGCGATCATCGAGTACAACGCGAGCCAGCTCATGCACGAAGAGCTGATCAAGGCGCCCGCCGAACAAGCGTCCGATGAAGACATCGACGCGTACTACGAGAAATTGGGCACCCAGCGCGACTATCACTTCATCATCTGCAACTTCCGTGACGACGCCGTCAAGGCCCGCGAAAAACTTCTGACCGGTGAACTGTGGGCGGACGTCGCCGACGAGTACAACGACGGTTCCAGGGGTCCCAACAACGACAACACGCTGCGCATGCAGTTCGGCCGCGTCGAAGACGTGTTCGAGGAAGCGTTGTTCAATCTGGAGATGGGCGAGATCAGCCAACCTCTCGAGACGGTCTACGGTTATTGGCTGCTGCGCCTCGATGCCGTATCCGACTACAAGCGGCCCCCCATGGACGATGCGCTGCGCCAGAAGATCCGCGAAACGATCATCGCAAGGGCCGTGAACCTGAGCAGGTCGACCTTCCTCGCCGAAAGCCGTGCCCGCCATGGCTTCACCATGGACGAGACCGCTCTCTGGACCATCTATCAAGGTATGCCCGAGTCCGAGGATCTTCTCGACCCGGTGACCAAGAAGCCGGTGCCGAATTCAGAACTGCAGCCTCTCGACGTTCCGACCACGGAATACGATCGCGTGTTCTTCACCATCCAATTCGACCTCGACGGCGAGATCGAGACATGGACGGTGGGTGACTACAAGAACGCCTTTGACCAGATGAGCGTTTTCCAGCGGCCCAAACGAGGCGAATTGCTCGGCGGCGTCCGCAAGAAGATCCTCGCCGACATGATCGACCGCTCGTTGCTGACGGCCGAAGCCCGTGAGCGTGGCTACTACGAACGCGAAGAGGTCGTGGGCGAGGCCCGCAACAGGTCCGAGCAGGCGATGATCACCAAGCTCCACGAGGAAGTCGTGACGTTCAAGGAGCAGATCACGCCCGAGGAGATGGACGAGTTCTGGGCGGCGCACAAGCAGGAGTACGTGAAGAACGAGATCCGCCGCGGCAAGATCGTCTTCACCCTGGATAAGGCTGCGGCCGAGGCGGCTCTGGCCGACGCCCGCAGCGGCAGGGACTGGGTGCAGATCCTCTCGGCTCACGGCGCCAATCCCGACAACAAGGCGGCCAACGGCGAGATCGAGGTCAACTCCAACGCCAGCGGATCGCTCCACGACACCATCTATGCCATGAACGAAATCGGCGGTATCTCCGAGCCCTTCCCGGTGCAGGGCGGCTGGGCCGTCGTGCGACTCGACGAGATCGAGCCGAGCCGCAACATGGAGCTCACCGAAGCCATCGATGCCATTAGCACGCGGATCAAGACGATCCGCAAGAACGACGCCTTGAACGATCTGTTGGCCCAGTGGACTTTGGAATACGGAGTCAAGATCAATGAAGATGCTTTGAACGCCACCCGTTCCTGGGAGACGTTGACGAGCGCCGAGTAGGCCCCCGCGTATCCTGAGCGCCGGGGGGGGAGTCGACCCCTCCGGCGTTCGCTTCAAAGGACATTGTCCATGTCGAGATCCGTTATTCCGTCGATCCTCGCCCGCGGGATCGTTGTTTCCATCGCGACGATCGTTTCGATCGCCGCCCTGTCGGCGCCGGGGTTCGCCCAGCCTGCTCCCGAGGCCCAGGGGGCTCCCGTCCTGGTGGACCGCATTCTCGGCATCGTGGACGAAGAGGCCATTTTGCAGAGCGAGATCGATCGCGAGGTCGCTCTTTACTTCCTGGAGGCGCGCAACGCCGGCCAGGAGGTCGACAAATCCGAGGCCGAAGTGCGTGCCGAAGTGCTCGATAGGCTCGTCGAGAGCAAGCTGATCATCGCCGCCGCCAGGCAGGAGGAAATCGAGATTTCCGACGAGGCCATCGGCCGCGAGGTCCAGGCCAATATCGATCAGCTCATCCGCTACTACGGTTCCGAGGCCGCTCTCGACCGGGCGCTGCGCGACGAAGGCATGAATCTCACCGACTACCGCAAACGCGCCCGCGGCCAACTCCGCGACCAACACTACATGCGGGCGGTCATCCACCGTTTCATCCGTCCCAAGGTGGAGGTTCGGGAGGAAGAGGTCGACCTCTGGTATCAGGCGCACCTCGACGAGATTCCCGCCACGCCCGACAGCCTGACCCTGTCCGACATCCTCGTGCCCGTAGAGCCCGATGTCGAAGTCCAGCGCGAGGTGCAGCGCAAGCTGGGTGCCGTGTTGCAGCGTCTCGGCGAAGGTGTGGCTTTCGCCGACGTCGCACGTGATCTTTCCGAGGGACCGGCGGCCTCCAAGGGCGGACGCCTCGGCAAGGTTAGCAAGGGCGACTTGTTCAGCCGCGTCCTCGAGGATGCCGTCTTCACCCTGGGCGTCGGTGAATCGAGCCAGCCCGTCGTCACCGAACGCGGCATCCACATCGTGCGCGTGGACGCAGCGGACGGCGACGGCCGTGTGGTCAGCCAGATCTTCTTCCCCCTCCAGCTCGGCGAGGCCGATGTGGAGCGGGCCCACGCCGCCGCGCAGGCGATCCACGCCCGTCTCATAGGCGGGGAAGCCTTCGCCAAAGTGGCTGTTGAGACGAGCGCCGATCCGGCGTCGGCGCCCCAGGGGGGACGCCTCGGCACCTTCGCCATGACCGATCTCTCTGAGACCATCCAGGCGCAGCTCGCCGATGTCGCCGCGGGGGGGCTCACACCGCCGTTCCTCACGCCGGCCGGCTTTTACATCTTCCTGGTCCGCGACCGGGTCGCCGGGCACCGCTTCACCCTCGACGAAGTGCGCGATCGAGTGCGCCAGGCCGTCGAGTCGGAGAAGATGGAGATCGAACTGGCCAGTTATGTGACCGCTCTGCGTTCACGCTTCGTCGTCGACATCAAGGACTGACCCGCCCGCGGGAGAAGGGGGGATCGTGCCCAGTCGCTTCGCCGGACGCCGTAACGTGATCGACCGCCTGGTGCACCTGTACCGGATCGGCGATCTGGGACAGTCCTACCTCTTTCTCGGCCCAGAAGGCAGCGGCAAGGAGCTGACGGCCCTTGAAGTCGCCCGCCTGATCAACTGTCCGACTCCGGACGCTTGCGCCGACATTCCCAACTGCGAAAGCTGTCTCAAGGCTGTCACCTTCCAGCACCCGGATATCCGCTGGATCGGACCGGCGCCCGCGTCGACCGGAGAAGCCGACACCACCCGATTGTTCGCAGCCAAGCAGGAAGATCCCTTTCATCAGCCTGCCTGGGCCTCGAGCAGCGAAGTCTTGATCGGCGACCCGGACCGCCCCGCACCGCTGACCGTCCGTTCCATTCTCCAATTCCTGCGCGTCAAGCCCTTCCAGGGCACGACCAAGGTGGCGGTGGTGGCCGACGCCCACCGGCTGCGCTCCGGAGCCGCCAACGCCTTCCTCAAGGTGCTCGAGGAGCCGCCGTCCGACGCCTTGATCCTGCTGCTCTCCTCGGTGCGCTCGGGAGTACTGCCCACGATCCAGTCGCGCTGTCAGAGGATTCCCTTCGGGCCGTACACAGAGCAGGAGCTCGCAGCCCTGCTCGGCGAACTCTATGATCTCGACGCCGATCACGCCGCGACTCTGGCCAGACGCGGGGGTGGCAACGCCCGCCGGGCCGCGCGGCTGCGCCTGCCTCTGGCCCGCGTTCTGAGCGCCTGGGGTCAGCAACTGATACAATCGGTCCATGAGGACCGGTGCGGCACGGCCATGCTGGCTGCCGAAGCTCTGCACAAAGGTGTGCTGCCTGGCGGACTCGTGGAGAGGATCAACGAGGACGGAGGGGCCGGTACGCCCCTGCGCAACTCCCCGGTCAAGGAGCTGGCCGAGAAACGTGAACGCGCGATCCTGCTATGCGAGATCCTGCATCTGATCTACAGTGAGATCATGGGATGTCGTGTGCGGGGTGATGATTGGCGCCCGGCTCAACCCGCCGACGCCCCTTGGATCGCCTCGCTCGCCGCGGATCGATCCCCGGAATCGTTGCTGCGCGACATCGGGTCCCTAGAACGTGTGCGTCGCGACATCGAACGCAATTTGAACATCGGCCTGGTGACGGCCGTGCTCTTCCAGGAGCTGAGTCGACATGCCAGAGAAGACAGGACCACCCTCGTCTGACCAACCGTCCCGCGAACGTTCCCGGGACGGGGAAAGTCACGACAGGAGCGATCCGTCTGTGAACGAACGCCGCGCCGCTGTCGAGGGTCGGGGAGTCGCCGACATGCCGAGCTCCGACGTCGAAGTCGTGATGGTCCAATTCAAGGGACACCGCAAAGCGTGCTACCACAACGAGAGAGCTGTTCCCCTCGTCACGGGTGATTACTGCCTGGTCGAGGCCGATCGTGGCCGCGACATGGGCCGTGTCTGCTATGTGGGTGCCAGCAAGCCCCAGTGGTGGCGTGAGGCCCAGCGACAGGGCGTGCTCGACAAGGCCTCGCCCGACCAGCTCCAGCGACTCCACGAGAACCGCGGCGACGAGTGGGACGACTACGATACCTGTCTCGAAAAAATCCAGATGAGGCACCTCGAAATGCAGCTGGTGAGTGTGGAGCGCCAGTTCGACCGCAACAAGATCACATTCTTCTTCACGGCCGAAAAACGCGTGGACTTCCGTCAGCTGGTCAAAGACCTGGCCGCGATATTCCGCACCCGTATCGAGCTGCGCCAGATCGGTGTGCGCGACGAGGCCAAGATGAAGGGCGGCCTCGGACTCTGCGGCCGCGAGCTGTGCTGCAGCACCTTCATGCACGATTTCGCACCTGTGACGCTGAAGATGGCCAAGACCCAACAGCTTCCACTGAGCCCCAACAAACTGTCCGGATTGTGTGGGCGTCTGCGCTGCTGCCTCGCTTATGAGAACCAGGGATATGCTGAAGTCCTCAAGCGGATGCCCAAGGTGGGGGCCGTGGTGCGCGTCGGCGACAAGCAGGGGCGGATCCGCAAGGTGGATCTCCTGCGCGAGATGGCGCTCATTTCCTTCGAAGGGGCCGCCGACATGGTGACCATGGCCGTCGCGGACCTGAACTGGGAGCGTCATCACGACCTGCCACAGCCTCGTGCGAAGGGCCCGGGCGGCTGCTGCAAGAAGAATCACTGACGGGGGACCTTTGCTCACCGACACCCATCTGCACCTGAACCGCGACGAGTTCGCGGCCGATCTGGACGAGGTCCTGGCCCGTGCTCGCGAAGCCGGTGTCACCCGTTTTCTCAACGTGGGTTACGACCTCGAGAGCAGCGAGGCGTCGGTGGCCCTGGCCGAACGCCATCCGGAGATCCTGGCGGCGGTGGGAGTGCATCCCCACGACGCTCTCGACCTCGCCGGCGCCGATGGCCGTTTGACGTCGGCAGGGGAACGCGTTCTGGAGAGGTTGGAGGCTTTGGCGGCCCATCCCCGCGTGGTGGCCGTGGGTGAGATCGGCCTCGACTATTTTCGCGACCTGTCGCCGCGCCCCGCTCAACATGCTGCGTTCCGGGCCCAGCTCGTCTTGGCCGACCGCGTGAATCTGCCGGTGATCCTCCACATCCGAGATGCCTACGCCGAAGCCATCGCCGAGCTGACGGACCATGGTCTGCCGGCCCGCCGCGGTATCATGCACGCCTTTGCGGGCGATGAAGAGGTCGCCCGCTGGGGCGTCGAGCGTGGTTTTCTGCTCGGGATCGGCGGTCCGGTCACCTACAAGACGAGCCTTCTGCCCGAGGTCCTGACCCATGTCACCCCTCGTGACGTGGTTCTCGAAACCGATGCCCCCTGGCTACCGCCTGTGCCCCATCGGGGGCGGCGCAACGAACCGTCCTATCTGGCATTGACCGCGGCGAGGGTGGCCGAGGTCTTTGGTCTGAACGAGGCTGATTTGGCATTCCAGGTCAGGGTGAATCTCGAACGAGTGCTGGGCATGGAGGTGGCGCCGTGACCGCGGACGACCGTCTCAGTCAGCAGGAGCTGCTGCGCGCCCACGGCGTCAAGCCCACCAAGAAGAGAGGCCAGAACTTTCTGATCGACGGCAATCTCGCCCGCGCCGTCGCGGGCGACGTTCTGGCCTTGAGCTCCGATGTCCTCGAGCTCGGAGCCGGCGGCGGCGCCCTGACCCGCCCTCTGCTCGACGCCGGTGCCAGCGTGTTGGCGGTGGAGGTCGATCGCGGGCTCTGCGAACTGTTGCGCAGCGAACTGGGCGCGGAACCGCGCTTCACCCTTCATGAGGGCGATATCGCCCGCCTCGATTGGGCCGCTCTGCTGGCCGTTGCGGGAGCAAGCCCCGTGGTGGCGGGGAATCTGCCCTACGTGCTCACCAGTGAAGTTCTCTTCGCTTTGGCCGATCACAGGGAGCGGACGTCGGGCGGCGTATTCATGGTGCAGCGCGAAGTCGCCCAGCGTCTCGTTTCGGGACCGGGCGGCAAGGAGTACGGCGTGCTCTCGGTTCTGTTGGGGTCCCTGTTCGAAATCGAACTGGTGCGGCAGGTACCGTCCAGCGTATTCTGGCCGCGGCCGGATGTTAAGTCGGCCATCGTCAGGTTGAAGCCCAGAGCAGATGCTTGGGAACAAGATGAGTTTCTGGCGTTCAAGGACGTGATCAAGTCCCTGTTCATTCATC
Organism: uncultured bacterium; assembly: GCA_937910695.1. Lineage (GTDB taxonomy): Bacteria > Krumholzibacteriota > Krumholzibacteriia > LZORAL124-64-63 > LZORAL124-64-63 > CALEMW01. The sequence continues at coordinate 54,537 of CALEMW010000166.1, forward strand.
GTCGCAAGCAATTGTCTCGGATCCTCCGCACACGTCTGAACGACGACGCCGACGCGGCACTCGATGTGTTGTCGAAGGCGGGCATCGCCCCGGGGGATCGACCCGAGCAGGTGGACCGCGGTCGGCTGCGTGAGCTGGCTCGCAGGGTTACGGAGTGGGAGCAGGCGTGAACCGTAGGCCATACCGCATGCCATTGATCATCGGCGTCTTGTGGGTGATTCTGTCTTCAGCGATCGGGACGGCATCGGCCCAATCGTCTGCGGCTTCCGATACTGTCGCAGCGGCGGCGGCCGATTCCAGCGCCGCGACGGAGCCTGCGGTCATGTCAGGCATCGAAAGGGCCATGGCCCTGGCCCAGAGTGGACAGCAGACGTTGACTCCAAGGGTTCCTCTGATCACTAGCTGGACCCGCAGCCCCAGCGCGTCGGCGAACGCGGCTCTGCGCAGCGTGATCTTCAGCGGCGGGTTCAACAACACCTTCTCGTTCAAAGACGGCAGCCTGATGTCCCAGACCGGCTCGCTGTCTCATGAGTCTTACCGCACCAAGGAGACGACCAGCTCGAAACGCGATGGGACGGTCACATACCGCTCGCCGGGCAAACAGCTCTTGTCGTACGACCTCACTCTCCTCGAGAACTGGAACGAAGAGGAAATCACCAACACCACGGGCCAGACCACCATCAACCGGCGCGACTTCAAGCAGGCACAGGCCGGGATCGGCGCCCAGGACATCGTCCTCGGCGGTGTGACTCACGATCTGGACCTGACGGGCGCCACCACCAATCAGGCGGGCGTGCAGCAGAACCAGCGCAACGATTTTTCCGAGGCCAGTCTCGCCGGCGCCTTGCGCTCTTCGTGGGAGCCGCTGGAGGGACTGCGATTCAAGACGGGCGCCTTCACCATGACCGAGTCCGGTGAGCGCTCCCTGGGAGTGCAGACCAATCCCTCGTCGGCCAACGGCGATACGCTGCGGGCGGGGGTGGGCTACAGGCGGGGCCGGCTGATCGGCAGCGTCACGGTCAAGAATTCGAATTTCGAAAAGCGGTATCTGGATTACCGCCGCAATGCCAACGGCGTCATCGACACCATCGGGGCCACCGAGAAGATTGTCGAGGAGCTTGAGAGTAACGATGCGGTGACATTCGAGTGGAGCAACGAAGTCCACGCCGGTTCGGCCGTGCTGAAGGTGTTGGGAAGCCGCGACATATCCGAGAACAGTTATCTGCGGAGCGGCGTGGGCGTCAAGGAGCGGCGGCAGGACATGGCCGACGTCAGCCTCTCCTTTCGCCTCGGATCTGCGGATTCATTGCGGCTGTCCTACAAGTATCTTTGGGGCTGGAGCGACCAGACATATCAGGGTGCCACGATTCCCCGCGGTCGGCAGGTCACGACGAGTCAAACGGTCAAGGCCCTCTGGGTCCATCAGCTCTTCGCTGACACCGACCTGGTGCTCAATCTGAACAACGGCATCAGCCAGGACATCGCCCAGAACATGTTCAACCAGAACGACCGCGACCGCATCGACGCCAGTGCCAACCTCAAGCTCCGCACGCTGTGGGACAACGGCGTGTCCGTCGACCTCGTCTTCGATGCGCGGCGGGTTGAGGATATTTCGATCCGGAGTTCGCGCTCGGCCAACAACAGCGTCAAGGACACCTACGAGATCAGTCCGCAGTACAGCTGGCCGGTCGCGCGCTGGCTCGATATCGAGCAGAGTTTCCGGGTCTGGATCCAGTACACGGACTTCTTGTTTTCGGATCTGGAGGCCGTGAACAAACAGGACGACTTCAACAAGCGCGGCAACCTGGAGACCTCGGTCATTCTGCATCCCAACCAGAGGCTTCGCGTGACCATGCGTCACAACCACAGCATCACGCTCAACGGCAAGAAGATCAGCGACGACGTTGTGGGCAACAGCTACTACTTCTTCGAATCCGATCAGCGCGTCGACAAGTTGAACGTGAGTCTGGCCTACCGCGTCAACGACTGGTTCTCCCTCGAGGGGACCACCTACAGCGGCCGCGATCTGAAGGAGTCGTACGGGGACAGGATCACCGTGACCGACCGTTACAGCGGCGATATCGGCGTAGGCTGCTCCGTCGACAAGGGATTCGGCCAAGGGCGCAACCTGAAGCTCAGCGTTCGCAAGATCTACGCCCACGGCCCCAGCATCCGCGATGAGGGAAAAGACTATTGGGACGCCGATTTCCAGCTGAATTGGGGGTTCTGATGATACTCTTTCGCCGCGGTCTGATCTTTGCTATACTTTTGACGGTTGTTTTATGTGCGGGATGCCTGTTCGAGCCCCGCGATCCTGAACTGCCCGGAACGAACACGATCGATTATCTGCCGCCGCTGAGTACGGACAACGTGCTGGGCAACCTGGAACGTGCCCTGGCGGGAGGGGATCCGAGCGGATACGAGAGGATGCTCTCGGACGATTTCGTGTTTGTTCCCGACAGCGGCGCCCTGTCCAACTACCCCGACGTCGATTGGGACGGTTGGGGCAAGGATCAGGAAGTCGCATGGGTCGGCAGTTTTTTGGGTAATGTCGAAAGCGTGACGGCCGATCTTCAGGCCGAGGAGTTCGGTGACGAGCCGGGCACCAGCAGCGCGGAACTCCGTTACGTCTACGCCCTGACCGTGACGGAAATCGGAGACAGCCAGGTGCTCTATCGGGCCCAGGCCACTCTCGAGTTTCATATCGACGGCACCGAATGGCGCCTGACACGTTGGACGGATGAGCAAGGAGAGACCGACCCCGATTCCGGCGCCCTGTTGCCCTCTTTGGGCCAGCGCCGCGGGGCCTACGCAGCTTCGGGAGGTAGTTGATCGGATATTGCTAGCCTATGATGTGACGAACGATAGTCAGCTAGGAACGACGATCCGCCCGTTATGGGTACCGACCTTTTGGAGGTCATCATGCGTAAAGACACCACCGCCCGACTGCTCGTGCTGGCACTGGCTCTGCTGGCATTCGCTGCACCGGGCTGCATTTTTTCTCCTGACACGGGGGATACGAACCCAACGAACCCCCCGGAGTATGTGTTCGCCAGTACAGCCGAGAAGCTCATGCAGAATTTCTCGACCGCCTACACCCGGCTTGATGCCGCTACCTACCGGGACATGCTGGATACGCGCTTCCAGTTCTATTACACAGACGGCACAGATCACGATTACAACACCGAGGTGCGGATCGCCGAGAACATGTTCTCGGGCGATCCACCGACCAATCCGGGTAATGGCAGCACCAACAATGGTATTCGATCGGTCAACGTAGATAAGATCCTGCCCCTCGAGGGTTGGGTGAACGTATCAGCGTCTCATCCCGACTTCGGTGGGATTTCGGGTGCTAAGCGTGGGTTTTACGATGTGCAATTTATTTTCCACCATGACGCCGGCACCATCACTGTGACTTCGACACAATTTTTCTATGCTGTGCCTTTGCAGATCATTGTGGACGGCGAAACCAAGACTGAATGGAAGCTGCTCGGGCAGGAAGACATCGCCAAGTGAGCCATACCGTAGCCATGTTTGGAGAGGGGGAGCCCATAGCTCCCCCTTTTTGTTGGCATTCCCCAACGCCCCGCTTATCGTGACGGCATGCGAATTCCAGGACGTCAATCGAAGATCCGCAAGGGACGCGGCAAGGGCCAAGGTACAACCGTACGTTCACGTCGTCTGATGTGGCTGGGGGGAGGCGTGGCCGCCGTCGCCCTCGTCGTGCTGGGCGTGCTGAACTGGGCCCAAAGCCCAGAAGGCCACGCCACGCTGCTGCGTTTCGGTGTGGAAGGTTACCGGGATGATGTCGTGGCCGATGTCGACGGCGTGCTGGCCGCGCGGTTTCCCGATTTCAACGCCGCCGTCGGCGACAGCTCCGACACGCTCCATCGTCATGTGCTGGAGGCTCCTGCCGAACGTACGCTTTGGGAGACCCAGGCGGAGCTGCTGGCCGACCTGGAGGCTGTCGGAGGGCGGGTTCTGTGGGGCGAACGTCTTGAGCGTCCGCGCCGCCGTTATGCAGACGACGACGGAGCGGACCGCGATCTCCTGCGCCTCGATCTCGGGGTTCACGACAAGGCGACCCATGTTCTGCTGATCCACCCCGCCGGCACCGAGATCCCCGATGTACGCTGGGGTGGCGACCAGCGGGCCCTCGCGGCCAGCGACCTGCTGGGCGACCTCGACATTCCCACCGTGGCGATCATCGTAGACGACTGGGGCAACGGCGACACGCCGTCGACCCGCACCATGTTGAAGATCGACGTACCGCTGACCCTGTCCGTTTTGCCTGGGCTGCGGTATTCGCGGCGGTTCGCCCTGGCGGCCACGGAATTGGCTCTTCCCGACGACGATCAGGTCGGTGCGGTGTCCAACACGGTCCAGGCCCGCCGGTGGCGGCGAGAGCGGGGCTGCGACGAGGAGATCGCTCTCGGGCCGTTGCGCCCGATCAAGCCGCCCCAAAGGCGGCGCGAGGTGATGCTGCATTTGCCGATGGAGCCCCAAGGCTTTCCCGAAATGAATCCCGGGGAGCATCCTGTCCGAGTTGGTATGGCCCACACCGTGATCGAGGAGATCATCGACGAAGCCCTCGCCGGTCTGCCCGGCGTGACCGGCGTGAACAATCACATGGGCAGCGCGGTGACCGCCGACCGGCCGACCATGGACCGGGTGGCCGAGGTGCTGGCCGAACGGGGACTCTTCTTCGTGGACAGCATGACCACGTCGCGGTCGGTGGCCGCGGAAGCGACCAGGGCCGCCGGGATTCCGACCCTGATCAACCGTATGTTTTTGGATCAGGCCGAAACCGATCAGGCCCAGATCGAGCGTCTGCTCGCGCGGCTTGTGGCGTCGGCGCGCAAGACGGGTTCGGCGGTGGCCCTGTGTCATCCATATCCGGAGACGGTGGAGGTCTTGCGCCGGGAACTGCCTCGCTACAGCCGCGAGGGGATTCGTTTCGTGACTGTCTCGGAACTGATCGCCCTGGAAGAGGAGCGGAGCGCCGCCGCCGCGAAGCAGACCGCCGCGGCCGGCGTGCCCGAAGATGGGGAGGCCGCACCTTGAGCCGGGTTGACTTGCTTCGTTGCAGTGCATCAGACGATCGTGCCCGCATCGGCGGCATGCTCGCCGCATGGATGTGCAAGGCCGCCGACGGCTTGGGTGAGCCCAACGCAGTCCCGCTGGTTCTCGTCACCGAGCATCCGTCCCGCCAACGTGTCCAGGCCCAGTGGGATGCGTGGCGCGAGCCGCTCATCGCGGGTTTGAACGGGGCCGGCTGGATCCCGACCATGGCGCCTTCCCCTCGTGAAGCGACGTCGACCGCCGCCGAGCTGCCGGTCGGCGGTCGTCACTTCGAGACGTTTCCGGTCGGCGCCGCCGTATCCGGAGCCGCGGTCTTGATTTCTTTGTCGCGCGTCACGCTCCATGAAAAATCCGGTCTGGAAGGTGTGCTCCACGGACTGGCGATCGGCAGCGCCGCAGCCGAGGGTCTGGTGAAGATCCAGACAGGCGTTCAGCCCCATGTGGAGCGCGACATGTGCGGCGGGTGCGGCATGTGTGTGACCTATTGCGGCAACGAGGGCATCCGTCACAACGGGCATGTGGCGGTGATCCGACCCGAGAATTGTCTGGGTTGCGGCGATTGTTTGGCCGAGTGCTTCATGGAAGCCCTGAAGTTCCCGGTCGGAGGCAGCAGAATGCTCATGGAGCGGACCGCCGAAGCGGCGGCTGCGGTGGCGGCCAGCTTCCGGGGACGGTCCCTGCACGGCGCCGTGTTGATGCCCGAGCCGGCACGGCGGAGCACCATGGCCGGTCACCACGTTCCCCAGCCGGACCTGGGCATCCTGGTGGGGACGGACCCGCTGGCCGTGGAGCGGGCCGCGGCGGATCTGGTGGAAACAGACCTCGGCGCACCGCTTGCAGAGCTTTGCCGCTGTCCGGAGGATCCCCGTCATCTGCTGCTCCACGCCGGCGAGGTCGGCCTGGGGAACGGCGACTACGAGCTTGTCGATCATGCTCCCGGTTCACTCCCCGGTTGACTCTCAACACCGTACGTCCTATGATTTCGGGCGGTTTGCGGCGTGCTTCGGCGCTGACCGCTTCGTTTCCCGATTGAAAGCGCGGGCAGCGTCCGCGCCGTTGTTTTGCCGTATTGTCCAGCCACCGGAGAGGTGTCATGAACCGATCCCTGACCACCAGGGCCATCGTGGTGACCGTAATCGTCATCCTGTCCCTGATCGGGCTCTGGCCTACCATCCAGGCCTCCCGCATCACAGACGACATGCGTGTCGAGGCGGAGACCAACCCCGCCCTTGCCGCCAAAATCGCGTCCTGGGAAAGCCGAGCGATCCGTAAGGGTCTCGACCTCGAGGGCGGCATGTACATCGTGCTCGAAATCGACGTCGAAGGCCTGACCGACACCGAGGCCAAAGACGCCATGGAGCGCGTCACCGAAATTCTGCGCAACCGCGTCGACCAGTTCGGCGTGAGCGAGCCGGACATCAAGACGATCGGCAACCAGCGCATCGTGGTGCAGTTGCCCGGTCTGCAGGACGTGGAGAGGGCCAAGAACCTGATCGGCTCGACGGCCCGTCTCGAGTTCCGGCTCGTACGTCCGATCGAAGACGTGCAGACAATCCTCGAACGCATGGACGATGCCTTCGCGGCGACCGTCGCCCCTGGTGAAGACGTTGCCGAGGCCGGCCTCGATGTCGTGGCTGCAGCTGCTGAGCCCGTTGTCGACGAAGAACCCGCGCCCGCGGCAGACGACGCTCTGGACCTGGGCGACCTGCCCGGCCAGCCCGGTTCCGACGACGTGACCGATGACCTGCTCGCCGAGCGTCCTTTCTCCGGCTACATCTTCGCCAACGCCGACTTCAACCGCATGTGGGGCACGCCCCTGGCCGTGGAATCCCGCCATGTGGCGAAGGTGCGCGAAATGATCGAGTCGCCCCAGGGGCGCATCCTGCAGCGCAGCATGGAATTCCAGTTCAAGATGGACGACGTCGAAATCGGTGGCGGCATGGTTGTCAGGCCCTTGTTCCTGCTGGACAAAACGCCGACTCTGACCGGCGACCATCTGACCGGCGCCCGCAGCGCTCCGGACACCGACCGCCCCGGCAACTTCAGCGTGACCTTCAACCTGGACCGCCGCGGCGCCCGGGTTTTCAGTCAGGCGACCGGTGAGAACGTCGGCCGTCAGCTGGCCATCAGCCTCGACGGCAAGGTGAAGTCGGCCCCGCAGATCCAGGGTAAAATCCCCTCGGGCAACGGCGACATCACCGGCGGCTTCACCAGCAACCAGGCCAGCGATCTGGCCCTGCTGCTGCGTGCCGGCGCCTTGCCGGTGGACGTGCACATCGAGGAGGAGCGCACCGTAGGCCCGAGCCTCGGCGCCGACTCGATCCGCCAGGGTCTGAACGCAGCCCTCTATGGTCTGGCCTTCGTTGTGATCTTCGTGCTTCTGTACTATCGGCTCACCGGCTTCGTGGTGGTGTTGGCGCTCATGGTCAACATGACCATCCTGCTGGCCGTGCTGGCCCAGTTCGGTCTGGTGCTGACCCTGCCCGGCATCGCCGGCATCATCCTGACGATCGGTATGGCGGTGGACGCCAACGTGCTGATCAACGAGCGCATCCGCGAAGAGCTGCGCCGCGGCAAGACGTCGCGGGCGGCGGTGGACGCCGGCTATTCCAACGCCACGCGCACCATCGTGGACGCCAACGTCACGACCCTGATCGCCGCGATGATCCTGTGGTACTTCGGCTCCGGCCCCATCCTGGGCTTCGCCGTGACCCTGGCCATCGGCATTTTCTCGAGCATGTTCACGGCCCTGGTGCTGACGCGCGTCATCATGGAAGCCGTCACCAGGAACCGCGCCCACGCCAAGCTGAGCATCTAGCTCGGCACGGGAACCGGCCCGCTGTGCGGGCCTCCTGGGGCGGACGCCCCGAGAGAGGGAATGGGAATGCAACTGCTGACCAAGACCAACATCGATTTTGTGGGCCGTACACGGTACACGTCGGTGATTTCGATCATCTTGATCCTCGCCGGCGTCGTCTCGCTGCTCATGCACGGCGGGCCGAAGCTGAGCATCGATTTCACGGGCGGTACGATCCTGCAGGTGAAGGTGCTGCCCGCCCCCGAACTGGCCCAGGTTCGTGGAGCTCTCGAAGCCGCGGGATTCAGCGACTTCCAGGTGCAGGACTTCGGTGCTCTGGACGAGTTCCTCATCACGTTCCGCGGTGAAACCGCACAGACCGGTGACGAGGGCATCGATTCAGCCGAGCAGATGATGCACGCCCTCCAGGCGGGTATGAGCGGGTACGAAGTCGAAATGCGGCGCGAGGAGTCGGTGGGCCCGAAGATCGGCGGCGAGCTGAAATCGGCCGCGGTCAACTCGCTGTTCGCGGCGCTGGTGCTCATCGTGCTTTACATCACGGTACGCTTCGTCTTCCGCTACGGCATCGCGGCCATCGTGGCCCTGATCCACGATGTGGTGATCACCCTGGGCGTCTTCTCGCTGCTGGACAAGGAAGTGTCGCTGACGATCATCGCGGCCTTCATGACCATCATCGGTTACTCCCTGAACGATACCATCGTGGTCTTCGACCGCATCCGCGAGAACATGTCGCTGCGGCGCAAGGAGAGCTACGAGGGCATCATCAACCGCTCGATCAACGAGACCCTGAGCCGTACGCTCGTGACCTCGTTGACCACCTTGATGGTGGCCGGCACGCTCTTCGTGCTGGGCGGCGCGGTGATCCACGACTTTGCTTTCGCCTTGGTCCTGGGCGTGATCATCGGTACGTACTCGTCGATCTTCGTGGCGAGCCCCGTCCTGGTGTGGTGGTACAGGCGCAACGTCACCGACGCCAAGCGCAATCAGCCGGCTATGTAACGGTTCCTTTTCGGATCCGAAGGGGCGTTTCCGGTAACGGGACGCCCCTTTTTCTTTGTCCGGAGGAACGAACTCCACAGGGTCGTCGTTTCCCATGGGCGCACGATGGGCTACAATGAGACGGATGAAGACCATGCACCGACATCACAAGACCTTGGGGAGCCGCTTGCGGCGGGCGGCGGGCGTGCCGGTCGTCGTGCTGTTGCTGACGGCTTGGGGCGGAAGCGCCGTCGCCGTCGAACGCTCTCCGGTCGAAGACGATCCAACCCTGGCCATGGCTCGAACCCAGTTCCGAGCACGTTGGTTGGTGGGTGACCACGCGTCGCTGGCCCGGCTGATTGCCGAGAAGGGGGCGGTGATGTCCCTGGCTCGAGACGACCGTGGCGCCAGAACCACGACGCCCTCCCGTGCCCATTACGTCTTCAAATCACTGTTCCGCGCCACCGAAGGGCATGTTCTGGAGACCGTTGCGGTATCGCCGGGGGCGACGGGCGACATCGTCCATACCGTTCTCGACTGGACCTATCGGCGCAGCGGCAGCGAGGAATCGGACCGGCTGTTCGTGACCTGGGTGCGGGAGCGGGCCGGCTGGCGCCTGGCCGAGCTTCGCACCGGACACTGAGGCAGGGAGCCGCCATGAGCCAACCAACCCGTACCGGATCGATCGCCTGGGCCGCCACCATTTTGGTGGCGGCGCTTGTGGTGATGGGTCTTGCCGGTCGGGTCTCGGTTGTGACGACGGGTCTCTGTTTGGTCGGTGCCGTGCTCATGCTCGCGGCTTGGCGCCGGGAGGGACTGCGGCGGCCGGGTTGGCTTCTCCTGGCGATCCCGTTGTTGCTGCTGGCCGCCTGGTTCGCCGCACAGCCGGTTGTTGTCGACGATGTCGCGGCTTGGGAGAGGTCCCAGAAAGACCACCTCAACGAAGTGGTGACCAGGACCGGCCTCTCCGCTGAACAGCTGCGGCAGGAGCTGGAGGTTTTGGCAGCGAGGGCGGTCGATGACGATTCCGAATCCGATGGGGCCCATCTCACGAACCTGGCCGCGGGTTGGACACCGACGTTCGGGGCCGGGTACAGCTTTCCCTTGGCGTTGGCCCTGTGGCGCCACGGCGAACGTGTCGCTTGGCGAGGCGATCTGGAGCCCTTCCCGGACGATGATCTGCCTGCTGCAGAGGAATCCGATCAAGTGCGGCGAGGGCGTGCGGGTTGGGTCTGGCGCGGATCGACCCCGTCGGCTCGGGGCGTTCTCGAGTGGCAGATTCATCTCACATCACCGGGATCATCTCCATCGGTCGCCGACGCTGAACTGCGCACCTCGGTCGTGTTCACATCCGAACCGAATCCGACCCGCTGGTTCGGCGACGCACAGAGGGGTTTGCGGGCCTCGTTCGACGTCGTTCTGGATCCGGCTCCCGGCGACATGGAGCTGCCCGTATTGCGCAGCACCATTTCGGGACGTCCCCTCTCGGGTGAGGTGGAACGGCGTGATGCACGCCGCCGTTTGATTTTCGCTCTTCTGCTCGGTTTTGTCTTACCTGCCTGGACGGCATCCATCCTGCGGCCGGGATTCGTGTTGGGCACTGCATGGATCGTCCGGTGCGCATGGGCTGTGACGGATCTGTTCCACTTGTTGCCGTCTACGGGATTCGGTGGGGAGGGCCCCTCTCGCCCAGGAGAGCTCGGGAGTCTGGTCGATCCCACTTACTTCGCCTCTTCCTGGGGCCTTGGTCTTTTCTCGTCGACCCTCGATGCGGCGTTGACGGGAACTCTGATCAGCATCACCGCCGTGATGGCCGCGCGCCGTCTGCATCCTCAGCAGAAGAATTCTCGGGCTGAGCCCGGTTTGGGGATGGAGATCGTCTACGGACTCGGTGCGGCTGTTGTGCTGGCCCTGCTCTGGGACCTGGCGGGGGAGTTGGCGGTCAATGCCCATCCTCGGCTCATCGGTCCGCGGACGCCGTTCCGGGCCGTCACGTTCTGGGGGCTGCATCTGGTTCTGCTGACCACCGGGGGCGGCGCGTTTCTGCTGGCGGCCGTTCTGGCGGGGCGGCGACGAGGCAGCCGCGGTCCCCAACGTCTGCTGATCGCATTGGTCGCGGCGTTGATCGGCGGCTGGGCTGTCCGGGGTTTCGGACTCGGTTTAGGACTCGTCGGCCTGGTGGGGTTGCCGATCGTGGTGTTCGTCGTCCGCGTCACCTCGGGGTTGGTGATGGGATCGGACCGCGCGCTGCGCAGGCTCGCCTGGTTGTTGCCCCTGTTCGCCGCGGTGACTTGGAATTATCTGGGGCTCTCCCATGCCTATCGGGGAGTGGAGGGCCGCTGGCTCGAGCGGAAGCTCGAAGAAATGACCGAACCGAGAGAAGACTGGATCCAGTTCCTGATGGAGGACCTCCTGGCGGAAATGGCCGCCGACGAGGCCGTCCTGCAGGATGCCCCGGCGGCCCACGCTCCTGAAGCCGCCGAGCTGTGGCGCGACTGGCCGGCATACGCCCTGTGGCGGGGAGCCGGAGTCGCAGACCTGGGCATGCCCTGCCTTGTGGAGATTCTCGACTCCGAGGGGCAGGGGAGCAGCCGTTTCGCCTCGGGGCAATTCCGCGATTTCGGCTATGAACTCGTCCAGCGCTCGGAGTGGACCCGGGGTCGGCCCGTCTCGCCGCGCCCAGATCTGAAGCTCGATCTCTATCTCCAGCATGAACAACGCCGCTATGCGACGGGAGACGAGTGGGTGCTCCGTGGCGAGGTGACGCGATTGGGCACCGAAGGGTGGATCGCCTTGGAGTTGCCGATCCGGACTGGTCGTGTTCGGACCATGCGCGAAGCGATCGCACCGTCGTCGTGGGAGAACAACTCCGGCGACTATGCGCCGCGTCAGGACGTGGACCGTCCGGTCATGCTGCTGCGCGCCGAGGACGGGGAATGGTGGGGTCAGAGCGGTGATCAGACGCCCAAGGCCACAGCCCGTGAAGTAGCCGCCAGCTTGAGATCGGCGGGCCCAGGACCGGCGAACCAGCGCTTCGAAGGTGCTTCGTGGCGCTGCCTCTGGGGCCCGTTGCCCGATCAGGACGGAGAGGACGACGGCATCCTCATCGGCGTGGAGGAGCCGGGCCTCGGCGACCGGCTGCTCGATCTGTCCCGCCTGATTCTGCTGGACCTTTTGCTGTTGGCCGTCCTGTCCCTGCTGCCCCTGACGGCGAGGTTGGCGACCGGAGGTTGGCGTGGGGCCAGACTCGGACTTCAGGAGCGCTTCCTGGCACTGTCGTTCCTTTTGGGCATGCTGCCATTGTTGATGGCAGGCACGTTCATCGACCGCATCAACCGCGAATGGTTGACCGATGACGCCCGAGCCGAGACCAGGGAAGGACTCGAGACTGCGCGGGAGCAGTTGCAGGGCCTGCTGGCCGAACAGGCGCGGGCCCTTGCCGGCAGCGATTACATATCGGAGCTTCTGGCCAGCCGACTCGCCGGCGACCGGCCCCTCGGACCCTTTGCGGCACGGCAGGCCATGGTCTTTTCCGCCGACGGCGAACTGCTGCTCGACGAGACCCTGAGCGATCTTGACCGCGACGAAGCAGCCCTGCTGCTCGAGCGGGCCCGAGCCTCCTCGCTGGTGGTGATGCGTGACGACGCCAGTACGTACCTCGGCACGGTCATCCCCGTGGATCTGGAATCCGGCCCCGAACTCTCGGAGCTCGAAGGCCGGGTGGGGAATGCCTCAGGCCCCGGCACGCGCCGCCGCGACGGTTTCTTTTTCTATCGTCAGCGGCTCGACGCCGATCTGCTGGCCGGACTCGCCGAGGTGATTCAGGGCGAAGCGACCCTCTACATCGAAGGCGAGGCTCTGCTCTCAAGCCATCCGGACCACGTCTTTTCGGGTCGGACCGAGCTGATCCTGCCGCCGGAGCGGGCGGCGGGCCTCGACATGCGGGGGTCGGGACTCCACGTCGTCGCCGATCCCGGCCACGATCTGTCGTGGACCGGCTTGCTCACGCTGCCTGTGCTGCGCAACACGCCGGGGACGCAGAACCTCGTTTTGGGGGAGATTCCGGCGGTCTTGGCTGCGAGTTTCCCGGCTCGTGGGCGGGACTACACGGCCCAGCGTGAGCGCACGGTTCTGTTTCTGGCCGGCCTGGCCACGATGATCTTCCTGTTGGCGACCGTGCTGGGTGTGACCCTTGCCTGGCGTATCTTCGATCCCGTCCGTGTCCTGGTCACCGCCACGCGACGCCTAGCCGCCGGCGACTACGACGCCCCGTTGCCGCCTCCGGCAGCGGACGAATTGGGGACCCTGAGCGCCGCGTTCGGGGCCATGCGCGACGATCTGCGCTTGGCCAGGACGTCCCTGGAGGAACGGGAACAGTTCCTTGCCCGCCTGCTCGAGAGAGTTCCTGTCGGTGTGGCGGTGTTCGGCCGCGAGGACTGCCTCGTGACCCTCAACCCGGCAGCGCGTTCGATGGTCGATCTGTTCTACGCCGAGACGGCAGCGGCAACCGAGGACCGGGCGCGACTGCTGCTCCATGAATTCCTCCGTGTGACGTCCGCCCGCGGCGGCGAAGCCGAACTTTCGACACCGACGGGGGGCCGCACGCTCCGTGGTCGTATGGCGCCTTTGGTCCTGCCCGACGGCGGCCAAGATCGGATGATCGTGTTCGAGGACGTCACCGAGTTCCTGGAAACCAAGAGTCTGGCCATCAACGCCCAGCTCGCACGTCAGGTAGCTCACGAGGTCAAGAATCCTCTGACGCCCATTCAGCTTTCGGTTCAATTCCTTCAGCAGGCCTGGAAGGACCAGGCCGAAAACATGGACGAGATCCTCACCGCGACGGTGGCCCAGGTGCTCGAGCAGGTGGAACTGCTGCGGCGCATCGCCACGGAATTCAGTCTGCTCGGCCGACCGGAGGAACTGGTCTGCGAGTCCCTGGACCCGGCGGCGCTGGTCGACGATGTCTTGAAGCGCTACCGCACTCCCGATGGCGGCTTCGAGGTTCGGAACGACGATCCGGCACCGCCTGCGGTGCTGGCCCATGCCGAATCGCTGGCGAAAGTCGTGGCGAACCTCATGGAGAATTCCCTGCAGGCCGTAGGGGCCGGCGGCGATCTGGTGCTCGAGTTGACCTGGCGCGTGAAGAGCGACTCGGTGACCATGATCTGGCGAGACAACGGGTCGGGAATTCCTCGCGACGTGGCCGATCGCCTCTTTGACTTGTATTTTTCCACCAAGAGCCATGGTACTGGACTTGGGTTGCCCATCTGCCGCAACCTCCTGTCCCGCATGGGCGCCCAGATCACCCTGGGCAACCGCACCGACGGTTCAGGCGCCGAAGCGACCCTCGTTCTGCGGCGCGCGCCCGGGAACGGGGAGGACGCATGACTCCGCATCGCAGCGTTTTAAGATCGGGTCTGTACGCGATGCTGCTCATGGTGTCGCTCCTGTCGACAACCGCCACCGTTGTCGCCGCCCCGCTTTCAGTGGCGCGGCTGCGGTACGAAGGTGGCGACTGGTACTGCGATCCCGGTTCTCTGGCCAACTGGCTGCGACTATTCCGGGAACGCACAGGAATCTCTACGGCTGCGGATCCGGACGTGGTGGACATGCAGAGCGAGGACCTGTATCGGCATCCTTTGCTTTACGTGACCGGACACGGCGTCATCGACATGTCCGACGACGACGTGACCGAGCTGCGTCGCTACCTCGATGCGGGCGGATTTCTCTGGGCCGACGACAACTACGGACTCGATGCATCGTTCCGTCAGCTGATCAGACGTGTGTATCCCGACCTGGAGTTGACCCGCCTCGGCTCGGAACACCCGATCTACCACGCGTACTACGATCTGCCGGGGCTGCCCAAGATTCACGAACACGACGGCGATCCGGCCCAGGGGTATGGTGTCGTCGATAGAGGCCGTCTGCGCGTGTTCTACAGCTGGTCCAGCGATATCGGCGACGGTCTCGAAGATCCGCAGGTCCACGGTGATCCGGCAGATGTACGGGAAGCCGCCGCACGCATGGCCGTGAACGTGTTGATGTACGCCCTGACCCACCCATGAGGAGAAGCCGGTGACACCCGCTCCCGCAACCCGCGACGTTCTGGTCCTGCTCAGGCGACTCCACGCCCGTGCTCGGGCGCGCGTGGGTGTGCTGGGCGCCGTCCAAGCGTTGGCGGGAACCGTGCTCACGTCAATGTTCGCCGCCATGGCCGCCGGTTGGACCTCCGGTTCGTACCCGGTGTGGTCGGTTCTGATTCTGCTGGCCGCGGCGATCGTGGTCGTGGCTCTGTGGACCGAGCGCGTGGTCCTGCCCTGGCGTGATCTCGGCGATCGACATCGTTTCAGGCGCAACCTGGACCGGGCCGGCGGGCATCGCAACCTGCTGGTTGCGGCGGCGGAGGCGCTGGAGCAACCGGACCGGTGGTCGCACGGGGGCGTCGGCAGAGTCCTGACAGAACGCTTGACCGTGGCCGCCGAACCGAAGCTGGCTGCGGCGAATCCCGGACGCGATCTGGATCTGCCGATGACGGCCCCGGCGCTCGGTGCGGCGTTGGTGACGGTGCTGCTCGTAGTCTTGCCCGTCCTGCTGGTCCCCGACATCGTGACAACCGGAGCCCATCGTCTGTTGCATCCGCTCGGCGAAACACTCCACACACCGGCGGCCGGGCTATATCTGGAAAGCGGTCCCGAGCATGTGACGGCGGGAGAGGACGTCGAACTCACCGCCGTCGATATGGGGACGCCGCGGACTGCAGCGGTCTGTGAAGTGCGGGAGGTGCACGGTGGTTGGCGGGAAATGCCAGTCGAGATAGATGTGCGCCCTCCCGACGCACCTCTGCGCCGCTACCGCGTGCGTGTCGAAGATCTCGCAGAGGACATCGTCTACCGCTTTCGCCGCGACGGCATGACGTCCGTGGAGGCCCAGATCCGGGTGCATCACCCCCCGTTGTTCACGGCTCTCGCGGTCGAGGTGCAACCCCCGGCCTATACGGGTCTGCCGCACCGCGACCTGAATCCTTGGCCATCGCGACTGGAAGTGCCGCAGGGTTCAACGGTTGTCTGGCGCGGCACGGTCAGTCATCCGGTCACGACCGCCGGATTCGTAACCGAGGGGGATACTCTGCCCTGGGACGTAGATGGGTTGACGGTCGGGGGCCGAGTCGTGATACGCGGCGACATGGAAGGCATCGCGTCGGTGATCGACGCCCGCGGACTCGTGAATCCGGACCCTGTGCTCCGCCGTATCCTCAGCCTCGTCGATGCACCACCTGCTATCTGGCTGGCGAGCCGTGAGTCGGCCGATGGCCGGCTGCCCGCCGATGGCAGCATCGACCTGGACCTGCTCGCCGAGGACGATTATGGCCTCGCGGGAATCACCCTGCTGCTACGCCGCAACTCTGCGGGATTCGCGGCTTCCGATACAGCCTGGCATGGGCTGGATATTCCTGCTGCGGCCTCTTCGGCACGGCTCGACGACGATGATGTGCCGGCGGCCCTGGCCATCGTTGAACGGGACGGGACGGCGGGATCGCCCAGGATCGCCCTGACCCTGAACCTGGACGCTTCGGGGATCGATCTGCTGCCCGGCGAAGCGCTGGAGTTGACGGCTGAAGTGCGCGACAACCGGCGGCCGGGTCCGGCCGCCAGGTCGCGATCCCGCATTCTGAGGTTCGTGGTGCCTTCGGCTGTGGATCTTCTGGCGGAACAGTACGATGCCGCCGAAGAGCGTCATGACGACATGGCCGACCTGCGCGAGCGGGGAGAGCGCATGGCCGAAGACCTCGACCGGCTCGAACGCGAGCTGGAGAAGAACGCCGATCTCGATTTTGCCCGGCGCCAGGAACTGGAAGACGCGGTGGCCCGACAGCAGGGGCTTCAAGAGGAGTTGTCCAAACTCACCGAGAACATGCGCCAAGACCTCAGCCGTCTGGCCGAGCACAATCTTGCCGATCCACAGCTTCTGGAGAAGATGGAGCGGGTGGCCGAACTCCTCGAAGAGATCCACAGCGATGAGCTGGCCCGACTGCAGGAACAACTGCGCGAAGCCATGGATCAGCTGTCGGAGCAGGAAATCCGCGACGCCATGGCCGAGATCTCCGAGCAGCAGGAAGACTATCTACAGCGGCTCGACCGGGCCATCGCCCTGCTGGAGGACCTGCGCAAGGAACAGGAACTGGCGGGTATGGCGGCCCATCTCGAGGAGATGATGCGACGCCAGGAGGAACTGACGGCTGAATCCGAGACGCCGTCGGCAGAAGCACAGAGCGCCGAACAGGAGGCAGGAGACGAAGGGGAGCAGAGCGAAGGCAGTGAAGCCGACGCCGCCCGCCGGCAAGAGGAACTTGCCGAGGAGATGGCTGCCCTCAGGGAGCAGATCGAAGCTGCCCAGGAGCGTCTGGCCGCCGAACAGCAGAGCGGCGAGGAATCGCCGGCCGCCGAAGCCATGCGCGAAGCCCTCGAGAAGGCCCTGGAGAAGATGAAGGAAGAGAGTGCCGAGCAGTCCATGCGCCAATCCGCCGAGAGTATGAAGCAGGACAGCCCCTCATCCGAGTCGAATGATTCTCAGCATGAGTCCATGCGCCGCATGGCTTCGCTCTACCACGTGCTCAAACAGGGACAACAGGCCATGCAGATGGCCATGGAAGAGTTTGTCGGCGACGCGTTGCGGCGTTTGGCAGCGGACCTTCTGGACCTTTCAAGGCGGCAGGAGGTACTCGTCGGCGCGATCCCCTCGGATCTGCGCGATGTCCGAGCCCCGATCCTCGCTCGCGACCAGAAGCGGTTGCTGCGGGGCGTGGTCGGAATCCGGGACCGCCTGGAAGAGGTGCTGGGCAAGTCACCGACCCTGAGCTTCCAGCTCCTGCAGGGGCTCGACCGCATCGTCGAGAACCTCGATGTTTCGCTGGGGCATCTCGGAGAGAGTTGGGCCGCTCCAGCTGCGACCTCGGCCCGTGACGGTCTGGGCGCCATGAACCATATGGTGATGAATCTGCTGACCAGCGCCCAGAGCCAGGGCGGCGGCGGCGGCGGGAGCTGCCCCATGCCTTCGCTGGGACAGCAACTCGAACAGATGGCGCGGGAGCAGGCCGGGCTGAACGGATTGGCCGATCAGCTCAACCGACAGCTTCAGGAACAGGGGCCCAGCCAAGAAGCCCGGTCCAGGATGCAGAGATTGCAGTCGGACCAGCAGGGGATGGCGGGACGGCTGGGTGAAGCCGCTGAAGAATCCCGTGAGTCCCCCGATGCGGAACGACTGCTGGGGGATCTCGAAGAGTTGGCGAGGGATATGGAACGGGTGTCCGATTCCCTTGCTTCGGGCACGCTCGACGAGGAAACCCTGCGCCGACAGGAACGGATTCTCGGCCGCCTGTTGGACGCACGCAACTCCGTTCGCCGCCGCGACTACGACAAACGTCGTGAAAGCCGCACGGCCGGGGATGTTCTGCGGGCCCAACTCGGCGATACGCCCGAAGACGACGATGCCGGGCTTCTCGAACGTCGGCGTCGTCAGCGCGAGCAGGTGGAACACGTGCCGCCGGACTACCGCGATCTCGTGCGTCGTTACTTCCGCTCGGTGACCAAGGACGAAGGCCGTCCCGGGGAGGTGCGACGATGAGCAGATGCATCATCTTCGCCGCCCTGATGCTGTGGACGGTGACGGCCGCGGCGCAGGAAGCGCGCCCGCCCTTGAATCAACCGCCACCTCAGCCCCAGGTCCATGGCGCGATCGGGCGTACTGACTGGATCACACGATTGTCCCAAGTGAGTCATCTCCTCAAGCTCGGCAGCCATGGCCGCGCCGCCACCCTGCTCGAGGAACTCGAAAAGGCGGGCGCCCCCCGTAGCGCGACCCTTTCCCAGTGGGTCGCTTTGGCTGCTGCCCTCGACGATCAAGCCAGGGTCGTGGAGCTCTGTGAAGAGGGGCTGGCCTCAACCCCGAACTCACCTCGCCTGCTGCGCAGCTACGCCATGGGACTCATGGCCGTCGGACGTCTTGATGATGCGCAGGCGGCGTTGGAACGTCTGCTTGCGGGTTCCCCCAACAAGACGAACGTCGTGATCCAGACCGTCGGACTCTGGCGCGAGGGAGGGCATCCCGAACGGGGCCTGGCTCTCTGCGATTCTGTCCGCGAGGCGGGCGGCGGTGCGATGTTCTTGAGGCGTCCCCGGGCGGCCTGCCTGCTCCAGCTGGGGCGGGTGGATGAGGGAATAGCGGAGATCATGAACGAGTTGGACGACAACCCCATGAACTTGATGATCCTCCGCCAGGAATTCCTGCCCCAACTGCATACTCGGGATATGGCCGAACAAGCCGCGGCAGCCCTCGACATCCCCACCGCTTCGATCGCCGCCAAGCTGATGCGGGTCGATCTGCTTCTGTTGTTGGACCGAGGCGAGGAGGCCGAAGGGGACGTTGCGCCTCTGGTCGCCACCAAGGAAAGCGCCGGCGAAGTGATGCGGCTTGTGTCCGCCCTGACCAGAGAAGCCCCCCTGATCGAGGACGATGATGTCCGACGTGCCACGGTGAACTGGCTCCTGGCAGTGCTGGAGTCCCTGTCGGTGTCGCCGGCCGTCGATGCCGGCCATCGGCCGCAGATCCTCGATATGTTGGCAGGGGCCGCCCAGGACGCTCTCGAACTCGGACTCCTCGACCGGGAACCCGACAAGGCAGTGGCGCGGCTGGAATCGGTGCTCGACCGCGTGCGCGCGGGAAGTCCTGGATCGTCGCGGCTGTATTCGGCGCAGATCCTGCTGGCCCGCTACACGCGGGATGTCCAGGGACGCCCAGCAGAAGCTGCCGCCAGGCTGACCCGGTTGCTGACGGATTTGGAACTGCCGTTGCGCGGCGTGGCGTTGTGTCGGCTGGAGCTGGGCCTCTCTCACCTGGCCGACTGCGACACCGTCCGGGCGCGCACCGTGCTGCGTCGACTCGGTCGGAGTGACCAGTTCCCGGAGGCGTCGGGGCCGGCCCATTTCCATTTGGCCCGCCTGGACATGGCACAGGGGCACTGGGAGTCGGCCCGCGACCGCTTGGCCGCCGTGGCCCTGAACGATCCTCGGGCTGACCAGGCCAATGACGCTCTCGATCTCGCCCTGCTGCTGGCCGAGGAACTCGACCGCCCAGAGGGCGGCACCACCTTGCTCGATGTCTATGCTCCCGCCGTAGCGGCGGAACTCTGCCGCCGCGACGACGATCGCCTGGAGGCTTTGACAGCTCTGTTGCGCACGGCTGAGGCGATGCCCGGCGTCGTTGGCGAGTCGGCCCTCGTCGATCGGGCTCGTCTTGAACTGGGCGCCCTGGAAGCGGGAGAGGGCCGTTATCGTCGGGCCGCGGAACTTGCCGCAGCGGTCGCTTCCGACCATCCCGGCGGCGGCTCGGCCGCCGCTGCTTTGCTGATTCAGGGGCGCTGGCTGGCCGCCGCCGGAGACGCCGTCGCCGCACGCCTGGCCTGGGAACGCCTGGTGCTCCAGTACCCCGACGACCTCGCCGCCGAGGACGCCCGCACCTTATTGAGGGAGCTGCCGTGAGACGTCGATTCGCCCTCTGGTCCCTCGTCCTGATTCTGTCGTGCTGCGGCGCCGTCGGCGCCGCCGCCCAGTCCTGGCTCCTGGTGCCCATGGACCTCACCCAGGCCAATCATCTGAAGGCCTACGGGCTCGCCTTCCAGGTTCTGACCGGCGGCGACAATGTGAACTGGCTGCTCAACTACAGGGGTGGGAGTTTTCTGATGCGGGCAACGGCGGGCACGACTTTGTCGGCGCGGCTGCGCGGCGTGAGCTTCGAAGCCATCGGCGACGACGAGGTTGCGGCCATCCGGGCGACTGTGGCGAGCGGGAACATGGAAGAGATCCTGCTGGAGAAACCGCCGCGCATGGCCGTCTACGCCCCGCCGAACTTTCAGCCCTGGGACGATGCGGTGACCCTGGCACTGACCTATGCCGAGATCCCCTTTGAACAGATCTTCGACCGGGACGTCCTGGCCGGGAGGCTCGGCGACTACGACTGGCTTCATCTCCACCACGAGGATTTCACAGGCCAGTTCGGCAAGTTCTACGCCGCGTTCCGCATGGCGCCCTGGTATATGGAGCAGCAGGCGATGATGGAGGAGATGGCTCAGTCCCTGGGGTTCGACGCGGTCTGGAAGCTGAAGCATGCGGTGGTGCTGAAGGTGCGCGATTACGTCGAGAACGGCGGCTTTCTTTTCGCCATGTGCTCGGCGACCGATACGTTCGATCTGGGGCTGGCCTATCTGGGCACGGACATCGTGCCCTCGGTCGTCGACGGCACGCCCCTCGACCCGGCACGGGAGTCCAAACGCGACGACGGGCGCACCCTGGCCTTCCGGGACTTCACTCTGATCAACGATCCCCTGGTGTACGAGTTCTCCACCATCGACACCAGCGACTACGCTCGTCTGCGCGGGCCCGTGGGCGACTACTTCACCCTCTTCGGGTTTTCCGCCAAGCACGACCCCGTACCCACAATGCTCACCCAGTGCCATGTGAACGTGATCAACGGCTTCATGGGCCAGACCACGGGCTTCCGCAAAGACAACCTCAAACGCCACGTCGTGATCCTGGCGCAAGTGGAGGGTACCGAAGAAGTGCGCTACATCCACGGCAAGCGCGGCCTGGGCACATTCACCTTCTTGGGGGGGCACGACCCAGAGGACTATCAGCACGCGGTGGGCGATCCTCCCACGGACCTGGACCTGTACCGCACGTCGCCGGGCTACAGGCTGATCTTGAACAACGTGCTCTTTCCCGCGGCGCGAAAGAAACCCCAAAAGACCTAGGCTTGGCGTCGGGAGCTGCGAAGCCTGAGCAGAACGCCGGCCAGGACGGACAGAGAGAGGATGAGCCAGACCCAGGGCACGGGTCCTTCGGGGAGATCAGCGGACATGCCGCCGTCGCCGATGATCACGGTCATGCCGAAGGCGTTGTGAGCGGCGTGGGCTACGGCAGCGGCGGTCAGCGAACCGCTGTATTCGTAGACCAGGGCGAACAGCACGCCCAGGCCCACCAGTCCGAAGAGGTACCACGGTTCGCCGTGGGCGAGGCCGAAGATCAGAGCGGAGAGCACGGCCGAGGGCAGCACGCCCCAGTGGCGGCGGAAGATGCGGTAGAGTAGACCGCGGTAGATCAGCTCTTCGGCCAAAGGACCCAGCACCACCACCGAAGCATAGGCCAGGCCGGTCTCAAGGCCGCCGGTCGGCAGGTGGGAATTGTAGAAGTCGATCCACTGTTCGCTGGGCGGTTTGAGCTGGGCCGAGATCGATGTGAGCAGACCGGCGGGCACCTGGGACGAGAGCGACGCGACGATGGCGAGTCCGGCGACGACCCAGCCGGGACGGTCGAGATGAAACACCTGGGCCGAGGTCATTCCCTGGGCCTGGGAGAACAAGCCCGCGAAGATGACCACCAACACCCCGCCGGCGCCCACCGAGAAGAAGATGTTTTTCGTCATGCCGTAGGCCGCGCCTTGAGCGCCGCCGTTGAGCATCAGCGCGGCCAGGGTCAGCAGCAACAGGCGGCCGCTGCCCCAGGTGAGCCAGGGGTCGCGTAAAGGGACTTCGGGGGTGGGGGGCCGATCGTGATCCATGCATCCTCCGGGGTCGGGTCAGCACCCACTCTGGCAGATCGCCCGGATCATGTCCACGGCGATGGGATGTCGGGGACCTTGGCAGGAAACGGGCCAGCGATTACCATTCGGCGGGCAAACCGGACTCGGACCCGCGGACAGGAGATACAATGCTCACCAACGCAGCGGACCGCCGCATCCAGGCCGTGGTCTTCGACCTGGACAACACGCTGACCGATTTCATGACCGCCAAGGACCGCGCCGTACGCGCCGCGGCGGACGCCATGGTCGACGCCGGCCTGCGCATGGACCCCAAGGACGTGCACGCAGGCATCTTCGCCATCTACGACGAGGTGGGCATCGAGCATCAGCGCGTGTTCAACCGCTTTCTCGAACAGCACACCGGCGAAGTCGACGATCGGATCCTCGCCTCGGCCGTGGTGGCCTACCGCCGGGCCCGCGAATCCCTGCTCGTGCCCTATCCCCACGTGCAGCACGTCCTGCATCGGCTGGTGAAGGAGGGCTACCGCCTGGCCGTGGTCAGCGACGCCCCCCGCTTCGAGGCCTGGCTGCGCCTGACGTATCTGCGACTGAACCACGTGTTCGACGTCGTGCTCTGCCATGACGACACAGGCCATCACAAGCCCAGCCCGGTGCCGTTCCGCATGGCCCTCGAACACCTCGGTGTGGAGCCTGGGCGTGCCGTGAACGTGGGGGATTGGCCGGAGCGCGACATCGTCGGCGGCGACGCAGCCGGTCTGCACACCGTCTACGCCCGCTACGGAGACACCTACGACACAGGCGACCGTGTGCGGGCCACCCACTCCGGAGCCAACTACGAGATCGACGACCTTCTGCAGCTGCTCGAGGTCCTCGACACGCTCAACGCCGGGGCTGAGGCATGAGGATCGTGACCTCGGCCCAGATGGCGGCCATCGACGCCGATACCATCCTCAGCGGCGTGCCCGGCCTCGAACTGATGGAGCGGGCCGGTCGTGAAATGGTCCTGGCGATCCTCGATCTTATGCCTGAATTCGATCCGCCGGCGGCTGTGGCCGTGTGTTGCGGCAAGGGCAACAACGGCGGCGACGGTCTGGTCGTGGCGCGTCAACTCGACCAGCTGGGCTACGAAGTCACAGTCATGATGCTGACCGCCGACGAGGACCTGGCTCCGGACGCACGCACCAATCTGGACCGTCTGCCCGAAGAGGTCGAGATCGTCCGACCCGCCCCGGAGGATTGGGCCAGGGAAATGGGCCGGCTCTGCGCCGAGAACGATCTGCTGATCGATGCCGTGTTCGGCACCGGCATCCGCCCGCCGGTGAGCGATGCCTATGCTGCCCTTTTCGCTGCCTGTGATCGTCGCCTGGCCACCGTGGTGAGTCTCGACGTGCCGTCGGGTGTATCCGGCGACGACGGCAGCGTCGATCCCGTGGCCGTCCGCGCCGACGCCACGGTGACCGTAGGCCTACCAAAACTGGGTCTGCTCCTGCCCCCGGGGCGGGACCACGTCGGCGCTCTCGAGGTGGTCGACATCGGTTTCCCGGACGAGATCACCGAGAGTCACGCATCCGATCTGCACTACCTGTTGATGGAGGAGATCGCCGATCTGCTGCCGGACCGCCCGGGAGATCTGCACAAGTACACCGCCGGCACGGCCTTGGTGGTGGCCGGCTCGCACCGCTTTGGCGGCGCTGCGCTGCTGGCCGGCCTCGGCGCGCTGCGGTCGGGGGCGGGACTTGTGTCCTTGGCTCTGCCGCAGGAGCACGCCGCAGTCGCATTGGGCTTCGTACCCGAAGCGCTGCTGCATCCCTTGCCGACCGGCAACGCGGGGGGACTTGCCCCTGTCGCGCCCGATGTCCTGACAGCATTGCTCGATCGTCAATGCGCTTGGGCGGTTGGACCCGGCCTAGGCGACGATCCTGATACCGACCGCTGGGTCGTGGAGGCTTTGGCTGCCGTCGATCTGCCGACCGTCGTCGACGCCGACGCCCTGTCAGCCTTCGCTCGGCTCGATTGTGAGCCGTCGTTCGCCTCGGCGCAGACGATCCTCACGCCCCACGTGGGGGAGTTGGCACGTCTTGGGGGCGTTTCGACGGAGGAAGCGGCCGCACGGCGGCTTGAACTGGCGGGCGATCTGGCCCGGCGCTGGAACGTCGTGGTTGTGGCCAAGGGGGCGCCGACGATCGTGGCTGCTCCCGACGGCTTTACCGCCCTCAACGCCACGGGCAACGACGCCCTGGCCCACGGCGGCACCGGCGACGTCTTGACGGGCTTGCTGGTAGGTCTGCTTGCGCAGGGCATGGAGGCCCTCGACGCCGCTCTGCTGGGTTGCTGGCTCCACGGCCGCGCCGGAGAGTTGGCTGGGGTCGACGGCTCACGCCGTTCGGTTCTGGCCCGAGAGGTGGCCGATCACCTCGGCGAAGCCATGACCGAACTGACCTGGCGATTGGGCTGGGGGGAGGACGCGTGAAGATCCTGGGCATCGAGACGTCCTGCGACGACACCAGCGTGGCCCTGCTCGACGAACACGAGGGTGTTCTGGAAAACCTAGTATCGAGCCAGATCGACCTCCACGATCATTTCGGCGGCGTCGTGCCTGAACTGGCTTCGCGCGCCCACCTGGTCAACCTCCTGCCCTTGATCGACGTGCTTTTGACGCGGCGTTCGCTGAACCTCGCGGACATCGACGGTGTGGCGGTGACACGCGGCCCAGGGCTGATCGGTGCCTTGCTGGTGGGACTGTCGACGGCCAAGGCCATCTGCTGGGCGGCGGGCAAGCCCCTCGCTGCTGTTCATCACATCGAAGGCCACATGCTCGCCAACGAACTGACGGCGCCCATGGAACTGCCGGCCGCGGTCCTGGTGGTCTCGGGCGGCCACACCGAGGTCATCCTCGTGCGCGAGATCGGTCTGTATGAACGCCTCGGGTGGACTCTCGACGACGCCGCCGGCGAATGCTACGACAAGTGTGCCCAGTTCATGGGGTTGCCTTATCCCGGGGGCCCCGCTGTCGATCGCGTCGCCGAGGGTGGCGACCCGGGCCGTTTCACGTTTCCGCGTCCCTTGCACAAGGATCCCCGCGTGATCTTCAGCTTCAGCGGCTTGAAGACCGCCGTCCGCCTCGAGGTGGAAAGGCTGCCCCGCCCTCTCTCGGAACAGGACGTCGCCGATGTCTGCCACGCCTTGCGTGAGGCTGTCACCGACGTATTGACCCGCCGTCTTTTTCAGGCGGCACAGGAGCAGGGCGTGCGCGCCGTCTACCTGGCCGGCGGTGTGGCTGCCAACAGCTTGCTGCGAACCCGAACCGCCGAGCTGGCGACAAAGCGCGGGCTCCACTTCGTCGCACCGGACCGCGCCTACTGCACCGACAATGCAGCGATGATCGCCCAGGCTGGCCTTTGCCGTTTCCGTGTCGGTTACCGTGACGATCTTTCTGTCGACAGCTTCGCCCGCCAACCCGTGACCTCATGGCTTCCGTTGCCCTGATCCTCCCGCCTCCAACGATCCTGTCCTTCCTCCAAGCTCCTCGTCGTCCGGTATGTGGCATGACACTTGCCTAATGTCCTTGATCTCCGCATTTGCGGGGATACATCGATCATTCTGCACGGCGGGAGACTATGCAGGACACAGAACACATTCTCGTGGTCGACGACGAAGCCAACATTCGTACGATCTTGACCTATCTGCTGGAGCAGGAGGGTTTCACGGTCGATCATGCTGCGGACGGGCAATCCGCCCTGGACCTGATGCGAGATTCGTGTCCGGATCTTGTGATCCTCGACGTGATGATGCCCGGCCTGGACGGACTCCAGGTTCTCGCCAGCATGCGAGGCCACTTCCAAACCCACAACATCCCGGTGATCCTGCTGACGGCCAAAGGCGATACGTTCCACAGGGTTCAGGGATTGCGTGAAGGCGCCAACGACTATCTCGTCAAGCCGTTCGTGCCCCAGGAACTCATCCTGAGGGTCCGTAACATGCTTCAGTTCTCCAGAACCCAACGCGATGCCAACCCCTTGACCGGTCTGCCGGGCAACCGTGCGATTACCCAGGAAGTCGAACGCAGGCTGGAGCTGGGCGAGCCCTTTGGCTTCCTTTACGTGGACCTGGATAATTTTAAGGCGTTCAACGACTTCTATGGCTATTCCCGTGGCGATAAAGTTCTCGGCCTGCTTGCCGAATCATTACAAAGAGCAACGAAGGGTCAAAAAGGAGAGTCGTTCCTCGGGCACGTGGGAGGCGACGACTTCGTGGCGGTCGTCGGTGTCGACGTTGCGTCGACCATCGCCCATCAGTTGGTCGCCGAGTTCGATGAGCGAAGACGGTTTCTCTATGACCCCGAAGACTGGAGCCGTGGCTGGATCGAAATCCGGGACCGAACCGGCACCATCCGCCGCATGCCGCCGGTGAGCGTGACGGTGGCCGTGGTGATCGATCGTCAAGGCGAACTCGAACACATCGGACAGGTGAACGCCGTAGCCGCTGAGCTGAAGCGCTTCGGTAAGACCCAGGCGGGCAGCATCGTGGTCGAAGAACGCCGCGAGGTCCCGACCGAGGAGGAAGTATCGCACGGTAGCGACTCGGTGAAGTTCGGTGACTCGAATTGAATGGAATGAGGACGAAGGCCCATGCCTGAACCGCGCGTTTTGATCGTGGAAGACGAAGCTCCTCTGGTACGCCTCCTGGTGCAGGCTTTCCGGCAGGAGGGGTTTCAGGTGGCCACCGCCGGCAACGGCATCGAATGCATGAACAAGGTGTCGGGGTTTCGGCCGGACGTCATCGTGATGGACATCATGATGCCGCGGCTCGACGGCATCGACGCCACGCGCCTGATCCGCAGGCAGCGGGGACTGGACAAGGCACTCATTGTGGCTCTCTCGGCCCGCACCGACGAGACCACCAAAGCGGAAATGATGGCGGCCGGCGCCGATCTCTACATGGAGAAGCCTTTCGTCGTGGGACAGTTGATCGAACGCGTGCGAGAACATGTGGGAATCCGCCGCTGACGTTGTGAGGATGGTGGGACGATGACCGTAACGACCGCGATTCTGAACGGGCCTGGAGTACTCTCCGCGCCAGGGGGCTTGATCTTCTGGGGCGGGCTGGTGCTTCTGCTCGGCGGGGCCATGGTGTGGCAGATGCGACGCCTCCGCCGGCACGATAGGGATCTGGACGAGCGCCAGGAACGAGTTCAGGGCCTCGAAAGCATCCTTCGCATTTCCGCTCGCATGCATGCGTTCCATGACGTCGATCATCTGTTGTCCGAAGTGGCCGACGCCGTGCGCCGTTCTCTGGGCTTCCGCATGGTCCTGCTGCGGATCTACGATTCCGTCGAGAAGTCGTTCGAGGCCCGGGCTTACGCCGGCATCGACGAAGCGGGTCGCGAGTACCTGCGCAACCTGCCCCTGAGTCTCGCCGAGTTCCGACAGATGACGTTGCCTCAATTCCAGATCAGCAACAGCTACTATATCAAGCACGACGCCAAGGGTGCCGCCGAGGTGCTGGCCGACGGATATATTGCGGACCTGGGCCACCGCAACGAAGGCGATTGGGACGAACGCGACATGCTCATCGTGCCGTTGACCTCTCCCGAAGGAGAGATCAGCGGTTATCTGAGCGTGGACGACCCCGTCGACCGCAAGTGTCCCGACGAACGCACGATCGAACGGCTGGAGATCTTCGCCCAACAGGCCGCCACGGCCATCTCGTCGGCCGAGCTGTATTCTCGCCTGCACCGCCAGAACCGCGATCTGGTTCATGCAGCCGACCGCCTGCGTTACCACAACGACCTCAAGAACAACTTCGTGGCCAACGTCAGTCATGAGCTGCGCACACCTCTTACGTCCATCAAGGCCTACTGCGAAGCCCTTCTGCACGGCCGCAGCAAGATGGATCAGGGCGCCCAGGAGGAATTCCTGCGCGTGATCGATCTCGAGGCCGAAAAGCTCACCGGCATCGTGAACAACCTGCTCGACCTCGAACGGATGGATGGATCCCAGGTCCGTTTCAACCGCCATCAAACAGACCTCGTGGCCCTGGTCAGGGGCCTCGAAGGCGCGGCGCGGAGCCAGGCCGAGGCCAAGGACATCTCCTTGTCGGTCCACTTCGACCAGAAGGAAATCCCCCTGTGGGTCGACGCCGATCTCGTGCGTCAGCTCATGCGGCACCTGCTCGACAACGCCTTCAAGTTCACGCCTGCCGGTGGTGCGGTGCATCTGTCGCTGCTCGAAGGTGTCTCTTCGGTGCGCATCGTCGTCGAGGACAACGGTGTGGGAATTCCGGACAACAAGATGTCCTACATCTTCGACCGCTTCTACCAGGTGGACGGCTCGTCGACGCGGGAACACGGTGGTCAGGGCATCGGACTGGCCATCTGCCGCGACATCGTCACGCGGCATGGCGGACGCATCTGGGGCGAGCGCGTTCAGCCGCGCGGTGTGCGCTTCAACGCCCTGCTCCCGCGCAAGGACGAGATCGTGCAGCGCTCCAACGAGAGCCAGGGTGCCTTCTTCGAGGAATTCTCGGACTTTGCGGAACGACTCATCCAGTGGATCGGCGAACTGATGCGCGTGAAGATCGTGTCGCTGATGATGCCCGACCGCACAGGCGAGCATCTGGTGATCGAGGCGGCCATGGGGCTGGAGGATCACATCGTCCAGAACACGCGTCTGAAACGGGGGGAAGGCATCGCCGGCCGCGTCTGGCGACAGGGCGAAGCGATCCTCGTTGAGGAGAACGACACCGGAAGCGGGCTGCCGAATATCGGTTCCGCCGGTCGCTATTCCACCGGTTCGTTGATCTCGGCGCCGATCAAGAGCGAGGGAAAAGTTGTGGCCGTCGTGAACGTCAACAACCGGCTCGACGGCATGCCCTTCTCGAGTCGGGACCTGCTCCTGCTCGAGGGCCTGGCTTCGCGTCTCGGCTCCATGCTCAAGAAGGTGCGGGACCACTCCGAGAGCACGCGTAACTTCTCGGAATTGAACAAGTCTCTGCGCAAGAGCATCGCCGTACGGCGCGCCCGTCACGACGAGCTGGCCGAGGTCTGCCACGAGATCTGCATGCGGACGGCCCGTCGCATGCGGGTGGAGAACGAAGACCTCAAGCACATGGCCTTCGCGCTGCAGACCTACGACCTGGGTCTTTCCGGCGTGCCCGACGAAGTTCTCTACAAATCGCCGCCGCTGCAGCCAGAGGAATGGGAAATCATCCAGCAGCATGTTCACACGGGTTTGGAGATGATCGAACATCTCGATCCCGATCAAAACGTCCGCGATGCGATTCTGCATCATCACGAGCATTATGACGGCTCGGGCTATCCTGACGGACTGGTCGGCGACGTCATTCCCTTGGGCGCACGGCTGTTGTCTCTGGCCGACGCTCTGACCGCCATGATCCAGGGGCGGCCCTACAGGCCGGCTCTGTCCCTCGGCGACGCGTTGTCGGAAATGAGCGCTCGTTCGGGCACCCAGTTCTGCCCGCGTTGCCTGAGCATATTTCTCGAAGAGGCCAAAGACTTCACAGAAATCGTGGGCCAAGTGCAGTCGGCGCGTTCATTGGCGCTGTCCAGCGGCCCGGCCGTGGTGGAGACGGAAGATCCTGTATCAAGCATCAGCTGAGACGACCGATAAGGTGATCGACACAACACGAACCATTGGTTCCAGGAGGAAGACCCTTGCGCAAGATCCTCATCGTCGACGACGAACCCTATATCCTGAATATCCTCGACTTCAGCCTCGATGCTGAAGGTTACCGTGTGTTACAGGCCTCCGACGGAGAGGAAGCCCTGCGCATGGCTCAGGATCAGATTCCGGACCTGGTGATCATGGACGTCATGATGCCCCGCCAGGACGGTTTCGAGACCTGCCGGCGCTTGAAGGAAGACCTGCGGACCGCGGACATTCCCGTGGTTCTGCTGACCGCGCGCAACAGCCGTGAAGACCGCAGCAAAGGCGAAGAGGTCCGTGCCGACGGGTACATCACCAAGCCGTTCAGTCCCCAACGGCTACTCGATACGGTTCAGGAATTCCTGGGCGTCATCAGTGAGTGAGTGACTTAAACACGACGTCGGTACGCTGAGACGGCGCCGCTCCCTGACGGGGGCGGCGTCGTTTTTTGAAGGGGGCGGATCTGTGCAAGGGCGCGTCTGGTGATCGGAGAGACAGCATGCTATCCTGCATCTTCGTGACCAACGAGGCCGTCCTGCTCCGGAGCCGCCGTGAACCCGACCCCGACACCGCCTGAGACCACGCTGCTGGCCGAAGTCGTTCTTCCGGTGCCGTTGGACCGGGCGTTCACCTATCGGATGTTGGCAGAGCAGGGTTCGGAGCCTCTCCGTGTGGGCGATCTTGTAGGCGTACCCTTCGGCCGCCGTCGGGAGGTTGTAGGGCTCGTGACCGCCTTGCATGCCCAAGACGGCGTTGTAGAGGCCATCGACGGTGCGAAACTCAAGAACATCGGCCGTGTCTTTCCTGCCGCCTACCGCGTTGAAGGAGACCGTCGCGAGCTTCTGGACTGGATGGCGGGTTACTACGCGCTGCCGCCGGGGGAGGTCTTGCCTCTATTTCATCCACCGGCTCCCGGCACCAAGAAACGGGCGTCGCGTCACGAGTCCCCCGTATTTCCCACGAGCGGCGCCTCGGCTCCGGAACTGACCGGAGACCAACAGCGGGCTCTCGATGTGGTGACCGTCCTGCTCGACGAGCACAAATACGGCTCGCTCCTGTTGCACGGCGTGACAGGCAGCGGCAAGACTGAAGTCTATCTGCGAGCCATCGCCGAAGCCCTGGCACGGGATCGGACGGCTCTTGTACTGCTGCCGGAAATCGCGCTCACACCTCAAACCGAGGCGCGTTTTCGCGAACGCCTGAGCGATGCGGTGGCCGTATTGCACAGCGGGCTGCCCGCCGGAGAACGTTGCCGCGTGCACGAGGCAGCCGCGGCGGGAGAGATCAAAGTCGTACTCGGACCGCGTTCCGCCCTGTTCGTTCCGCTCCGCGACCTCGGGGTGATCGTCGTGGATGAGGAGCACGAAACGTCCTACAAGCAGGATGAAAAACCCCGCTACCATGCCCGACATGCGGCGCTGATACGGGCCCGCGCTGCGGGAGCCGCGGTGGTACTCGGATCCGCCACGCCCGACCTGGAGACATGGGTCAACGCGGAGTCGGGACGTTTCGAACTTGTGGAGCTTCGTGATCGGCCTGTGGGTCGCCTACCCCTCGTGGAGATCGTGGACTTGAGGGAGGAGCCGTCCCAGGACGGGTTCTCGCGTCTGCTTCTCAAACGCATCGACGAAAGCCTGGGCCGCGATCGCCAGGTCATCGTTTACTACAACCGCCGCGGCTACGCCCGGGCCCTCCAATGCACGAGCTGCGGTGAGGCCGTGCTGTGCCCGAGCTGCGACATCGTGCTGACCCTCCACCTGCGCCCGCGTCGTCTGCTGTGCCATTACTGCGGGTTTTCGCGGCCGGTCCCGGAAACCTGTCCAGCCTGTGGCGAACCCGAGCCCGTCTCAAGCGGCGGCGGAACAGAAAAAGTGGAACTGGCCCTTGCCTCCCAGTTCCCCGACGCCAGGATACTGCGCCTCGATCACGACACGACGCGCACCCGCGGCAGTCATGCCCAGATCCTGTCGGACTTCGCCCGGGGCGGCGCCGATATCCTTGTCGGCACCCAGATGGTCGCCAAGGGTCACCATTTCCCGGGCGTGGATCTGGTGGGTGTCCTCGCAGCCGACGACGGCCTGCACATGCCCGACTTCCGAGCCCAGGAGAGGGCCTTCCAGCTGCTGACCCAGGTGGCGGGACGCACCGGCCGCGAAGACCCCGGCACCGTCGTCTTTCAGACCTGGCAGCCGGACCATCCGGTGGTGACGGCCGCTTCGGTGCACGATTACGACACCTTCGCCCGCATGGAACTCGAGCATCGCACCCTCGTGCGTTATCCGCCGGTGGTGCGTATGCTGCGGGTCGGCGTGACGGGACGTTTGCTTTCTGAAGTGGAGGCGACGGCCGCTGCGGCGGCGGCCTTGGTGCGGGAAGGACTGCCGGATCGTGGTATCGAGGTGCTGGGGCCAGCACCGGCGGTCTTTGAACGAATGCAGAACCGCTACCGGTACCAGATCCTGGTCAAAGGCACTCTCGGCAAGGAGGAGAAATCCTGGCTGGCGGCCTGTGTGCGCACCCTCAAGGACCGCCATCGCGGCGTGGATGTGCTGCTCGACTTCGACCCCGTGGGGCTTTGGTAGCGGGACTAGATCTTGCTCAGTGAGTGGGTTCGACGCTGAAACTGTGCTTTCAGGTGGATTCAATCGTGAATTGCCTCAGCACGGTGTGGTGGTGTATCATTACGCACGAGGTCGGCTCCCGCCTGCTCGGCCCTGTTCGCCCGATATCCCGCCTGCTCCGGTCTTTCACAGGACGGTGACCATGTCCGCCTTCGCTCGTGCGCACTCCATGCGCCTCTTCTTGATGAGTCTGCTTCTGTTGCTGCTGGTGCTGGCGGTTGGTCCCGCAGCGGCCCAGGTCGCCGACTCCTCCGGCGGCCGTGTCGAACGCTCCTTCGGTTTCGTGCAGCCACCGGACTACGAACGGGAATTCCAGCAGCACCTCAAGATTTATGCGGAGAAGCGCGATCTGCCCTCGAACTTCAGCTGGGTCGACCTTGACGGTGTGACGTCGGTGAAGAACCAGTCTTCGTGCGGTTCGTGCTGGGCCTTCGCCGGTATCGCCCAACTCGAAGCCCATGTGAAAATCGAGTACGGCATCGACATGGATCTGAGCGAGCAGCAGATCATCGAATGCAACCCCTACGGCGCCGATTGCGGCGGCGGTTGGGCCTCGGCCGTTTACAACGTGGCGATGACCTACGGCGTCCTGCGCAACGCCGCCGAGCCCTACGAAAACGCCAACGGCGGGGCCTGCACCCAGGGACAGTCGCTGCCCTTCGCCCATCTCGCCGGCTGGAACTATGTGGCCAACGACATCACGCAGATGAAGAACGCCCTGCTCGAAGGGCCCATCTGCTCGGCCATGGACGGCAGCTATCCCTTCGATGAATACGCCGGCGGAACCTGTTACGACAATCCGGGCGGATCCTGGACCAACCACCTGATCCTGATCGTGGGCTGGGACGACCGTCTTTGCGGCGGCAACGGCGCTTGGATCTGCAAAAACTCCTGGGGAACCGATTTCGGCGATTACGGCTTCTTCACCAGCGAGTATGGCGCCGGACTCATCGGCCAGTCCGTCACCCAGATCAACTACGTGCCGCCGCCCACGGTCGTGCATGTGACCGGTCCGCTGGCAACGGCGCCCATGACCGCGGGTGAAACCGTGGACATCACCTGGAACACCACCGGTGCGACCTGTTCGACCGTGGACATCTGGATGTCCTTCGACAACGGCGAGTATAGCACCCAGGTGGCCGACGGAGTGCCCAACAGCGGTTCCTATACCTGGACCGTCATCAACCAGAGCACCCAGGCGGCTCGCTTCTGCGTCGTCGCCAACGGCGACACTCGTGACGGCTTCGGCTTCTCACAGGAAGGTGTGCCGCTCTTCGGCTACAAGACTCGCTATGTGGCAGCCACGGGCAGCAACACCGCACCCTACGATACGCCGGCCAAGGCGGCGCACGATATGATCGACGCCGTCCAGGCCTGTACCGGCCACGACTCCGTTCTGGTGGCGGCGGGCGAGTACCTCGAGACCATTCTCGTTGAGTCGACTGTGCGCATCTTCGGCGGCTGGGACAACACGTTTACGACACGCGACCCCGTCGGCACACCCACCCGGTTGCGCGGCCTCAACAGCGCCGTCCGCTTCATGGGTGCAGCCGGTGACTTCGCAGGCATCGACGGCGTCGTGTTCCACGACTGCATCGGCGCCATGTACGACACGCCTGCTGTGGGCCGTCATGGCGGCGCCATTCTGTGCAACGGCACTTCGCCGACCATCAGCAACTGTGTGTTCGAGAACTGCGCCGCTGATTACGGCAGCGGTTTCGGAACTGGCGGCGCCATCCAGGCCCTCGGTGGTTCACCGAAAATCATCGACAACGTGTTTCAGAACAATCGGGCTACCTGGGGCGGCGCAGTCGCGCTGTTCTCACCTGTAGCCGCGGAGCTGTCGGGCAACCACTTCGTAGCCAATAATTGCGTGGCTCCGGCTCTCAACAACTTCGGCGCTGCGGTCTACGTGAGCGACGGCGCCGTCAGCTTTTCAGGAGATCTCTTCGAAAACAGCGGCTCGACATGGCGAGGAGCCGGTGTCTATGGAGAGAACGTCCAGATGAGCATGGTCGGGGTCGTGGCGACCGGCAACACGAGTCAGAACGACGGCGGAGCAGTGTTCCTCGACGGCGGCTCGCTGAACGTCGCCAACTCCAGGTTCGCATCGAACACCGCCACGGCAGGCTTCGGCGCCGGTATGAGTGTGAAGAACGCTGCTCAAGATCTGCGGAACAGCGAGTTTGTCGGCAACTCGGCGGGCGTGGCCGGCGGCGGCATGCGACTCGAAGGAGCCCTGGCGACCACCATCGAGAACTGCGTGTTCCACGGCAACTCGGATGCATCGAACATGGGGGGCGCCTTCCTCATCGGAGTCGGCCCCATGAGCTTCCGCAATAACACCGTGACCGGCAATACCGGCGGCCTCGGCGGTTCGATGACCACTTCGTCCATTCGTTTCAGCACGTTCTGGGACAACGGCGGTTCGAACCATGTGGGCTTCACACCCGAGACATCGGTGAGCTACGCCGACCCCATGTATAAGAACGCGGCAGCCGGTGAATTCGGCCTGTTGGTCCATTCGCCTTGCATCGATGCCGGCGATCATGATCCCACCTGCGGCGATCTCGACGGCACCCGCAACGATGTGGGCTGCTTCGGCGGGCCCTCAGCCGTGCCGGTCGCTCCCGAACCGCCGTCGAACGTGCGGTTCGAATCTCCGGGAGGCGTTTCGACCCTGGTCTGGGACGCCAGTCCCGCCGCCGATCTCGATCGTTACGTGATCTATCGGGATGCGGCGAGCTCGCTGCCTCTCGGGCCGACGCATGTCATCGCCGAAGTGAGTCATCCTGCGACGTCGCTGGAATTGGCTCAGACCGGAGGGTCCTACTTTGTCGTGGCCGTCGATGTCGACGGTTACGGCAGCGGCTATCCCGTTCCAGCCGTGGTTTCCACGGCGGCTGACGACGCTCCCCGGGTGCTGGCTCTGGCCTCCATCGCACCCAACCCGTTCAACCCGCGCACAGAGATCCGTTTCGAGGTGCCGCGCACCAGTGACGTGCGGTTGCGTATTCACGATCTGCGCGGGCGCGTGGTCCGGACGCTGATCGACGGCGCCTTCGATGCCGGCGTGCACACCGTGAGTTGGGAAGGACGCTCCGACGACGGCGCCATCGTGGCGGCTGGGGTGTACTTCGTGAGGATCGAGGATGGGCGGGAGGTTCGGACGGGCAAGGTCGTGCTTGCCAAGTAATTGCGGAAAACAAAAGGGCCGTCCTGAACGAAACTTCTCCTAATCGTTCAGGACGGCCCTTTTGTTTTCCTTGAAGTCGTGGGGGGGGGCTCGTTCATTTTTGGAGGTGGGGGAGGATTATGGTGAGGGATAGGCGGGGGGCGCTTATGACTTTTCCGATGGCTGTGGGAACGATCCAGTCCACCTTGCCTTCTGACATCTTCTTGTCCCTTGTCACGTATTTGGCGACTGCGTTCAGGTGGGGAGGCATGCATTCGGTGGGCAACCCACAGGCTTGCAACAGGGCCAGGATTCGATCTCGTGTGCGGACCGTGCAGATGCCGTCGGCGGTCGCGGCGCGGGTCACTGCGGAGAGTCCCAGCGCGACGGCTTCACCGTGGGGAATCTCCAGCAAGGGTTCCAGGGCATGAGCCAGGGTGTGGCCCAGATTCAGGACACGTCGGTGGCCTTCTTCTCGGAAGTCGTGGGCCACGATGCGGGCTTTGGCCATCACAGCGCTCTGAAGCCATTCCGACCAGGGCAGGTCGCCGATCTCAGGGACAAGACTCCTGGCCGCACCCGCTGCGAGGTGCGCCCGAAGATCCTGCGATGCGTACTCGAGGGCCCTGAACAGCTTCGGTTCTGAAATCACGGCCATCTTCACGACTTCGGCCATCCCGCACCGCCACTCTCGGCGGGGGAGCGTCGCCAACAGATCCGGATCGATCAACACGGTTTCGGCTGCGTGGAACGCCCCGACGGGATTCTTCAACCCATCCAGATCGACGGCGGTTTTTCCACCCACCGACGCATCGGCGGCGGCCAACAGAGTGGTCGGGATCGCAACGAACGATGTGCCGCGCATCCAGGTGGCTGCGGCGAAGCCGGCCAGGTCGAGGATCGTGCCTCCGCCGATGCCGACGATGACACCGTCGCGGGGCAGGCCGACGGCGGCACATCGTTTCCAGAGCCGGGCGAGGTTCTCGGGGGTTTTGATGGATTCACCCCCGGGCAGGATCAGCCGGGGATGCGGACGACCTGGGGCCGTCTGGAGCAGAGGCTCGAGGATGGTGCGGTGGCTTCGCCATACGGAAGCATCGACGACTACGAGTGCCGAACGTGAGCCCAGGACGTCCGGCAGGGTGCCGATCACACCGGCCGAGATGTGTACGTCGGTATTCAGGCCGGGGGCGCGGAGTGATAGGCATTGGCCCCGTCGTGTCACTCGTCCCTGTGAAGCAATGGCCATTGAGCCATCTCCTTGTCCGTATTGACGTTCAGAAATCTCCTGATGCCATCCTAACAAAACCGAGCCTCGGCGCCACCCGTGAAGATACGAAAAAACGGATAACCCTAGTGTTGATAGAGCTTTTCAATTGACCGCATCTCTCGGGAGGCTACCTTTGAAGTCGAGTTGACGACCGGGGCGACCGGCCCCGCAGCGCCAGATGCACGAAGGAGTGTGAGATGGCCAAGATGACAGAAATCCGCTGGCACGGCAGGGGTGGGCAGGGCGCCAAGACCGCCGCCATTTTCCTGGCCGAAGCCGTCCTCGACCAGGGCATGCACAGCCAGGGCTTCCCCGAATATGGCCCTGAGCGCCGTGGAGCCCCCGTGCGAGGCTTTACCCGCATATCGGACAAGCCGATCAGACTGCACTGCAGTGTTGCGAAGCCTCAGATCGTGATCGTACTCGATCCGACCCTGATCGAATCCGCCAGTGCCGGCGTCACCGACGGCACCGATGTCTCCACGGTGTACATCATCAACACCATGGAGACCCCGGCGGCCATTCGCGCCAAGCTCGGTGTGAAGGGCGGCACGATCCACACGGTGGACGCCTCGCTCATCGCCCAGGAGTGCTTCGGCCGCGCGATTCCCAACATGCCGATGATCGGCGCTCTGACGAACGTCTCCGACGTGATCACCCTGGAGGACGTGACCTCCGCCATGGCACGGCGCTTGAAGAAGAAATTCTCGCAGGCCGTCGTCGATGGAAACGTCGCCGCCGTCGAGCGTGCGCACGAGGAGATGGTGTCCGAATGAGTACCATCAAGACCAAGGACCTGCTCGAGGGCGGGATCATCCGCGACGCCGGCAACGCTGCCGACTTCAAGACCGGTGACTGGCGTTCGAACGTGCCCCAGTTCGTCGAGGAGAACTGCATCCACTGCATGTTCTGCTGGATCTACTGTCCGGACACGGCCGTCGCCATCGACACCAGCGGCGAGAAAACGAAGATGACCGGGTTCATCTTCGATCACTGCAAGGGGTGCGGGATCTGTGCGCAGCACTGCCCGCCCGCAGCCAAGGGCAAGGCGGCCATCGTGATGGTCCGCGAAGAGAAGTAGCCACGGAAAGGAGAGACCCATGAAGCAGCTTTACGTAGGGCTGACGGGTAACGAGGCCGTGGCGACCGCCTTCAAGCAGGCGCGACCCCATGTGGCCCCGGCGTTCCCGATCACGCCGCAGACCGAGATGATGCACAAGTTCGCCGACTTCGTCGCCGACGGCGCAGTCGCCACCGAGATGATCCTCGTCGAGAGCGAACACTCGGCCATGAGCGCCGCGGTCGGTTCGGCCGCCACCGGCGCCCGCACCTTCACCGCCACGAGCTCGGCCGGGTTCGCTTTGATGTGGGAAGTCGTCTACATCGCAGCCTCGCTGCGGCTGCCCATCTGCATGCCGGTGGTCAACCGGGCGCTGTCGGGCAACATCAACATCCACAACGACCACTCCGATTCGATGGGCGGTCGCGACGCGGGCTGGATCCAGATCTTCTGCGAGAACACGCAGGAGGCCTACGACACGGCCCTGATGTGCTGGCGCATCGCCGAGCACAAGGACGTGCGGTTGCCGGTGATGGTCAACTACGACGGCTTCATCATCAGCCACACCTCCGAATCGCTGCACATCCTGCCGGACGAGGACGCCTGGAAGTTCATCGGTCCCAAGGACCTGAGCAACGGCTACTCGCTGCTGGACGTGGAGAACCCCATCACGGTCGGCCCGCTGGATCTGACCGATTACTACTTCGAGCACAAGGTCAGCCAGATGGAGGCCCACCTCAGGGCCCCGAAGGTGATCCTGGAAGTGTTCAAGGAGTTCGGCGAGCTCACCGGACGTCATTACGACCTGTTCGAGGAGTACCGCACCGAAGACGCCGAGATGATCCTGGTGATCATCGGCTCGACGGCGGGTACCGCGAAGGACGTCATCGACGAGCAGCGTGAGAAGGGCGTCAAGGTGGGGTTGCTCAAGCCCCGCGTGTTCCGCCCCTTCCCGGCCGTCGAGTACGCCAAGGCCCTGGGCAACGCCAAGGTCGTGGGCGTGATGGACAAGTCGGTGAGCTTCGGCGGCCACGGCGGTCCGCTGTTCACCGAGATCCGCTCGGCTCTCTACGGTCTCGAGAACGCCCCGAAGATCCACAACTGGATCTACGGACTGGGTGGACGCGACACCGGTACGGATCAGATCGTAGACCTGATCGGCCAGCTCCAAAACAGCATCAAGGGCAAGAAAACCGAAGACGTCAACCTGCTGGGTGTCCGGCTCTAAAGGAGGTGCCAACATGGCTATGAATTTGCAGACACTGTCCAAGAACGAAGATCTTCTGGCTGGCGGGCACCGTGCGTGCGCCGGTTGCACGGGGTCGAACATCCTGCGCCAGATCATGCTCACGGCGGGTCCCGACACGGTTGTCGGCGGCGCTACCGGCTGCATGGAAGTGGTCACGACGATTTTTCCGTACACGGCCTGGAAGACACCGTTCATCCATTCCGCGTTCGAGAACTGCGCCGCGACCATCAGCGGCGTCGAAACGGCATACCGTGCCCTGAAGGCCAGCGGCGAGCTGCCGGTCCCGCGCGAGAAGATGAACTTCATCGCCTTCGGCGGCGACGGCGGCACCTACGACATCGGCCTGCAGTCGCTGTCCGGGGCCATGGAGCGCGGCCACAACATGCTGTACGTCTGCTACGACAACGAGGCGTACATGAACACCGGGATCCAGCGTTCGGGCGCCACGCCCTTCGGCGCGCACACCAGCACCTCGCCGGCCGGTACGGTCAAGCAGGGCAAGGAGCAGCACCGTAAGGATCTGACGAAGATCATGGTGGCCCACAACATCCCGTACGTGGCTCAGACCACGCCCTTCCATTGGCGTGATCTCCAGATGAAGGTTCAGAAGGCCCTCGAGGTCGACGGTCCGGCGTTCCTGAACATCCTGATGCCGTGCACCGTAGGCTGGGGCTTCGATCCCGCCATCGGCATGGAACTGTGCAAACAGGCCGTCGAGGCCAACTTCTGGCCCCTGTTCGAGGTGGTCGACGGCGAGTACAAGCTCACCTACAAGCCCAAGGAAGACCGTCCGCTCATGGAGCCCTGGCTGAAGCAGCAGGTGCGTTTCAAGCATCTGTTCAAGCCCGGGAACGAGGGGATGCTTGTTGAGATCCAGCGGTGGGTCGACAGCGAGTTCAACAAGATCATGAAGCTCTGCGGCGAAGCGTAATTGACCCGTTAGAGAACGAGTGCGGAGAGCGGACCTTCTGGTCCGCTCTTTGCTATTTATGGAATGTAGAGTGTTTTGGCACACGATCAGCAAATCCAAGAAAAGCCACTATAGTCAGTTAATTTGCAATATGGACATTGCAGTGTGGACATAAAATTGATGATATGCTATAATTTCTGCTGTTGAAGGAGATCCAACTCGTGACGATACCAAGGAGCTGGTAACGATGAACCGATTGATCCCGTTGGTCCTGGTCGCTCTGTTGGCAGCCTCTGTCGCTCAGGCTGGAATGATCCAGGACATCCGTAGCGGCCTGGTGCCCGAAGGCACCATCGTGGACATCGAGGGCGCGGTGGTGACCTCGGTGATGAACACCAGCGTCACCGTCAGCGAACTCCCCGGAGGCCCCGGCATGTCCTTATGGGTCATCCTGGGGGATGCGCCGACGGTTTACCCCGGTGACATCGTCGATCTCCGCGGCACCTACCTCGAACACAGTGGACGTTCGACCCTCAGCCTTCTCCATCCAGGCGACGCGGCGATGACCGTGACGGGTTCGACGATGCCCGTTCCATTCTATGTCACCGTCAATGAGCTGATCGCAGACCCCGAGGGGTGGGAGAGCGTGGTCGTGATGGTCACCGACGGCCTCGTGGTCCAGGAGATCTACGCCGACGGCAGCTGGCTCGTGAACAGCTACGAAACAGGCACGCCCCTGATTCTGGACGATTACTTCGGGTTGCATCCCACCGTGGGCGTGGGCGAGTGCTACAACAATGCCCTGGGTCTGTTCTTCATGTTCGAGGGGCAGCACGTGCTCAAGGCGCTCGAAGTGGACTTCACCGACTGCACGGTGGGCAACGAGAATCTGGGCATGAGTGAACTGAAGAGCATTTACCGTTAAAGATCGATGCCGATCGCCGGGTCATCGCCCTAGGCCTGGCTCAGCGAGGGGGCCGTTCCGACCGGAACGGCCCCCTTTGCTTGTCCGATGTGTCGGGTTGGAATCGGACGAGGACCGGAGCGTGACATGATCGTCCGCAACCGCTAGGATGCTCGCCGCACCGTCACCGCCCAGGAGCCTTCTTGCAAAAAGTCTTCGACATCCTGCTGTCCTACCTGCGCACCGCCGGACGCCCCCGCCGTTCCGCGGTTCTGCTG
This sequence comes from uncultured bacterium, assembly GCA_937910695.1. Lineage (GTDB taxonomy): Bacteria > Krumholzibacteriota > Krumholzibacteriia > LZORAL124-64-63 > LZORAL124-64-63 > CALEMW01. The sequence goes on from CALEMW010000166.1 coordinate 96,136, forward strand.
CTTTGCCTGACGGCGGCCTTCGTCTTCAACTACACTCATGATTTCAAGCGAACCGTGATGAACGTGGGGGAGGGCAGTTGGTTATCGGTCGGGGGGTACATGCTCTACTACGGTGTGCCCTACCTGATTTCGCTCTTCGTCTGGACCCATGGACAAGAGTCGGGGCGTCGAGCTCGTTCCGCACGTGTGCTGACCATCGTCATGCTCGGACTTCTGGTACTCGCCCTGAACAGGGCGGCGATTGCCTGGACGGTGCATGCCGTGACAGCGGCGGTGGACGACCGAGCTGCGGGTTGGTATCTGGGGCGCATCGCGGTCAATGCGACGCGTCTGCTCGCCCTGGCGCTGCCCCTGCTGGCGATCCGTCGCTGGATCGACGTTGGTCGCGCTGATTTCTACGGGCTGACGAGGCGGGGCTTCGAACTCAGACCCTATGCAATCATGCTCGCGGTGATGGTGCTGCCGCTCGCAGCGGTTTCCTTTCTGCCGTCGTTCCAGCAGACTTACCCTGTCTATCGCCCCGGCTTCGTCGAGGCGGCCACGGGTTGGTCCCGTTGGCTCACCTGGCCCGTTCACGAAATGTCCTACGCCCTGCGCTTCGTCAGTGTCGAGTTCTTCTTCAGGGGCTTTTTGGTGCTGGGTCTAGCCCGCTACCTGGGACGGGACGCCATCGTGCCCCAGGTCGTGCTCTACGCCATCTGGCACTTCGGCAAGCCCATGCCCGAGGCGGTCGGGTCGGTGTTCGGAGGCTGGATCCTGGCGGTGCTGGCCCTGGAAACAGGCAGCATTTTCGGCGGTATCCTCATTCACATGGGCATCGCCCTGCTGATGAACCTCGGGGCCGTGGCGGCCGCCGCCCTGCTCGGATGAGCGGAACCCGGCGTCGGGGCTGGACACGGACGCCCGCCGGAGCTATCGTCGCCCGACCATGAAGATCGCGTTTATCGGAACCCACGGCGTGGGCAAAACCACTCTCTGCTTCGAGCTGGCCGCCTGCCTGAAGAGGTTGGACATCAGTGTCGACGTCGTCAAAGAAGTGGCGCGGCACTGCCCGCTGCCCATCAACCGCGACACCACCGCCGACGCCCAGTCTTGGATCCTGCACACCCAGGTGGCCAAGGAACTCGAGTTGGCGCCGTCGTACGAAGCCATTGTCTGCGACCGCTCCGTGCTCGACAACTACGCCTACATGGTCCATGCGGTGGGACGCCGGTCTGAGCTGGAGCCGTTCCTGCGCGAATGGCTCGCGAGCTATTCGCTGCTGGTGCGCGTTCCGGTGGTGACCCCGCCGTCGTTCGACGGCACGCGCGACACCTCGGTGGCCTTCCAGATCGGCATCGACCGCATCATCGGCGATCTGATCCGTGAATTCGGGCTGCCCGTCCTCGAGCTCGATGTCCACGAACGGGATCAATGGATCCGTCGGGTGCTCAAGGCCCTCGAACTGCCGACTGCCAGCCCACAGCTCGATTTGTTCAACTCCCTGTCCCGCAACGGTCAAAACAGCTGATACGGTCATATCCGGCCTCAAGAAATCCCCGCAGGAGCCGACATTGATTCAGACAGGCGGGATCCGCGGTCGCTCACAACGGTGAGCGCAACGGCTATGTGAGCAATGCGGGACGGGATATGACCAGGAACGAGAGAAACCACGACCACCTGCTCGACAGGCTGGAACTGGAAACATCCATCGCCACGGCGGACAGACGGCCCGACTCCGACGCCGAACAGGAGCTGCGGCTGCGCGTGCTGCACCTCGAACACGAGATCAAGCGTCTGGAACGCGAGCGTTTGGAATACGAACTCATGGGACGGCGGCTGGTGGGCGAGTTGGAGGACGATGTCCGGCTTGCTCTGGAGGATCGTCTGCGCACCCGCAATCCTCTCCCTGATATTCTCAACAACGGCGCCCTGGTGCCGCCAAGCGATGTGCCCCCCGAAGCGATTCTGGACCTGGCCGAGGCTGTCTACTGGCGTCACGCTCTTGCTGAGGGTGCGAACCTGCAGACCCTGATGTTCCTGCGCGACGGGCAGGATCTGGTACCTGCCGCCAATAGCCCGTCCCAGCTCTCCATCCTCTCGCGGTGCCTGCCTTCCTGCCAGCGCGGCGTGGAGGAAATGGTGTCGGCGACATCACGTCTGGAACATGCCCGCAGCAGCAAGTGTCCCTCCTGCGGCGGCGAGTTGTGGTTGGCGCCCATGGTGCTTCATCACGGCCACGAGTCGGTGGTCTTGGGGGTCCTCGTCGGACATGGATTGAAAGATCCTGCCGAACCGCTGCGGCGCATGGTGTCGCTGGTGGCCAATCTCGCGGGTCAACGGGCCAGCGAAACCTATACTCTTCAGGTCGACGCCGTGCTGCAGATGAAGGTCACCGCGCTGCTGCATCGGTTCACCGAAGACCAAGCAAAAACCGTCCGCGATTCCCGGATCGCCCTGCTGGAAAAAGAGCGCACCGCTGAAGATCTGGCACGGACCCGGGAAAATCTCGAACGTGCTCTGGCTCAGACCAGCGAAGCCCGTAGTGAAGCCGAGCGAGCGAACCGCGTGAAGAGCCTGTTCCTGGCAGCCATGTCTCACGAGATCCGGACACCCCTGACCTGCGTCATCGGCTTTGCGGACCTGCTCACGCTACCGACTTTGAAGCCCGATGAGATCCGCAAATTCGCTTCGTCCATCAAGGAGAGCGGACAGGTGCTCATGTCGCTCATCAACAACGTCCTGGACCTCTCGAAGATCGAGGCTGGGCGTCTGGACCTGGAGCGGATTCCCTACGACCTGCCGCGGATCCTCGAAGAGATCCACGAGCTGTTCACTGCGGCGGCGACCGATAAGGGTGTCGCTCTGGTTCTGGATGTGGACGAGGGTCTGCCTACGAATCAGATCGGCGATCCGACGCGGGTGAGGCAGGTGGTCATGAACCTGGTGAGCAACGCCATCAAGTTTACCCAGAAGGGTTCGGTGGTCCTGTCCTGCCGGCGCAGCCGCGAAACTCCGGGATTCCTGAACCTGACGGTCACCGACACGGGTCTGGGCATTCCGGATCATCGTCTCTCGACGATCTTCGACGCCTTCCGGCAGGCCAACAGCGATACGACTCGGCGGTACGGCGGCACGGGCCTCGGGCTGGCCATCTCCCATCGTATCGTTCAGGAGATGGGCGGTCCGTTGATGGTCGAGAGCAGGGCCGGCGAGGGGGCCACTTTCAGCTGCCATATCCCGCATCGACTCGCCGATTCCGACACCGACTGAACCCTCGACGCAGACTGCACGACGGACTACGTTTCCAGAGCATTCTCAGCCAACCGTTCTGGAGGTCGTCATGCCGTCGCCCCACGATCCCGCCCTGCACCTGATTCCCGCACCCGTGGTGGTCATCGGTGCCGCCGCCGATGGTGTGTCCGGCGGACTGACCGCAGCCTGGGTCGCCCGCGTGTCCCTGGATCCCCCTCTGGTGGCTGTTTCCGTTGCTCCCGAACGCTACACCCACGGCCTGCTCGTCGCCGCCGACGTCTTTACGATCTCGGTGCTACGGGAAGATCAGGTGGCCGAGGGCCGGCTCTTCGGTCTGGAGTCGCGAAGGGATGTGGACAAGTGGAGCCGCGTGGCTCATGTCTTGCTCGAGGATGGTGTTCCCGCCTTGGCGCATTGCGCAGCGAGGATGAGTTGCCGGACCGTCGACCGTCTCGTCACCGGCGATCATGAGGTCTTTGTCGCTGAAATCCTCGCCTCCGAGGTGGTGGACGGCGGACCTTCACTGCCCATGCGGGGGAGGGATTGGGCTCCTTGAGGCCAGTTTCTGGCAATCGCTCGAGATCGACTTGCAATCTATCGCGGTTTGGGTAAGGTGTGCCTATGCCTGTCAACCTGGACACCGACCAGGAGGTGTGTATGGAAAAGACTCAGACGCTCAAGACGATTTGGCCCCCCGAAATTCTCGATCTTCCCCAGGTTCCCGTTCCCATCGCCGGCGTGTCCGGTCACACACTCCGCAACTCTGAGAAACAGATCTACTTCTTCCGCTTCGAGGAAGGCACCAACGTGCCGGATCACAGCCATGGAGCCCAATGGGGTTACCTGGTGTCCGGCGAGATGACACTTGAAGTGGACGGTCGTACAGAACTCTACCAGGCCGGCGACGTGTACCACATCCCCGCCAACAAGAAGCATCGTACCGTATTCAGCCAGGAATCCTACGTCATCGACATGGCGGACGAGTTGGATCGTTACGGTCAATAGCGGCTGATCAGAACGGGACCCGTCCCTCAGCGGGCGGGTCCCACCACGACTTCGAATCGGTCCTCACTCCCCAGATAGCGGTGCGCGGCTGCGCGGACCATCTCCGGCTCCATCGAGCGGATTTCCTTCAGGTAGAATCGCAGATTGTTGGGAGCGCGTCCGTAGAGTACATCTGCGGCGCAGCGCCCTACGCGCGCGTTGTTGGACTGGAGGGAGATGAGCAGATTGCCGAGCAGTCGGGCTCGAGCGCGTTCGAACTCCTCGGCGGTCGCCGGCTCGACGGCCGTTCGAAGCAGTTCGGCGGCCAGGGCCGCCGAAGCTTCGTCTTCGGTGGCGGGGTCGGTCATCACATAGCCCACGATCATGCCCGGGGCGAAGCTGCGGGCCACCTGCATGCCGCTGGTGTAGCACAGCGAACGTTTGCCGCGCAGTTCGGCAAAGAGTCGTCCACTTTGACCGTTGAGCAGGCTTTGGAGCAGGGCGAGGGCGGCGCGGTCGGCATCGGGACCCACGGGGCCCCGCCAAGCCGTGAGCACCACGCTCTGGCGAACATCACGCTCGATGCGCCGCTTCTGGATGCCGTCGGGCATGGGAACCCGGCTCAGGTCAGGCAGTTTTGGGGCACGGCCCCGCGGCAGGTCGGCCAAGGCGTGTTCGAGCCTGGCTGCGAGGGCGTCGCGATCGACGTCGCCGGACACGACCACGTGCAGATTGCGGGTGACCCAGGTGCGGGCGTGATGGTCCGCGAGGTCTGCGACGGTCAGGGTCGCCAGACTCTCCGGCGTTCCCGAGAGGGGCAGACCGTGGGGGTGGTTTCCGTAGACGTCGCGCCGGAGCTCGAGGGCGGCGTGCTGGAACGGATCGTCGTAGAGAGCTTGGAGGTCTTCGAGGGCGAATCGACGTTCTTTTTCGAACTCGTCCTCGGGAAAGGCCGGGTGAGCCGCCAGTTCGCCGAGGAGGTCGAGCAGCTCGTCGAGATGGCGGGTCAGACCGGTGAGATGGAGTCCGCTGTGATCCCTGGTGGCGAAAGGCGACAGGGACGCGCCGCGTTCCTCCACAAAGGTGTGGAGAGAAGCGGCGTCGCCACCACGGACGGCTTTGGCGTGGACCTGTTGGGTGAGGGCGGCCAGGCCTTCTTTGCCTCTCGGTTCCAGGGCTCCGCCACCGGTGGCGTAGAGTCCCACCGATGCTACGGGCAGGGCGGGGTCGCAGCGCAGATAACAGCGCATGCCGTCGAGGACGAGTTCCTCGAAGGGCAAGTCGTCGGAACCGGTGATGGCGGTGCGGCTGTGGTCCTTGGCGATGATCGGGGCGGGGCGGACACCGGGAGGGGGCGGTGGGTCGTCGTCCAGGTGTGCGGCCAGAAGGGCATCCACCTCGGCCGCGGTTTCGGGCGGTGCGACGTTCGGCTCCACAGGTGAGTAGACCAGCACGCTGGCTTGGCTGCGGCGGAACAGTCGGCGCGCCACGCGCGTCACATCGTCGGCCGTGACCGCGGCGATGCGGGCGGGATGATCGAAGGCGCCGTCGAGGTCGCTCATCACGTCGTTCCAGCCCAGGCCGGCGGCCTGACCCTGGACCGTCTCCAGACCCATCTGATGGCCCCGTTCCGCACGGATCTTGGCACGGTTCAGCTCTTCGGTCGTAGGCGGCGTGATCTTGAGGGCCTGCAGGACTTCGGCCACAGCGCCCAGGGCCCCTCTGAGGTCCTCGGGACCGGTTTCGAAATCCACCATCAACAGACCTTCGCGCGGTCCCGACTCGCTGAGCAGCGTGATGCCGCTGACCAGCTCACGTTCTTCCTGGACCGTTCGGTAGAGGCGGCTCGAGCGGCCGTCGCTCAGGAGCTGGCGCAGGACCGACAGCACGGCGCGGTCGGGATCCCCTTCAGAAAGGCCGGGCAGGACGATCTTCCCGTACAGGCGTTGGACGTCGCCTTGTTCGCAACGGTAACGCAGTCCGTGGTGTTCGGGTTCTGGTGCCGGGTCGGGGAGTTGCGGCAGTTCGCAGGCCGGTTCACCGCCGAAGCGGGCAACCACGCCGTCGAGGACGGTCTCGGACTCCACGTCGCCCACGATCACCACGGTCATCTGGTCGGGACGGTAGCCGCGTTTCCAGAACTCCATGATCTTCTCGCGCGGAGTGTCGCGAAGAGCTTCGTCGAGGCCGCCGATGGGGTGCCGATACGGACTCTCGTCGAAGGCCAGTTCGAGGGCCCACTTCCAGGTCACACCGAAGCCCGAGGGTTGATCGTCGTACATGTGGTTCTCGTGGACGAGGACCTCGCGTTCTGCGTCGAGGGCTTCGGGATCGAAGGCCGCATGGTGGAGGGCGTCGTGGAGGATGTCCACGGCCCGGTCCACGTGTTCGGCGGGGCAGGTGATGTGGTAGTTCGTGGTCTCATAGCCTGTGCCGGCATTGGTGCTGCCCCCCATGTCGGCCACTTCGAGCGCGAAATCCGACTCGCCGCGCCGTGCCGTTCCCTTGAACAGCAGGTGCTCCACACCGTGGGCCCAGCCGCGGACGTCGTCTGGTTCCCGGTTCGATCCCACGCGGACCCACACGTTGCAGACTGCCACCGGCGTACGGTGGTCCTCGCGGATCAACACACGCAACCCGTTGGAGAGCTTGGCGATGAGAATGCCGCGGTAGATTTCCTGCTGCTTGATGGGACCGTTGGCCATGGAAGACTCCTGTCGGATAGAAGGCCGTAACGGGGTCAGGATAGGGGCGCTTCCCGGCTTTGGCGACCTATGTTTCGGGACGATCCCACAGAGGGGCGCAGGTTGACCCCGTGGACTGGGCGTGCCATCTTCGCGTCGCGGCGTCCCATGCCGCGGTGCCCCCGGAACGAGGTGGAACGATGGATGACAGGACCACGCCGCGGCGACGCAGCTTGTTGCGTCGCATGATCTACGGCGTGATGGACAGGTTCAGGCTCGATGAGACGACCACCATGGTCATCGTGGCCGCGGTGCTGGGCGTGATGGGCGGCTACGGGGCGATCCTATTCCGATGGCTGGTCCAGTTCTTTCAGGGCTTCGCCATCGGCCAGGGTGAACATGTCGTCGAACTGTTGGCCTCGCAGCCCTGGTGGCGCACCGCTCTGATGCCTGTGGTCGGCGCCTTGATCGTCGGGCCGCTGGTGCATTTCGGGGCCAGAGAGGCGAAGGGGCACGGGGTTCCTGAAGTGATCAACGCCGTCGTGTTCAAAGACGGTGTGATCCGGCCTGTCGTCGCGGCGGTCAAGATCGTGGCCAGCGCCTTGAGCATCGCCTTCGGCGGTTCGGTGGGCCGCGAAGGCCCGATCATCCAGATCGGCGCCGCCATGAGCAGCACCTTGGGCCAGTGGCTCCATTTTTCGCCCCAGCGCCTGCGAACGATGATCGGCTGCGGCGCGGCGGCGGGCATCGCGGCCACCTTCAACGCCCCCATCGCCGGGGCCATCTTCGCGCTGGAGATCATCCTGCGCGACTTCGCCATTGTGACCTTCAGCCCCATCATCGTGGCCAGCGTGGTGGCCACGGCGGTCAGCCGTCACTACCTGGGCGACAGTCCGGCGTTCCCGGTGCCGGGCTTCTCCATCGGGAATTGGCTGGAACTGCCCGCTTTCGTGGTGCTGGGCGTTCTGGTGGGTCTGGTCAGCGTCGTCTACGTCAGGACCCTGTATTGGAGCGAGGGGTGGTTCGAGAAACTGCGTTTTCCCGACGCTCTCAAGCCGATGCTCGGTGCGGTGCCTCTGGGCCTGTTGGCCGTTTTTTACCCCCAGATCTACGGCATCGGCTACGACTCCATGGTCCGCGCCCTGAGCGGCGACATGGTGTGGACGATGATGGCCGTGCTGGTGGTCGTGAAGCTGGTGGCGGTGAATCTGACCTTGGGCAGCGGCTTCAGCGGCGGCATTTTCGCCCCGGCGCTGTTTCTGGGCGGCATGTTGGGCGGCGCTTTCGGCGGCGCTATCCACCCGTGGGTGCCCAGCGATCCCGGCGGCTTCGCCATGGTCGGCATGGCGGCCATGGTGGCGGCGTCGACCCGCGGACCAATCACCGCCATCCTGATCCTGTTCGAGATGACCGGGGAGTATGCCATCATCCTGCCGCTGATGCTCGCCTGCATCGTAGCTACGCTCGTGGCCCAGGGGATGATGAAGGACAGCATCTTCACCTTGAAGTTCAGTCTGGAGGGGCGGAGCCTCGACTACGGTCGCGAGAGCGCCATCCTCAAGAGCTGGCACGCCCAGGACGTGATGGAGGTCAACCCGCCCACGGTCCAAGTTACCGACGACCTCGATCGGATCCTCGACCTCTTTCTGACGGGCCGCGAGCACGCCTACTACGTGGTGGACGGTGAAGGCCGACTCGCAGGCCGAATCTCGATCCACGACATCAAGGACCTGCTCAACGAGCAAGGTCTCGGCAAGGTCGTGATCGCCGACGATCTTTGTCATCCGGTGGAACACCACTGTTATCGTCAGGACGATCTTGAAGAGGTCCTGCTGATGCTGACCCGCACCGACGAGGCCGATCTGCCGGTGCTCCACCGTCCCGGCCACCCGACCCTGGTAGGGGTGCTGCACCGCAAAGCCCTGTTCGAGGTCTATAATCGGGAAGTCCTGCACAAGGACATCGTCGGTCTGAAGATCCGGCATCAGGACAACGACATGCACGACAGCATCGAGCTGCCCGAACTCTACCGTGTGCAGCTGTTCACGCCTCCGGTATCCTTTGTCGGGAAAAGCCTGCGTGAGCTGGAGCTGCGCCAACGCTGGAACATGACCGTCCTGGCCACCAAACGGAAGGGTTGGAGCGGTGCGAGCTACAACGAGCTGCCCGATCCGGACCGCCGCATCTCGCCGGTGGACCGTCTGCTGGTCGTGGGGCACGTGGACGATTTCGAGCGCATGCTCGTGGAGGCTCAGGAGGAGCCGCAGCCGGGGGAGTAGAGGGTGAAACGGACGCCGCCTGACATCCTGACCATCGACGTGGAAGAGTGGTTCCACGGCCATAACTATCTCGAACACGTGCCGCCGGGGTCGTGGGAGATCCAGGACCGCCGCGTCGAGGCCAACACCGAACGCTGCCTCGAACTCCTCGCGCGTCATGCCGTGACCGGCACCTTTTTCGTGCTGGGCTGGACGGCGGAGCGCCACCCCGACATCGTGCGTCGCATCGCCGCTGCGGGCCACGAGATCGCCTGCCACTCCATGGGCCATCCCATCGTCTTCCGGCTGACTCCCCAGGAATTCCGCGACGATCTGAAGCGCTGCCGCGAGGTGCTCGCCGCCGCCGGTGTCGACCACGTGGCAGGCTACCGGGCGCCCAGCTTCACGATCACGCCGCCCGTGCATGATTACCTGCACATCCTGCGTGAAGAGGGCTTCACCTACGATTGCTCGCTGTTCCCGGTCCATCATCCGCGCTACGGACAGCCCGCGTCGCCGCGTCATCCGTTCTTGCTGGCACCGCCGGACGAAGATCCCTGCCCTGAACGCGATCCGCTGCTGGTGTTGCCCATGACCACCGCCCGCATCCTGGGCGTGAACGTGCCGTTCGCCGGGGGTGGGTACATGCGCCTGCTGCCGGGTTGGGCATACGGGATGCTGCGGAGAATCGCCCTGCGCCAGGGCCAGTCCGTGGTGACGTACCTGCACCCGTGGGAGCTCGACGACCACAAGCCCGTGACGACCCAGAGCAAGGCCATGCGCTGGCGGAGTCAGAGTGGGCAGGAGACGGTCATGGAGAAGCTGGACGGAGTGCTGGCCCAGGGGAGCTTCCGGACCATGGGAGACTACGCCGCTGGGCTGAGGGTCGATGGCCTGCGGAGCATGGCTCTGCCTCTCGTCTGATCATTCGGGCCCTGCCGAGGATCAATCGACGCTCGTCACCCCGTCGTTTTTCAAGAATAGGACGCCCTGACCCGCGCCGAGCGTCATGGCGAGTTCACCCCCGCTGATCATCACGTGCTCCCAGGCTCCTGAATCGGGATGCAACCTCATCCACAGCCCGTCGGCCGGAAACTTCACGGGCAGCGAGTGAGCTGCCGAGTCGAAGTTCAGCGCCACGACGACCTCGGCGTTCGCTGCCGTGTCGGTCGTGCCGCGCCAGTAGTTCACCGTGTTCTCGGTGTGATCCGAGCCGTCGCCGCGCCACTGCCAGAAGATGTGGTCGGTCCAAAGGGCGGGGGATTCGAGTCGCAGGCGGATCAAGGAGCGGTAGAAGGTGCGCAGGGCCTGATCGCCGCCGACGAAGTTGGGCGTGAACAGCGTGGGGTCGGCAGCGCGGAATTCGTCGCTGCCGATTTCCTGGCCGCTGAAGAGCATGGGGATGCCCACCGAGGTGAACAAAGCCAGGGCGCCCACCCGGGATTTCTGCAGGCCGCCGACGGCCTGGGCGCCGGCGCTGCCGTAGCTGTCCACGGCCCAGACGATGCGGTTCTCGTCGTGGGACTCGAGGTACTTCACGTCGCTGAACCCGTCGCCGTTGACGCCGTTGTACTGTCCGTTGCCGCTGACCACGTTGGCCACCGCCCACATCGGCCGGCACGAGGCGATGAAGCAGCCGAACGAGGGCACGCTCGAACCGCGCCAGGCGAAGCCGTTCTGGGTCAGCACCGTGGTCATGACCTGGTTGAAGTTGTTGCCGCCGCCGGCCCAAGCGTCGGTGTGGTTGCCGCCCCATTGGGCATCGTAGCCGTGGGTCACGCTGTTGCCGCTGTTCGGATAGCGGTAGTCCTCGCCGATCAGCAGCAGGTCGGGGTCGTGGGCCCGCAGTTCGTCGCGCACGTAATCCCAGGTCGCCCAGCCCTCGCCTTCCACGTAGTCGAAGCGGAAGCCGTCGATGTCGTAGGTGTCGACCCAGTGGATCAGGGCGTCGCGGATGTGTTCCTTCAGGGCCGGGTTGCTCCAGTTCAGCTCGACCATGCCCCAGGGATTGGGCTCGGTGGTCGTGAAGTCGTAGGAACCGGAGAAATCGTCCAGCTGACGCAGGGCCGAACCGCCCGAGGCGTGGTTGAGCACCATGTCCAGGACCACGGCGATACCGCGGTCGTGGCAGGAGTCCACGAACATGGCCAGGAAGTTGGGCCAGCCGAAGGCCGGGTTCGGTGCGAAGTACAGCGAAGGATCGTAGCCCCAGCCGTTGTAGCTCGGGGCGGTGATGGGCAGCAGTTCGATGCAGTTCACGCCCAGGTCGGCGAGGTTCGCCCCGGAGGTCAGGGCGCCCACGGCGCCGGCGAAGGTGCCGCTGGCGGACAGCTCGTTGAGGTTGGCCTCGTAGATCACCAGGCGGGTGCGGTCGATCGGTGCGGGCAGCGGGCTGATGGCCGGCAGGGCCCGGCCGCGCACGGCGTTGCCCTGGGCGGGGTCCCCGGTGCTGATGATCTCGTGGGCTTCAGGGTCGGTCAGCCAGGTGTTCGTGGCGCCGGCGTGGAGGACGAACTTGTATTGCTGCAGGCCCGCGGAAAGTGTCGTGGTCAGCCGCCAAGTGTAGCCGTCGGGGTCGAGCACGAAAGACGCCCCTGTATCGTTGACGTTCCAGCCGTTGAAGGTGCCGGCGAGGGTGACGGAGTCGGCGCCGTAGGCCCTCAAGGTGAAGGATTCGACGGCTTTCTCGGGTGGTCCATCGCCGGGCCCGGCGACGGGCGAGGATGTCTGGTCCGCGCCGCAGCCGGTCAGCAACAGGAGGCAGGCGACGGTGATCCAGCGGTTGCTGTTCATGGGCGTCCATCCGTTGAGTTGGGATCAA
>CALEMW010000167.1 GCA_937910695.1 uncultured bacterium
CTTCGAAGCAAGAGAACCGGCGCCCCCAAGAGATCCTCGAACCCAATCCCTCTCCAATTTCTTGACTCCCAAGTACAAATTACCTACGATCCCACAGTGTTTTCGTGGGTTTTTGTCGTCCTCCCTCGTTAATCTCTACCACCGAACCTCGAACACCCTTTACTCTGCTGGGACCATCGCCACCACCCCAGCCCGGGAACGCCCATGAACCGACGCGCCCCGACATCCCTGCTCTCCGGAACGGCCTTGCTGCTCTCGGTCCTCGTGCTGACCGCCCTGCCCTCGATCGCCCAAGTCACCTCCGACCGCATCGCCGCCCTCTCCGATTACCACGGCTACTACCCCTGCATGGACTGCCACGGCGACCAGGAGACCATCTTCCAGCCGCGGATCCTGGCGGAGGAGCACGCGACGCCTCTGGAGTGGACCGACGACGACGGCGGCATCCACGCCGTGCCCTACGGCACACAGGTGACCATAGCCGAACTGCTCGGCCAGACCGACCGCCACGATCTCAACGCCGTCAACCGCGCCCGCGTCGGCGCGCGGGTCGGCATCGCCGACTACATGGCCGAGAACGACCTCACCCCCGACGACACCGTCTGGGCTCTGCTCCACGGCGGCGGCAACCTCTGGTGCCTCGACTGCCACGACGCCGCGGACCGCGACAAGCTGGTGCGCTTCGACGGCCAGCCCCTTTCCTTCAACGAGAGCCATCTGCTGTGCGGCAGCTGCCACGGGCCCAAGCTCCTGGACTGGGAGCGGGGCATCCACGGCAAGACCGTCGGCCGCTGGGACCTGCGCGGCCCCGAAGCCGAAGAGGCCGTCCGCTGGCAGTGCGTGGAGTGCCACAATCCACACGCCCCCGCATTTTTGACCCTCGAGCCCGAAGCCGCGCCGGTACCGCGGGTCGGCGGCTCCCCCTCCGATCACGGACACCACGACGCAGAGCACGAGGAGCTGGAGCATTGAGCAAGTCGACCCGTTTCCGCGACGAGGACCTGGGACGTCGCGGCTTCCTCAAGCTGCTCGGCGCGGTGTCGGCCACCGCCGCCGTCCTGCCCGATCCGGCCGAGGCCTTCGACCTCGAAGAGTTCATGCAGAAGCACTTCGTGGAGCTCTCCCCCGAACAGCTCGCCAAGACCCTCGCGAGGCTCGAGAAGCAGTACAACGAGAAGTACGACCGCGACGATTTCAGCGTGAACGCCGCGCCGCCCCTCGAGGGCGTGCGCTTCGCCTACGCCCTGAACCTCTCGAAGTGCATCGGCTGCCGCAAGTGCGTGGAAGCCTGCGTCGAAGAGAACAACCAGCACCGCGGCGACCCCGACAAGGGCGACCGCATCGAGTACATCCGCGTGCTGGAGATGGAGAAGGGATCTCTCGACGTCGAGAAGTCCGTGCACGACTACACCCACGAGGTGCCCGCCGAGGGCAAGTACTACATGCCCGTGCAGTGCCACCACTGCAACGATGCGCCGTGCGTGAAGGCCTGCCCCGTCGAGGCCACTTGGCAGGAGCAGGACGGTATCGTCGTGGTGGACTACAACTGGTGCATCGGCTGCCGCTACTGCGCCGCCGCCTGCCCCTACTGGGCGCGGAAGTTCAACTGGAGCGAACCGCGGCTCGAGGACGAGGACATCATTCCCGACACCCACTACCTCGGCAACCGGCCGCGCTACAAGGGCGTCATGGAGAAGTGTACGTTCTGCATCAACCGCGTGCGTCAGGGGCTGAACCCGGCCTGTCACGACATCTGTCCCACCGGCAGCCGCAAGTTCGGCAACCTGCTCGACCCTGCGGGTCCCATCCGTCAGATCATCGCCGAGAAGCGGGTTTTCATCCTCAAGGAAGAAGCCGGCACCGACCCGAGCTTCTACTACTTCTTCGATTGAGACCGCCGCGAAGGCGGTTGCGGGGAGCGCACCGAACCATGACCGGACTGATGAACTACGCGACCTTCGTCCTGCGCTCCGTGCGGGGCATGTTCCACGGCGGGCCGCGCTACCTCGCTTGGCTGGGCTTCCTGGCCGTGCTGATCGTCTACGGCATCGCCGCCTACACGCGCCAGGCCGAGCACGGCCTCGCGGTGACCGGCATGACCGACCAGGTCTCCTGGGGCCTCTACATCGCCAACTTCACGTTCCTGGTGGGCGTGGCCGCCGCCGCGGTGATGATGGTGATCCCCGGCTACCTCTACCACAACCAGGAGGTCAAGGGCGGCGTGCTGCTGGGCGAGATGGTGGCCATCGGCGCCATCGTCATGTGCCTGCTGTTCGTCGTGGCCGACCTGGGCCGCCCCGACCGCTTCTGGCACATGATCCCCTACATCGGCAAGTTCAACTTCCCGGTCTCGATGCTCAGCTGGGACGTGGTGGTGCTCAACGGCTACCTGCTGCTCAACCTGCACGTGCCGGGCTACCTGCTCTACAAGAAGTACAAGGGCGAGAAGCCCGCAAAATGGCTGTACCTGCCCTTCGTCTACGTCTCGATCCTCTGGGCGGTAAGCATCCACACCGTCACGGCGTTCCTGTACACCGGCCTCGCCGGCCGGCCGTTCTGGAACGCGGCGATCCTGGCGCCGCGGTTCATCGCCAGCGCCTTCTGCGCCGGACCCGCGTTCATCATCCTGATCCTGGAGATCATCAAGGGCTGGACGAAATTCCCCATGGGCGACCGCATCATCAGCTTCCTGCGGATGGTCGTGCTGATCAGCGGGCTCATCAACATCTTCCTGCTGATCTCCGAGGTGTTCACCGAGTTCTACGCCGACAGCGCCCACGTGGCCAGCGCCCGCTACCTGTTCTTCGGCCTGCACGGGCACAACGCCCTGGTGCCGTGGATCTGGACGGCCATCGTGCTCAACGTCACGGCCCTGATCTCGCTGGTCTCGCGCAAGTTCGAGAAGCGAGGCGTGATCCTGCGCAACGTGCCGCTGCTGATGCTCATCGTCGCGATCTGGATCGAGAAAGGCATGGGGCTGGTGTTTCCCGGCTTCATCCCCTCGCCCCTGGGCGAGATCCTCGAATACTCCCCGAGTGCGAACGAGGTGGCGGTGACGGTGGGCATCTGGGGCGTGGGCCTATTCATCATGACGGTGCTGCTCAAACACGCCGTGGACATCGAAACGGGCGAAGTGCACCCAGACGAATAACCCTCCCGCTCCGAACACGACGACGCCCCCGACCGCGAGGTCAGGGGCGTCGTCTGCATCAGGCCGAGGATGTTACTTGCGCCGGTCCCGCATGGCTTGGGCCTTGGCCTCGCGCAGCACGCCGAGCAGGTTCGTACTCTCGACGGCGACCTCCTCGAAATCGAAACGGTGCCAGTACGACGACAAGCGGTCGTAGGACTCGTCGATGGCGGCCACCAGCTCGCGGTCCTTGGAGTACGTCTCCACGTAGTGCTTGTAGCCCTTGATGATGTTGATCTGGCTCAGGATGTATTCGGCGTGATCAGGCACCTCGGGCGCGTTGCCGGAGCCGACGTTGTGGCAGAAGGTGCAGGTGCCCCGCACCTTGCTCACGAAGATGAAGTCCATCTCCATGGCTCCATGGCAGGTCACACAATTGGGTGCGGTACCATTGTCGGACATGATCTGGTAGTGCTTGCTGCCGACGAAGGAGTCGTGCTCTTCCACGTGGCACTCGCCGCAGGTGGCTGGAACCTTGTCGTAGCGCACGTTCTCGACCACGCCGATATGGGCCAGGGCGGGATCCTCAGTCTTCGTATCGCCGCCGTGACAGTCGGAGCAGGAAAGGCCGGCGACGCCGTGCACCGACTGTTCGAAGGCGACGTAGTAATCGAAGAGCGTCTTGTGCTGCACCCTGAAGAGAGGGGACTTGTGGCATTCGACGCACTGGTCCGCCGATGCTGCGACGGCTCCGAATATGGCGATGACGATCAACGATGTCCTGAGAAACTGCGTTCGCATCATGACGCGTCCTTCCTGCGATGACCTGGTCAGCATCCGGTGAACGGGCCGGTCAGGCGATCTTGAACCCGATCTCCCGGCACATGGTTCCCCGCGGCCCCCAAAATCCTACAATTGCCGTGGTATTTCAATGTCTCATTCGAGATCGGTTCAGGCCGCCCCTCGTTCAGTGGAAGACTACGTGGATGGCTGCGAGCATCGCGACCAGTATCGCCCCAAGCCAGCCGATCCTTCTGTCAGCGATCCTGATCAGCGGGCCGTCCGGCACCCGCCAGCCGTTGCGCAGAACCGTCGGCACCGCCACCGCCGCGAATCCCGCCACGATGATCCCCAGGGTCAGAATCAGGTACGGTGTCCCCGGGAACAGCAAGTTCACTGCGACGGTCAGCGGGATCATAAGCACAAGCGCACTCAACACCAGGCTCCGTGGCGGCCTTACGAGGAAGACCGCCGAAGCGATCAGCACCACGAACCCGTTCTTGATGAAGTAGCTTACCTTCTTGAACAGGGGATCCAACGGAAAGGCCGGATTGTCCAGCTTGATGTAGGTGAAGGCGAAACCGAACAGCACGCCGATGGCCATGGTCACGAGGATGGCGCGGCGGCCGGCGGCCACGACCCGGGCATCGTCGGCGTCCGGGGCCAGTCGGCGTTTGAAGATGTCCACGGACCAAAGCGTGGCGATGGAGTTGAAGATCGAGTCCACGCTGCTCATCAGCGATGCGAACAGCCCGCACAGCACCAGCCCCTTCACTCCCGGCGACAGCAGCAGCTCCACGATCTTCAGATACGCCTGATCGGGGTCTGCAAGGGGTTCGCTCTTGCCGAGGATGCCCACCAGGGCGATGCCCGGCAGTACGAGCATGGCCGCGGTAGCGAATTTGAAGAAGCCCCCGACCAGCAGGCCCATCTGGGCGTCGCGCAGGCTGCGGGCGGCCAGCGACCTTTGCAGGATCACCTGGTTGCAGCCCCAGTACTGCAGGTTGAGCAGGTGCATGGTCACGATGCCGAGCCAAGGCAGCTGTGGGTGGGAGTTGGGCAGATGCAGGTGCATCAGGTGCCCGACCTCGCTCTCCAGCGCTCCGAAGCCGCCGAGTCGGGCCACCGCGAGTCCGGTCACCGTCAGACCGCCGCCGAGCAGAAGCACGAACTGCACCACGTCGGTCTTGACCACCGCGCCAAGGCCGCCGAAGTAGGTATAGGTGGCCGAGAACCCGCCGAGCAGCACGATCATTGCACCGATGCGCAGCGCCGGCGTGCCGCCTACAGCCGCCTGCACTACGTCGCCGAAGAGGATCTCCAGAGCATAGCCGCCCCAGAACAAGGCCGCGCCAAGATAGAGCGTGCCGTAAAGAAACATCGAGAGCAGGGAGTAGGTTGTCGCGACGGTCGGACCGAATTTCATCTCTATGTATTCGGTGATGGTCACGACACGAGCCCTCAGGTACAGGGGCACGAAAACGAAGGCCGCGAGCACCAGACCAAAGACAGCATTGAGTTCGAAGTTGGCTTGGGCCAGACCGAAGGCGTAGGCGGAGCCGATGACCGCCAGGAAGTGTCCGGCGTGCAGGTTGGTGGCGATGGTCGAGGCGGCGATGGACCACCATCGCAGATTGCGGCCGCTGACGAAATAATCCTCTGCTGTGGCGTCGGCGCCCAGCCGGGCGCGGACGGCCACGATCATGACGGCGGCGAAGTAAGCGACGATGATCAGGGCGTCGAGCACGACGATGTCCTCAGGGGTTCGGGATCTCGACCCGGAACTCTACCCCGTCGCCACAGCTGAAACAAGAGGCGCCAGGAGCCTTCAACGATCACCGCCGCATGAAGTCGATTTCGCCCATGCTCGCCCGGTAGTTGAAGCGCAGTACGGGGACAGGGATCTCGGAGTCGGTTTCGCGCAGTCCGTGGGACGACAGGGTCGTGCCCTCGGTCTCCACATCGCGAGGAACACCCACAGCCATGCCGCCCATGCGGATCGCCATGGTGATGTCCGAGTCGTTGAGCCAGGCCCCGCTCAGATCCACGTCGGCGCCGCCCATGGAGCAGTTTACGTCGAGAATCCCGGGGCTGGCGTTGCCCAGTCGCGACGCCGCGAAACCGCCCATGCGGCCGCGGATCGTCAGACGTTCCATGGGTTCCCGCAGGGGCTCGCTGATGTCGAGGTCGAAACCGCCCTTTTCGAAGCGGAGGTCCGCCTTGGTGAGCCACATGCCGCCGAGGTCGGCCACGCAGCCGCCTTCGCCGACCAGGGCCGTCAGGTCGATGGGAACGTCTTCGGGCAGATAGACGCGGACGTAGGTCTCGGTGCCGCCTCCCATGAGCGCCTGCAGGATGGCTTGGAGACCCGATGTCGTGCGCCGGAAGCCGACGGTGTAGACCCAACCATCGGCACCGCCCTGTTCGAAGGTCTCGAGGAGTTCGTAGGAAGATTCGTCGAAACGCGCCTCGACACTCACACCTTCGCCCGGACGCGCCGGGTTGATCTCGAATTCGCCGTGGTGCAGTTCGAGGATCACCTTGCCGCCCCTATCCTCACCCGATGCCGCCAACGAGACGTCCGGTGCGAGGTTGCGATCGGTGACCTCCTGGGCATCCAGTCCGCGCCAGGCCATCAGGGCCGTCACGCCGGTGATCAGCACCAGGATCACGAACAGGCCCAGACAGCCGAGCAGTCCGTTTTTCAAACATCCTCGGGGTCGGCTCATCGTTGCTCCGGGTCGAGAGAGGTGAAGGACCTGGCGGGCCTTGTCGTCGAAGGCGCAAAATGCTCGAGTGGAGCACTCGTTCGTCGCGCACGGACGCCAATCTACCATGACCTGTAGCGAGGCGATACTTTCGTTTATTCATGGAACAGGGCGGGGTCTCCCCCGCCCTGCTCCTCGTTAGTGATCCGGACTTCTACTTCAGTAACGTCATCTTCCGCGACTCGCTGTAGCCGGAGTCGGTGGTCAGACGGTAGAAGTACGTGCCGCTGTTCACTTCGCGACCCGACCCGTCGCGGCCGTCCCAGCGGTACGCGCCGCTGTGATCGCCGGCGGTCAGCCGTTCGTCGGCCACAACGCGCACCAGACGCCCGCGCATGTCGAACACGCTCAGGTTCACCCGGGCGTCGCGATCCAGCGTGAAGCGGAACTCGGTGCTCGGGTTGAACGGGTTGGGGCGGTTGGCGCCGAGGGACGTGGCCATGAACTCGGGCACCGGCGTCGAAAAGTCGTTGATCGCGCCCGGAGTGCCGTGGTCGCCGGATCCGAAGGCGGGACCGCCGGCGGCCCAATTGGCGCCGAGGTCGTTGTCGCCCAGGCCGGTCCACTGCATCGAGCCGCCGTTGGGCGTGGGGAAGGTCAGGCCGTCGTCCCAGGCCACGGTATCGACCATGCGGGCCTCGGTGTCGGTGAGGATCAGCTCGTCGATGCCGTTGGCCAGGGTGACGCCGGCATACTGGTAGAACGTCGTGACGCCCTCTGCGGTCATGGCCGTGGCGTTGATCGCGAGGACCTTGTACTCGCCGGGAGCGATGACCAGCGGTCCGCCGTTGTCGATCACATGACTGTCGAGATCGATGTCGCTGATCGTCCAGCCGTTCATGTCCACCGAAACGATGCCGAAGTTGTAGACCTCGAACCATTCGCCGTCGGCATCAGGAAGCGAAAGCGGATTCCGCATGATTTCGTTGATGACGATCGCAGGGACCGGACCGGCATCGAAGATGTCGGCCGTCGTGCCGCCGGCGATGGGATTGCCAGCGAGGTCCTCCACCGGCCCGAAGGCCACGGTGTGGGGCGTGCCGCCGAGAGACGAGGCGACCGTCAGCACCACGTAGGTGTCGTCGATCTGGATCGCTGCCGCCGTGACCGCCACCGTGTTGCCCGGCGAGCCGGTCTGGTAGACGGTGTAGTTGGCGACACTCTGCGCGGTGACGGGGTCCATGGACTCGCTGAAGCGCAGGGTCACCTGATCTGGCTCGTCGAAGCGGGCCGAGACCACCGTCGGGGGTGTGATGTCGGGGCCCTGGCCGCTGTTGACCACATCCGCAGCCAGACCCACGAGGATCTGCCCCTGAGCGGCGAAGCTGCCGCCGGCGCCGGCGGCATCGAGCTGATCGCCCACGAGCCAGGTCTCCATGCCCAGGACAACGTCGTCGTCGATGCGCACGACCACCGGGCCGCTGCCGTCGTCGACGGTGAAGTTGTGGGCCGGGTTGGTGCCGGTGGTCAATGCGATGGCCGTGATCGGACCGCCGGCCTGGATGTAGGTGCCTTCGTTGGTCGGGGCGGCCGCGGCGGCCGTGCTGGCCATGACGGCCGGCGTCATGGCGGGGTTGCCGCCGCTTACAAGTTCGACCTCGTAGTTCACGAGCTCGACCGTCGTGCCGTACCAGACGGCCGTGCCGGTCACCTTCACGATGTTGGCGGTGTCGTTGAGCAGCGTGATGCCGGTGCTGCGGGTCGTGCCGAAGATGTTCAGACCGCGGCCCGAGACGCCCTGGATGAACGCGCTGACCGACGTGCCGTCGGCCTTGTAGTCGCCGGGAATGTAGACCTGCCCCTGCACCATGATCGTGGTGCCGACGAAGCCCAGCGAGTCTGCGTGCACGGCGGCGATCGATGTGATCGACTCGGGCGCCACAGTGTAGGTGTAGACGCCGGTCGGCGGATTGGTACCCGTGAGGCCGTCGTTGTCGGTGGCTTCGACGAAGTACTCCACCACGTCGCCGTTGCTGCTGCCCACGATGTCGTAGGTGTAGACCGAACCGGTCGACAAGGTCATCGTCGCGATGCCGAAGCCGCCGCTGTTGACCTGGTAGAAGAGGGAGACGTCGGTGATGGTGCCGTCGCCGTCGGTGACGTCGGCGTAGATGGTGACCGTCTCACCCGGAATCGGCAGCAGGCTGCGGTGGTAGACGTCGGTCACGATGGGAGCCTGCAGGGGCGTCGAGCCGTTGGCTGCGCCGGGCGTACCCTTGTCGCCGTTGCCGAAGACCACCGTCGAGGTGGCCCAGTTGGTGCCCACGTTGTTGTCGCCCGTGGCTTCGTTCCACATCATCGAAGCGCCGTTGGGGTCGGGCCACAGCGTGCCGCCGTCGTACTCCACGCGATCGATCTCCACCAGAGAGGCGTTGAGCAGCACGACTTCGTCGGCGCCGTTCGCCAGCTGGAACGAGGCGTACTGGTACACCGCCGTCACACCCTCACCGGCCATGGAAGCGGCGTCGCGCGCCAGCACGGCGTAGCCGTCGGCGGGAATCACCAGGGGACCGCCGTTGGCGATCACGTGGCTCTCGGTATCGTTGTCCTTGATGGTCCAACCCTCGATGTCCACCGGCGTGGCGCCGGTGTTGTGGATCTCGAACCATTCGCCGAGGGTGTCGGCGAGGATCAGCGGGTTCTGCATGATCTCGGTGATCACGATGTCGGCGTCGGCGGCGAGAGCCGTCGTCGCGAACAGCATCGTCAAACCGAGCAACAGGACGCTCGCGAGGCCTTGGAACGTACGCATGGTGAAACTCCCATTCATCTGTGTGAACGTCTGCCCTAGCAATACCAGAAAAAGACGGCCTGTACGGCCATCACAGGTCCGAAAGATCCATTCATTGTACGACATCGGGTGTGATTTTTCGATGTTCACGTTGTTTTTTCCGACCAAATCCACAGAATTCTTAGGCTCCCACGAAAACGCCGAATCGACCGGATTTCGCACCATCTCTACGATAACTAGGAAATTCATCGCCGCAGATGGTGCAGCGACCGTCGCAATGAACCCGGTCCGGGGCGAGACCTCGACGCCTCAGGGCGTCCGAATTCGCCGCCCAAAGATCCAAAATCCACTTGCCGCGGGCCTCGGAAAAGAACCGGGCCGCTCCAGCTCCCAATCCAGCGACGAATGCCTCACGCACCTCGTCACCCACTTCGTAGCAGCATGGCCCCGCCGAGGGCGCGACAATCGCAACGGTCGTGGCGGGATCCAGCCCGCCGTCGATCATCGCCTCGAGCAGGTGTCCGGTGATGTCCGACGCCGTCGATCGCCACGAAGCGTGAGCCATGCCCCACAGCGGCGCATCAGCGGCGTTGCGGCCGGCGAGCAACACGATGGGGCAGTCGGCGCTGCGCCCCATCACGGCCAGCCCTGTGCGGTCGGTCCAAAGAGCATCGGCCTCTCCCGCACATCCCGGCGCCTCTACGCGCTTCACGGTCCCCCCGTGGACTTGACGAGACCACGCGATCGCTACCAGGCCCGCTGCGGCACCCACCTCGGCAACCGCTGCGGCATGGACGGCCGCGTCGGGGTCGGACTTCAGGTAGGGTCCTCGGACATTGGTCATGCCGTGGACGAACGGTGGAGCGAGGTCGGGGAACAGGGGTTCGAGCCAGGCGGGGCCGGCCATCTCAGGCCTCCAGAGCCATCAGCACGCTCCGCGCAATGTCGGTCAAGGCCGGGTCACGCGCACCCATCACCATCACGACGTCGCCATTGCGTGCCTCGACGGCTATGGCGGTGGCCAAATCGTCACGAACATCGAGATCGCGGGCGTCGCGGCCGGCATCCCGCACCGCCGCCGTCAGATCGACAGACTCAACATCGCGGGTCACCGAGCCGCCCGCGTAATAGATGGGTGGAAGCCATAGAATGTCATCGGGAGCCAGGGCTTCCGTAAAAGCAGCAACGAGGTCGTCGAAGAGGAACCGTGTCGGCCCGTAGCCGTGGGGCTGAAAGAAGGCCAGCACGCGGCCGCCCCTCAGATGAGCGGCCGCCAAGGCGGCGCGCAACTTGTCGGGGTTATGGGCAAAGTCGTCGACGACCGTCACGCCGCGGGCGGCACCGATCACTTGGAAGCGGCGGGACACACCCCGAAACCCTTTCAAGGCTGCGGAGGCATCCTCGAGAGTGACGCCGGCTTCGCGACAGGCGGCCACTGCGGCCACCGCGTCGCGGACGTTGTGTTCGCCAGGTGTGGGAATTTCGAAACGGACGCCGTCGATCACGAAACGGCTGCCATCGGGCCCAAGGTCCAGCTCCACGGCACGCACTCCGCAACCCGGGGCCAGTCCGGCCCGCAAAGCCCCCGCGGCAATAGGATCGAGGGCGGGGTCATCGCCCAGCACCAGGGGTCCCCGTGTTCGACCGGCCAATGTCCGGAACATCTCAAGGACGACACTCGGCTCCTTATGATCCCGCTGCAGGTTGAGGATCACCGAACACCAGGGGGCATAGCGCACGACGCTGCCATCGCTCTCGTCCGCCTCGATCACCAGGTGGGGTCCGTCGCCGGCCAGAGCGTTGCCCAGCAGACCCCGATCCTCGAGGGCCACCAGCGCACCGCCGGTGATCACCGAGGGATCGCGGCCGGCACCCATGAGGATTTCGGCGATCATGGCCGTAGTGGTGGACTTGCCGCTGGTGCCGGTCACGGCCAGCGTTTCGGAGGCGGCGACGAACTCAGCGAGCAGTTCGCTGCGGTGGAGGATCGGTACGTCGATTGCTCGCGCCGTGGCGACGTCGGGAATCGTATCTTCGATGGCCGTCGAGACGACCAGCGCCCCGCAACCGGCTTGGGGCCAGGAACCGTCCTGAGGCACGATCTCCACACCCGTCGCCTCGAGGGCCGACCGGATGAGTCCCCGCTCCCCGGCATCGAAGGCGCGATCGCTGCCCGTGCAGCGTCCGCCCCGCCAGGCGTGAACCTGGGCCAGGGCGCTCATGCCGCTACCGCCGACGCCGCAGAAGTGCAGCCACCTAGACGACGACAACCGGATCCCCTTCCTCCACCTGATCGAACAGGTGGATCACGTCGGTGTTGCTCATGCGGATGCAGCCACGGCTGACGGGTTCGCCGATGCGGTCTTCGTGGTTGGTGCCGTGGATGTAGATGAACCGCTGCAAGGAGTCACAACCCGCCCCCCGGTTGACGCCGTCTTCACACCCGTCAAGGGTGAGGATGCGGCTCAAAATCAGATCGTCGCCGCCGTCGTCGCCGGGTCGCCACACCTTGCCTTGGGGTTCGCGGCTCACGAACCAGGTGCCGCACGGCCGTTGGGCGCCGATGCGACGGGCGATTCTGTGGACGCCCGGCGGCGTGCCGAACGAACCTTCCCGGCCGTCGACGCCGGTGAAGGCTGTCGATACGCCATAGGAACTCACCACAACACCGTCGACGATAAGTTGCAGGCGCTGCTTCTCGACGTTCACAACGAGCCATCGTCGCGGAACATCGCCGAGCACGCGGCAGAGATGGTCCGCGACAGTTGAGTTTGGGGGCTGGTCATCACCGTCAGTACGGACGCAATCCTCGGTCACGGGCGGGTCCTTCCACAGGGTGTCGGAGTCGATCCGGGTCGGGGCGAACCTATCACCGGCGATCCGCCGCCACAAGTCCGCACGATGCATCGCTCAGTGACTGATTATTTGATAACAGGGTCGGAGATGACCACATTTCCCCAGTACGATATTCATCAGCACCGCCACGGAGGCCTCTCATGTTCGATATTCACGGTGCGCTCGAATCCCGCATCCTCGGGATGATGAAGGACAAGCCGACGATCATGCTCACAGAGGCCTCCGACCCGCGCACCATCGAGGCTGCCTGCTATCTCTCCCGCTACGCCCGCATGGTGTTCCTCGCCCGGGAGGACGAGGTCCGGGCCGTGGCCGACGAGCATCTCGCCCACATCGACGCCACCCGGCGCGAGTTCACCTTCGGCGAAGCTGCCTTTGTCGTGCCCACGGAGCGGCCCGACCTGCTCGACGAGTTCGCCCGCGAGTGCGTGTCGTTGCCGCCTGAACTGCGCAGGGCCCGCACCGAAGCCGAAGCCCGCGAGATGCTCAAGGAACCCTCCCGCTTCGGCGTAATGGCCGTTCGCATGGAGCACGCCGATGTGGTGGTCGGCGGCATGACCCACGAACCCCGTGAATACTTCCGCCCCATGCTGCGCCTGCTGCAGGTGAACCGCGTGATGGCCGAGGCCGGCGTGTTCGTGCTGCCCGACGATCATCCCGACGACATCTTCCCCCACAACATCGTGGTGTTCGGCGACGTGGGCGTGAACGCCGACATGACCCCGGAGGCCCTGGCCCGCACCGCCGTCGGCACCTGCGCCGTGGCTCGGGATCTGTTTCCCGAAGACGTGCTGCCCCAGATCAACGGAGCCATCGTCTCCTACTCCCACAAGGGTTCGGACGAGGGGCCGTCGGTGGAATTGGTGCGGCGCGCAGGTGAATTGATTCCAGGGATCATCGCGGAACGCATCAAGAAGGGCGCGCGCTACGCGTCGATCAACATCGAGACCGAGGTCAAGATCTCCACGGCGCTGTCTCGGCGCTCCGCGATGTACTACGACAGTGGCAGCAAGGATCAGTTTTCCGGCCATACCAACGTGATCATCGCACCGAACCTGGACCTGGGAAATCTGCTGTACCACCTCTACGCCACACGCTATCCAGGGGCCAAAAAGTTCGCCACGATGTTCGGCATCCGCTTCAAAGGCGTGGATCTGTCTGTCGACTCCACCGCCGACGACGCCCAGCTCGCCATCAAAGCCAACCTGCTGCGGCTGCACATGTTCGGACATTGGAGCGAAACGCCCCGCGACACCTTCTTTCCCCGGCATAGGATCCTGGCCATCAATCCAGGCTCGACGAGCACGAAGATCAGCGTCTACCAGGGCGACATCGAACGCTTCACCACCGAGCTGCAGCATTCAGCCTCTGAACTCGAGCCCTACGAGAATCTGCCGATCACCGAGCAGGCCGGGTTCCGCAAGAAGGTCGTCGAGCAGGCCCTCCTCGATCACGACCTGAACATCGACGATCTCGACGCCATCGGGGCGCGTGGCGGCTTGGTCCATCCCATCCCCCACGGCACCTACGCCGTGAACGAGCGCATGCTCGCCGACCTGCGCGCCGTGGTGGGCGGCGAACACGCTTCGAATCTGGGCGCACTGGTGGCCGATGAACTGCGTGCGGGCCGCAATGTGCCCACCTACATCGTCGATCCCGTCGTGGTCGACGAGGTGTGGGAAAAAGCCAAGATCACAGGCCTCAAGGAGATCCGGCGACTGGTCATCAGCCACGCCCTCAACCAGATCGCCACCGCCCGGCGCTACGCCGAGGAGAACGAGACCTTCTACGACCACGTCAACGTGATCGTCTGCCACATGGGCGGCGGCATCACCATCGGCGCCCACCGCAAAGGACGCTACATCGACGTGAACAACGGACTGAACGGCGAAGGCCCCTTCACACCGCAGCGCTGCGGAACCCTGCCCGTGGGCCAGCTCATCGATCTGTGCTTCTCCGGCAAATACGATCATGCGGAACTGAAGAAATTGAACAAGGGACGCGGCGGCTTGATCGATCTGCTCGGCACCGCCGACCTGCGCGAAGTGGAACAGCGCATCGCCGACGGCGATACCGAAGCCGCCTTGGTCGTCGATGCAATGACCTACCAGATCGCCAAAAGCATCGCGGCGTTGGTGCCTGCGTTCGAAGGCGAACCCATCGACCGCATCCTGCTGACCGGCGGCATGGCCCGCAGCTCGATGCTCGTACAGGGGATCGAGAAGGGCGTGGCCGGCCTGGGCTGCGGCCTGACCTGCTACCCCGGCGAGAATGAAATGGCGGCTCTGGTCAAGGGTGCCCTGCGTGTTCTCAACGGTAAGGAAGAGGCGCGGACCTATGCGCCGGAGGTGCCCCGATGACACCGATCACATCTCTGGATCAGCTTCTGTCGTCGCTGCGCTCAGAGCCCCGCCGCAAGGTCGCCGTGGCCGCGGGCCACGACCCCAACACGATCCAGGCCGCGGCCCGCGCCGTGGCCGAGGGCATTGCCGAGATCACCCTCGTGGGTGACGGACAGCGCATCGCCGAGCTCTGCCGCGAACACGGCCTCGACATCGCGGCCTTCACCATCGTCGACGAGCCCGACGTGCTCGCCGCCGGCGTCCGCACCCGCGACATGGTCCGCGACGGCGATGCCGACGTGCTGATGAAGGGTCTGATCGCCACCAGCGACTACATGAAGACGATCCTCGACAAGGAGCGCGGCCTGCTCCCCCCCGGCGCCGTTCTGAGCCACGTGTCTGTATTTGAACTACCCGCCTTCACCGCCCGGCACGGCAAACTGCTGATCGTCGGCGATGTGGCCATCATCCCTAGACCCGACCTCGCCGCGAAGAAACAGATCCTGCGCTACTGCCTCGATGCGGCCCACAGCTTCGGCATCGAGCGGCCCAGGGCCGCCCTGATCGCCGCCACCGAAAAGGTGAGTCCACGCATGCGGGCCACCGTCGAAGCGCGGGCGATCGCCGACGCCGCGGCCGTGGAGTTCCCCGACGCCGTCGTGGACGGCCCCTTGGCCCTCGACGTAGCAATTTCGCCCGAAGCCTGCGCCATCAAGGGACTCGAATCTCCGGTGGGTGGAGCCGCCGATGTTCTTGTGTTTCCGAACATCGAGTCGGGAAACGTCTTCTACAAGGCCTGTACCCTGCTGGCAAACGGGAGGCTGGCGGCTGCGGTTGTCGGCACCACGGCTCCCTGCGTGCTGACGAGTCGGGCCGACTCCGAAGAGTCGAAGCTGCTCTCCATCGCTCTGGGATGCAGACTCGTCCGCTGATGTCGCTCCCGGAAAGCTCAAGCCGCCCGATCTTCGGGTTGGGCGGTTTTTATTTTCACCGGAGTAAGCCAACACGCCAATTCCCATCATATTACAAGGATATCGGATAACTCCCCCATTCCCTGTGATTTTCTTAACTGCCCAGTGAGTCCCGACATTCTTTGAGTTCATGCATTGATAGCGACGTTGTCACTGAATCGAAGAAAGAATTGAATACCAGAAGATACATATTTAGCTTCGATCACAACAATTTTGAACTGTTTCCGATTTGAATCAGCTGCGCGCACCGGCGCACACGACCTGAATTCCCCCAAGGAGTGCCACGATGAAACGCTTCCTCGGCTTGACCATCCTGATGATGACGCTGGCCCTGGCCGCCAGTGCTTTTGCCACCGAAGATTCGGTGGCCGGCAAGTGCATGACCTGCCACAAGGAGAAATCCCCCGGCCTGTACCGCCAGTGGCAGATGTCCAACCACGCCATGCACAACGTGACCTGCCTCGACTGCCACCAGGCCGCCCGCGGCGACATCGACGGCTTCATGCACGAAGGCGCCCTGATCGCGACCCTCGTCACCCCCAAGGACTGCGGCGTCTGCCACAAGAAGGAAGCCGACCAGGTCGATGCCTCGCACCACGCGACCGCGGGTCTGATCCTCGACTCCAACGACGCCTACCTGGCCCACGCCGCCGGCGGCGCCCCGGCAGCCATCATGGGCTGCGAAAGCTGCCACGGCTCCAAGGTGCAGATCGACGAGAACTCCCCCAACAAGCTGTCCATGAAGAGCTGGCCCAACTCCGGCATCGGCCGCCTCAACCCCGACGGCTCCAAGGGCGCCTGCACCGCCTGCCACACCCGCCACGCCTTCAGCAAGGCCCAGGCGCGCCGCCCCGAAGCCTGCTCCAAGTGCCACCTCGGCCCCGACCATCCCCAGAAGGAGATCTACGAGGAGAGCAAGCACGGCAACGCCTACTTCACCCACATCGACGACATGAACCTCGCCGCAGACCGCTGGGTCGTGGGCGTGGACTACTTCGAGGCCCCCACCTGCGCCACGTGCCACATGTCCGCCACCAGCACCCAGACCGTGAGCCACGACGTGGGCGCCCGCCTCAGCTGGAACCTGCGCGCACCGGTGTCCAAGAAGATGGAGAACTGGGAACAGAAGCGGGCGAACATGATGGACGTGTGCCAGAACTGCCACGGCGCCCAATTCGCCAAGGGTCACTACTACCAGCTCGACGCCCTGGTCGGCCTGTACAACGACAAGTTCGCCGTGCCGGCCAAGAAGGTCATGGACCTGGTGAAGTCGAGGGGTGTGATGGAGAACCCCGCCGCCTTCTCCAACGAGATCGAGTGGGAATACTGGGAACTGTGGCACCACGAGGGTCGGCGCGCCCGCCACGGCGCCGCCATGTTCGCCCCCGACTACACCTGGTGGCACGGCTTCTATGACATCGCCCACAACTTCTACTTCAAATTCCTGCCGTCCGCCCAGGCGTACGGCGACCCCGAAGTGAACGCCCTGGTGGACGAGATCCTCGCCGACCCGATGAACGCCTGGTTCAACCGCCCGACAGGCGAGATCAAGGCGGACATCAACAGCGGCGTGCTGCCCGCCATCTATGAAAACCTATTCACCAAGTAGGGGCGGGAGAGACTCATGTACCAGCGTTTCGTGAATCTCCTGCGCGGTCTCTCAACCAACTGGTTGGGCTCGCTCGGCGTGGCTCTGACGACCACGGCCTTCGTACTCTTCGTCTTCATCGAGATCCTGCGCGTGCTGGGAATCGTGACGAGCTCCTACGTGGGTCTGATCACGTACCTGGCGCTCCCGGCGCTGTTCATCGTCGGCCTTGTGATGATCCCTATCGCCTGGAGGCTGGTCCTCCGGGCGACGGGGAAAACCACCGAACAGCTCCTGACCGAACGGTTCGACTCGAGGGAGATCGCAGGCAAGGCCTACGGCTCACGCCTGATGCGGATGTTCCTGGTTCTCACAGTCTTGAACATCCTATTCCTTGGCGGCGGCACCGCACGGATGCTCTCGTTCATGGAGGAGCCGGAATTCTGCGGCACCGCCTGCCACAGCGTCATGGGACCGGAATGGGCCACGTATCAGGCTTCCCCCCACGCCCATGTGAAGTGTGTCGAATGCCACGTGGGCGAGGGCGCCGACGCCCTGCTCGATTCGAAGATCAACGGCCTCTGGCAGATGGTCTCGGTGACCTTCGACCTCTATGAGAGACCGATTCCTACTCCCGTTCGCCAACTGCGCCCGGCCCGCGAAACCTGCGAACACTGCCACTGGCCGGACAAGTTCTACGGAGACAAGCTGCTCAAAAAAGTGCGCTACGCCATGGACGAACCTTCGACGCCCGAGTACACGACCCTCGGCATGCGGATCGGATCCGGCTTGGGCGATCACAGAGGCGAGATCCACTGGCACGTCGCCGAGAAGAACGCCGTGCGCTACCATGCCGCGGACGACCAACGTCAGAGGATTCTCTGGGTCGAGGTGCTTCAGGACGACGGCAGCTGGATAAGATATCAGAACAGGACCATGGCCAGACAAGCCGACGCCCACGTACGCACCATGGACTGTGTCGACTGCCACAACCGGGCCACGCACATTTATGAAGATCCTGAGAACGCCGTCGACCAACGGATCGCCAAAGGCGAGATCGACCGCGGTCTCCCCTTCGTCAAGAGGGAGGCTCTCGCCGCACTCACCGGCGACTATGCCGACGAGGCGAGCGCCATGCAGGGCATCGAGAATGCGATCTCGGGTTTCTACCGCCGCGAATACCCGTCGCAGATGGGCGGATTCCTCGATGGAATCGACCACACCGTTGCGTCGTTGCAGGCGGCGTGGCGGCGCAACATCCACCCTGCGATGCACGTGACGTGGGGCTCCTACCCCAGTCAGCTCGGCCATAAGGCCGGCGGCGGCTGCTTCCGTTGCCACAACGCCGATATGATCGACGAACGGGGCACTGCAGTGCCTTACGACTGCACCCTCTGCCACTCGATCCTGGCAGATGATAGCGTCCATCCCTTCCAGTTCCTGCTACCGGTGAAGGAGAAGGGCGACCCCGACGCCAAAATGCATCAAGCCCTCCAGGATGATTTCCTGAAGAGCCTGCAACCCTGACCCTACCTCCAAAGCCCTGGATCAACGGCCGCGACCAATGTCGCGGCCGTTGTGTTTTTTATCAGATCATTGATCAAGTCACTCAAAAGAAAGCCGATATCTACCTTGAACCTGACATTTCGCCCGTTTGCGTCGGAGTCGCAACACTCCGTATGGAGATGCCCCATGACAGAAGCCGTATCGGTCAACGAGCTGTTTACGGACATGTTCAGCAGGATTCAGGCGCCGGTCCTGCCGGCCGCCGTTTCGCGCCTGCTGTCGGAGATCAACAGCCCAGAACCGGACGTGACCAAGCTGGAGCTGATCATTTCGGCCGAGCCCCAGATCAGCGCACGAGTCATGCGGACGATCAACTCATCCCAATTCGCCCTGCGCGTACAAGTCAAGAGCGTGCGCCACGCCATCGCGCTGCTCGGATTCAACCGTATCCGTTCCATCGTACTTTCCTATGCGATGCTCGATGCTCTGCCTAGGCCCAAGTGTCAACTCTTCCGTCACGAGATGTTCTGGACCGACACCTTGTTGCGCGGCATCCTCGCCCGTGAGCTGTGCCTGCGCACCAGCACGCTAGACGCCGAGGAAGCCTTCACGGCCATGATCCTGGCCGACGTCTCCGTGCCCGTGCTCCTCGAATGCTGGGAGGAGACATATGCCCAGATCATCGTGCGCTGGGAGGGCCATCCCAAGGAACTCAGCTACCTCGAGAAGAAGGCCTTCGGCTGGGACCACAGCCGAGCCAGCGCCTGGGTTCTGAACCACTGGCAGTTCCCCAAGGATCTTGTGGATCTCGTCGGCGCCCACAACCTCGAGCCCGACGAGCTCAAAAAGGCGGGATTCAAGGGTACGTTGGCCGAACACATCTCCTGCGCGGCTCTGTTGCCGAGTTCCATCAAGCCTCTTGAGGGTCGTTGCCACAAGCTCGTCCGCACGGCCCGCAAGTCCCTCGGGCTTCCCCTGAGCGAGTGGCCCGAGATCATTCAGTCCATGCGCGATCAGTTCGGCGCCGTATGCGACGAGTTCGGTCTTTCCGGTCAGTACGCCTTGGAAATTCTCGATGTGCTCACACGCACATCGAAGGATTGAGGCCAAGGCAGCGGCGAGTCGCAGGAAGGAACCATGAGTATCTTCACGAAGGTCAGCCGCCACGCAGCGGTCGCTCAGGGCAACTTCGCGAAGATGTTCCGCGGCGTGAAGATCGCGCCTCTGCCGGAAGCCGCCGCCGCCATCCTCGAGGAAATTCACAAGCCGGAACCGGACATCCTCTGCCTCGAAAGAATCATCAGCGCCGAACCCGAGATCAGTATCCGCCTGCTGTCCAACGTCAACTCCTCTCTCCATTCCCTTCGTTCCCAGGTCACCTCGGTCCGGCATGCCATCACCCTGCTCGGTCTTGATCGGGTTCGGGCACTGGTCACGGCGAGCGCCATGGCCACCGCCGTTCCCAAGCCGAAGGACAGTCTCTTCGACCACGAGGCATACTGGGCCGACACCCTGATCCGATCCCTCATCGCCCGTGAACTGGCCGCCCGCCACGCCCCGGGCCAGCAGGATGTCGCGTTCACAGCCATGCTGGTGGCGGATGTGGCCATTCCGGTGCTGCTGGAGAGTTGGTCGGAATACTACAGACCCGTCCTGGAGGACTGGAACCAACGTCCCGTCCGCCTCGCCCGACTCGAACAGGATCGTTACGGCTGGGATCATGGTCAGGCTGGATCGTGGATTCTCAAGTACTGGAACTTCCCAGAAGAGCTGGTCTGCTTGGTGGCCGCCCATAACCTGCCGCTTCATAAGGTTCGAGAACTCGGACTTGAAAAGACCGTGGCGCCTTCCCTGGTGGTCGCCGGGCTGCTGCCCAGCTGTATGAATCCCATCATGCACCGTTGCTTGGAAATGATTGATCTGGCGGCAGAAGAGCTCGGCATCTCACCCGGGACATGGCCGGAGATCATCGACACGGTCCGCACTCAGTACGATCTGATCCACGCCCAATTCGGTCTGCGCCGCGGCAAGGTCGACCGCGTATTCCAATGCATGAATCAGGTCTTCGAAAACGATCGGCAGCAGATATGTCGATGAACGACGATGAGAATATGAAGCCCAAAAGCGATTGGCTGTTCGAGCTCGTCGCGAAACTTTCGGGGTTTCAGCTCCACGCCCGTCTGCGCAGCGCCGGATCAGACAAAAAGAGCCGTCTTCTCTTCGCAATCACCATGGGCGTTGCCGCTGTAGGAACGATCACCGCCGCCGCCGTAATTACAGATCTGCCCCTGCTGTTCCCGCCCTTGGCCCCCTCGGCCTTCATTCTGTTCACCACGCCGCTGGCCCCGACGGCTGCACCCCGCAGCGTGATTCTGGGGCATCTCTCGGCGGCGCTGATGGGCCTGCTCGCGGTGATCATCGTGAGTATCGCGATTCCAGGCGCCGACCTCGGCGACCCGACGATCATGAACGGTCCACGCATCATCGCCATCGTCCTGGCCATGGGACTGGCCACCACGACGATGCTCGTGCTTCGCTGCTCTCATCCCCCCGCCGCCGCCACCGCTCTGCTGGCCGCCATGGGTTTGATCCACGACCCCGTGGTCATGGCAGCCCTGGAGGCCTCCGCGATCCTGCTCTGTGTCGAGGCCTACGTTCTGCTGCGCGTTGTCGGGGGATTGCCCTACCCCCTCTGGAGCCCCGACCACGACATGGCCCGATTCTACGGAACGCTTGCGGGCGGCGGTGAAACCAAGAGCTCGGGCTGGGAGCGCGTACACGCCGAGTTGCTTGCTCAACATGAGGACTTGCCCTCCGACGATCACGATCACATCAATGAAGATCGAACGGAGGTCTACTCGTGACTCGTCCCCTGATCGTCGCCCATCGCGGCTGGTCCGCTCGTGCTCCCGAAAACAGCCTCGAGGCCTTCGCCCTGGCCGCCGCCGGAGGCGCCGACGGCGTGGAGCTCGACGTACACGAAACCGCCGACGGCGGCTTCGTCGTGCACCACGACCCCGACCTGCCGAACGGCGACGCCATCGCCGACCTCCCCCAATTCGCCGTGGCCGGACGCCTCGGCAAGGCGGGCGCGGCCATCCCTCTGCTGTCCGAAGCCCTCGCCCTGTTAGCCGAGCAGATGGCCGGCGGCGAAGTGTTCGTGGAGATCAAGGGCATGCGCTCGTGGGATCGTCTCCGCGCCGTTCTGAGAATCTACCGCAGTGCCCTGAAGCTCGAAGTGCAATCGTTCGAACTCCCCCTGCTGGGCATGATGGCCGCCGATCCGGGTCAGAACGTGCTTGGCTTGATCGCGAATGAACCCGGGCCGGACCCCTTGGCTACTCTCTGCGGTTTCGGCGCCCGCACCCTCTCGCTTCGACACACCGCCGTGACACAGGAACTGTCGGCCGTGATCCGCGGTGCCGACCTGCGCCTCGCGGCCTGGACGGTCAACGACCCCGAACGCGCTGTGGAACTGGCACGGCTCGGGGTCGATCTGCTGATCGGCGATGATCCGGTGATGCTCAGGCAGGCGTTGGAACAGAGGGTCGAGAGCTGATTCCTCTGTTCATCGGTTCATTCCCAATGTGATTCCGATGATATTCCTGTGATCCTCTGCACCGAGGGAGCCCCAT
The DNA here is from genome assembly GCA_937910695.1 of uncultured bacterium. Classification (GTDB taxonomy): domain Bacteria; phylum Krumholzibacteriota; class Krumholzibacteriia; order LZORAL124-64-63; family LZORAL124-64-63; genus CALEMW01. The sequence goes on from CALEMW010000167.1 coordinate 22,308, forward strand.
TCGTACCTCGCCCTCGCGAAATCCAGCCTCAGGTCACGTCGGTTGACAGCGCGACGATATCTTGGGTCTCATAGAGGGAGAAGGTCTTCCCCGTCCCCTCCGGCAGGTAGGACGTGCGTATCAGCATGGGGCCAAGACTGGTCCTGTCCCGCATCGCGCTCAGACGCACACCGTGGAACTCGATGCTCATCTGCCCCGACCACCGATGGAAGCCCTCGAATAAGTCGTGATCTTCGATCCCACTCCAACCCGCAACGACAGGACGACCATCGAGGGGAACGGCCGGATTCCACCAGGCCGCCTCGGGCCCCTCAAGCACGCCGGAATAGGCGCCTCCCATACCCATGGCGCAGGTGGATAATGGAATGTCCTGCCATGTCGGACTAGGTACGATGAGCACGACATCAGCTCCCACACAGGCTGGAACGATCGCAATCACTAAGAGCAGGAGCACCGATTTCGCATAACGATACATATCGTCTCCAATACTTGTCTCGATCATCTCCTGGCACCAATACAGACGGGGATGTCTTCGATGCCGCAACACGATCATGATGGGCGATGCGCTCCGGGCATGAAGAGACGGCGCGTGGAAAGTCGAACTTCTCCTAACGCCTTTCCACGCGCCGTCTCTTCATGCCCGGAACTCACCTCGGTGTCGTATGATCAGGCCTCCGGGCCGTAGCCTTCCTTGTAGCGCAGCACACGCGCCGGATTCCCCGCCACGACGGCTCCCGGCGGCACATCCTTCGTCACCACCGACCCGGCGCCCACCACGGAATCCTTGCCGATCACTACGGGCAGCAATGTAGCGTTCGAACCGATGCTGGCCCCGTCCTCGATGGTCGTCGTCAGCCACTTCTCTCGCTCGGGCTGGGGCGGCATGGTGTCGTTGATGAACATCACGCCGTGGCCCACGAACACGTCGCTGCCGATGGTCACGAGTTCGCAGACGAAGGTGTGGCTCTGCACACGGGTGCGGTCGCCGATCTTCACACCGGCCTGCAGTTCGACGAAGGTGCCGATCATCGAGTCGCGGCCGATCTCGCAATCGTACATGTTGACGAAGTTCCACACCTTGGTGCCTTCGCCGATCTTGCAGTTGCGGATCAGCTGGGTGGGATTCTCGGGATAGCTCATGGGGTCCTCCGGGCTCGGTTCTGCGTTGCGGGAACGCGGGGAGATTAGCGCATCGGAGGCCGGGCGTCTGCCCCGGATCGAGGCTCGTTGACGATCGCGGCCCGCCCGGTTAGATTCGCGGAGACCCCGCTCGACTCGGGCACGATACCAGCCTGGAGGATCCCATGACCCGACCCATCGTCGTGACCGGCGCCGCCGGCTTCATCGGCACCAACGTCGTACGCGCCCTGAACGCCGCCGGCCGTGAAGACATCATCGTGGTCGACGAGCTCGGTTCCGACCAGAAGTGGCGCAACCTGAGCGACCAGGCTTTCGCCGACTACGTGGACCTCCACGAATTCCGCGACCGCGCCCTGCTCGACGACCTGCCCGAGGTCGAGGCCGTGATCCACCTGGGCGCCTGCAGCGCCACCACCGAGACCGACGCCGACTACCTCGCCGACAACAACTACGCCTACTCCCGCGACCTCTGCGAGTGGGCCCTGCGCCACGGCGTGCGCTTCGTGTACGCCAGCAGCGCGGCCACCTACGGCGACGGCTCCCGGGGCTATTCCGACGAGCACGACGGCACGCCCGACCTGCGCCCCTTGAACATGTATGGCTATTCGAAGCAGATGTTCGACATGTGGGCCCTGCGCAAAGGCCTGCTCGACCGCATCGCCGGCGTGAAGTACTTCAACGTTTACGGACCCTACGAGGACCACAAGGGCGACATGCGCTCGGTCGTGCACAAATCCTACTTCCAGATCCAGCAGACCGGGCGGGTGGGACTCTTCAAGTCCTACCGCAACGAATATCCCGACGGCGGCCAGGTCCGCGACTTCGTCCACGTGGACGACGCCGTGGCCGTCACTCTGTGGCTCGCCGCGAATCCCGTGGCCAACGGCCTGTTCAACTGCGGCACGGGGCGGGCCCGCTCCTGGCTCGACCTCGCCGGCGCCGTATTCGCGGCCCTCGACCGCGAGCCGGCCGTCGACTTCATCGACATGCCCGAGCACCTCAAGGACAAGTACCAGTACCACACCGAATCCGACCCCGCGAAGCTGCGCGCCGCGGGCTACGACCGGCCCTTCCTCGAGCTCGAGGACGGCGTGCGCGACTACGTGCGCGGCTACCTCCTCCGGCGCTTCCCCCCCGCCTCGCCGTGAGCGGCGCACCGACCCTCGCCTGGAGCGACTTCGCCCGCGGGCGCTACGTGCCCGGCGGTTCCCACTCATACTTCACGGGCTCGGAGACCCAACTTCTCGACCTCGTCGCCGCCCACTGGGACGACCGCAGACCCGGCTCCGGCCGCAGCGACCTGACGGATGTCGTTGTGGTGCCCGTGCCACCCGGGGGATTCGTCTGCGGAACGGTGAAGGTCGACGAGGCGACGAACCTGCAGGCACGGTTCGTCCGTCGCCAGGCCCACGAAGAAGGCTTCGTGGCGGTGTTCGCCGACGGCCCCCGCGAGCCCGCCCTCCACGCGGCCGTAGTTCTCTACAGCGCCGACGCCCTCGAACACAACGGTGGTCGCCGCAGCTCCGACGCCGCCTGGGAAGTGGTCTGCGTGATCGCCGCCCCCGTAGCCGACGAGCCCATGGATCCGCTGACCATGGCGCGCAACATGCTCGCCGAGGCTGGCGGCACGCCCTGCGAGTACACCGCCACGCAGTTTGCTGAGGCGGTCTGGTATTGGGCGGCCCGAGTGGATGTGTCCGCTCAAGACAATTGAAGCATTCATACCTATGGCAAAGGGCCACCCGGTCGGGTGGCCCTTGGAATCTTCAGCGCCGAACGATTACCGGAACATCGTTTTGACTGTCCCAAAGCTCAGCTCGGTGGTACCCACGGTGCAATCCACCGCTTCAACCGACATGACCTTGAACACCCACTGGCTCT
>CALEMW010000168.1 GCA_937910695.1 uncultured bacterium
GGATGTCGTCACATGTGATCAATGTGGTGTCAGTCGCCATGATATGTCTTAGATCCAGTATCCATCGAACTACCTACACTGAGCGGCGGTTATTGGCAAGCAAATGTGGAGGGGAGGCAGCCATTCTCATTATGGCCGCCGCCGGTCATTGGTGAGGGGCGCGGGGGCGGGATTTGAGGTCGAAGCGCGGGCGCGCAAAACTTTTTTTGATTTTTTTCTGGACTCAACCTCCCATCTGCCGTATTCCTGTCTTCAATGGAGACGGGAAAGGCCATTCAGGGGCGTTATGTCACGGCGGCCGACATCGGGTTGATCCGGGGGCTGCTGAAGGAGAACCCCGGTTGGAATCGTAGTCGACTGTCGCGTGAGCTGTGCGAACGGTGGGACTGGCGCAACGGAAAGGGGCGGCTGAAGGATATGGCCGCCCGAACGTTGCTGCTGAAGCTTGAACGGCTTGGCGAGCTCCGGCTGCCGCCCCGCCACAGCCCGGGACGACCCAACCGGCGTGGATTCGCCATGCCGGAGGCGATGGCCCACGACACAACCGCGGTCGAAACGGATCTGAGCCGATTGCGACCGCTTCGGATCGAGCGGCTCGACACTGGGGACGCCCGTCTGCCTTTGTTCAACTACCTGCTGCATCGCTACCATTATCTGGGTCATCAGCGTTGCGTGGGGGAGAACATCAAAGTCATGGTCAGCGACCGTGCGGGACGGCTGTTGGCCTGTATGCTGTTCGGCTCGGCGGCCTGGAAAGCCAAGAGCCGCGACGCCTTTATCGGCTGGGACCGCGCCACGCGTGAACGCAACCTTTCGCTACTGACGAATAACACGCGCTTCCTGATCCTACCGTGGGTGCGGGTGCAGCATCTGGCCAGCCATCTGTTGTCCCGCATCTGCCGGGAGCTGTCCGGGCACTGGATGGATAAATACGGCCATCCCATCCATGTGATCGAGACCTTCGTTCAGCGCGACCGATATCGGGGCACATGTTACCGGGCCGCGGGCTGGACGCATGTGGGTGCCACGGCCGGCCGCAGCCGCAACGATGTGGATCAAACGCTTTCGGTACCGGTCAAGGAGATCTTCCTCTATCCATTGCACAGCGATTTTCGCGGGAGGTTGCTGGCATGAGTCTGAAGCGTTTCGATTCCCTGGTCGGCGAGTTGAAGCGCACCCTCGCTGGGCTTGCCGACAAGCGCACCGGAGACAATACGCAGTACCCCATGGAAACGATCGGGCTGAGCGCCTTTTCCGTGTTCTTCACCCAATCGCCATCCTTTCTGGCGCACCAGAGGACCATGGAACAGAACAAGGGGTCAAGCAATGCACAGACGCTTTTCCAGGTCGAGAAGACGCCGTCGGACAACCACATTCGCGACATGCTCGATCCGGTTGAACCCCAGGCGATTTATCCCGTGTATGATCGCATATACGAAGCCTTCGAGGCGCAGGGCATTCTCGACACCTTCCGCGGCGTTGGCCAGACCCGTCTGATCGCGCTCGACGGTACCTGGTACTTCTCCTCGAAAACCGAAAACGTGAACTGTGAAAACTGTTTGAAGATCGAGCACACCAACGGAGAAGTCACCCACTACCACAGTGCCATCACCCCGGTCATTGTCGGCCCCGGCAAACCCTATGCCATCCCGCTGCGCCCCGAGTTCATTGTCCCGCAGGATGGCGACACCAAACAGGACTGTGAGATCAAGGCCGGCAAGCGATGGCTGGACAAGAACGGTGCCTTCTACAACACGGGAAACGATACGATCCTGGGCGACGATCTCTATGCCCATCAGCCCTTCTGCCACCGCACGCTGATGAATAACTATCACTTCATTTTCGTGTGCAAAACCGACTCCCACAAGCACCTCTATAAGTGGATTAACCTGCTGGAGCCCGGAGAAGATCTTCATACGTACAAGGTGCGCGTGAAGAACAAAGGGAAGTGGGAGCATTACAC
>CALEMW010000169.1 GCA_937910695.1 uncultured bacterium
GATCTTGCGCATGATCTCTCCTATGGGAGCGTGCCAGCCGTCAGGTTGGCGTCGTGTGTCCTGGGTCTCTGTCACACAGCGGCCAGGTCTTGGTCAATCAGGCTGAACGATTCGAGGTAGAATGGCGTTGCGCCTGCCGCTGTTTCGATCTCGACGGTGAAGGTTGAGAGCAACTCTGGCCTGTTGATCGCCAGAACGGCCGTCGAGTACACCGCGCCTGCCGCGCACGCAGTGACGACGTTGGCCGGAATGTTCGTGCAGGTCACCCGCACGTTTCCGCCTGCCGCCCCCGAAGTCTTGAAGAACGCCTTTACTCCGGTCATTCCGCTGCGGGCCCTGACGACGTAGGTCAGGAAAATCTGGTAGGCCCCTGACTGGTCTAGGATGTGCTGGAGTTGTGTCACGGGGGCAGCGGTTGGGATCCATGCGCCGCCAGCATGGCCTCGCCCCCATTGGGCGAACTCGATGTGCTGCCCCTCGACACGATCCTGCACGTCGGAGTTCAGGATTGACACACCGGGGATGATCGTCTCGACCCTCGGAACAGGCAGCGCCGCCGGTATTGTTCGTGCCACGGCTATGCCTCCACTGCGATGATGGTGCAGCCGCGGTAGTAGAGCCGGAAGTAGTCAGCGAAGCTGTCCGCCCAGACCTGAAACACCCTGTTCGTCGCAGGCAGAGCTGCAACGCCCACGTTGAGTTCTACCCACGGGCTCGCTATCTCGTGCATCTTCGTGTGCGTCGGGTGCCACGGTACAAACTGGATCATTCCTCGTCGCCCAATCGGCCGAGCGTCCTGTTCTGGGAAGGTCAGCGTTTCCTCTGGGCCGGTAGTGAGCAGGCCGCCCGTTGCTGCGGAATCGTGGATCAGCATCTTCCAGTAGTTGGCGCTCTCTGGCTCACCTTCACGCGCCCAGTACGTGCAGACGTAGTAGCGCTCCACGCCGATCTCGCAGTCGGAGTAGTATTCGGCCATCTTGCTGTAGCCAGGCGCCGCACCGGGCTCAAGCGCAGAGACTCCGTAGCGATGATGCGCAACCACTCGGCACCGGCTGTCTCGGAAGTGTCGGAAGTTTGCGCCGAGTGATGCCCAGAATGAAGCCGTGTAGCGGGCGTCGGAGAAGCACGAGTTGTCGCTCTGCGGGCTGTACCCGTCGCGGTTCACGTCGTTTCGGTAGACAGGATCCGCCGAGCCTGCGAGCGTGTCTTCTATGCACGACATGGACTCGATCGTGAGTTCTGACGTGCGCTTGATCTCGTAGTAGTGCGTCCCGTTCGGCAGTGTCCACGACCCGTGAATGTGGATCGTGTCGTCTGCGACCACGTTCGTTGACACACCGACGATCTGGAACCAGCCAGTTAGCGGGTTCCCTGCTGCTACTGCGTCCACGATCCGCACGACAGCCCGAATGTTGGGGGTCGCCTGCAGGGCGGCGAAGTTCGGGCCGACGTTGGTGGTGGTGAGCGATGTCGCCGTGTGTTCCAGAACCGTTCCGTTCGCTACCTTCGTTGGCGCCGCACCGGGCACGAGCCCGGCGTAAAGCACGAGACCGACAGACTGAGGTCCGGCGTGCATTGGGGCAGGGATCTCATAGTTCTTGTAGGCGCCGGTGCCGGTGATCGTGAACGCGTGCGGCGAGTCCTTGGCCGCTCTGTACTGGCTGACACCTTCCATGTACGGACACGCAAGGAAAGTCTCGGCAGCGGCTAGGCTAGCCCGCAGAACCCACGTCAGCCCCTTTACGCCGGGCGTTCCCCAGAGATGCCACGGGAGCATGTCTGTCCCGGTGAGGTCGGACACGGTGGGCCTGATGTCCGTTCCGGTGTAGTCTATCAGCGGGAACGCTTCGTCGTATGAGCGCCGCAGGTAGGCGTGGAGCCACCGATCGTTCTGGGCCAACCGCTGACCCAGGAACGCAGACCCTGGAGTGCCCGCGGCGTATTGGTCGTCGTCAATCCCAGTGAACGAACCCGGGATGGTGAGCTTCGCCATTGATCAACTCCCGTACTCTGTCGCCGCCGATCCGTCTGTCAGAAGCCCGGTCGCGCTGTTCGCCTGTGCAACGTGCAACTCCATGTGCGTTGTCCACACAGACGAAGGAACGGCTGCGGCGGAATAGCGAGCGTAGATGACCCGGTCGCTTGCAACCGGCACAACAGGGGCCGCAGCGAGCGTGAATCCCGTGTCGATCTCGATGGTTGTAGACGATGCGGCGACCACTGTCACCACGTTGTCGGAGCGGAATGCTCCATAGAGATCAACCAGAGCAACGATGTCGCCCGCAGAGAAGGCGTCTCCGTCCTCTTGCTCGACCTGCGGCTGCCGTTCGTCAGCGTCAACTGCGGTGTAGTCGTTGGCTGCGATCGTGATGATGAGCGGCGGCCCTGCCGCGTAGCTAACCACGCGAGCAGCCGGGGCGAAATACTTGTGGTTTGGCTGCGATAGCAGCATGACCGTCAGCGAGATCACGCCCTGCGCGAGGTCCAGCCCCTTGCCGACGACGGTGCCGGGAACGGCCACCAGACCGCGGCCTCCGGTGAACGGGTTTGGCGCTGCCGAGTGAGTGATTGACACCATGGACGTGACGTGAAGGTCGATAGTGTCGGACGCGATCGGGACATCAAACGAAACGGACGGAAGCGGGGTGCTCCAGAGCCGCTGATCTCGCACGCCCTTGGATCGCAGGGCCGCCGCTGTCCCGCCGTCAGGCGCCCCGCTCTTGAGCTTGTAGGTGTGCCCAGTGTCCGAGTGTCGGTCACGCTCCAGCACTTCTCGGCTGCGGAAGATGATGGTCTGTCGGGGCTGCTCCTCTGCCCAGTCCCAATCATACTCCCACGTTGTCTGCCCTGCGGAACTCCCGAGCTGCCCGCTGTATTGCATGGTCCCGGGCACAATCAGCGACTCATCTAGCGTCGTGGCTGCGTCTGACGGGTAGGGCTCCTGGATCCACCCGAGCCCGATCTTGCCCTCGGATGTCTGGTAGAGGAACCACCCGAGCGGGCCTAGGATCTCCTCTTCCGCCCACTCTCGCAACTTGAACGGCTTTCCATCCCAGCCAAGCACAAGGTTCGGAAGCGAGATGTCCGTGCTGTGTGCGGCCATGTAGAACGAGTCAAGATCAATGTCTGACTCGTCAATGCCCACGCCCCACTGGTCAAGGCCAGTGTCCCAAAGGCCGCCGCTGCCAGTGGACAGAAGCGAAAGCAGAATGAGCGCAGGGTGGGCAGTCGGCTCGCCGTCTGGCGATTGCAGCAACTCAAGGGCGGACGCTGCGCTGTCGCCAGGGTCCGGGTGGATGAGAAACACTTCGCGGAACGTCTGCTGCTTCTCTTCGGCCTCGACCTCGGAGCCAAGCAGGCCGTAGTCCAGCAGGCGGTACAGTTTGACAGACTCGACACCGCCCATCGTCTGCGTGTAGTATTGGGCGAGCACGATCTGCTTGCCGAATCGGGCGTAGAACGTGGCAACCCCGGCCGCCTCTGTGTAGTTCAGCGGGGCGGCAACGGCGCCCTCTCCTGTCGGCAGCGTGGGCGTGATGCCCTGCTCCAGCCTTTCCGCCATGGCGGACTGAGCGTCATCTTTCGACAGAAGGATCCGCGCCGTTGCTTGGAACTGGTCCCAGCCGATCATGCGATCTGCGTCGCCAAGGATTGGCGAACAGAGGATCTCATACTTCCGCTCTTCCGCTGCGCACGACCAGTCAGAAACGATGCCCTGCCACAACTGGTGGTCCTGGGCTTCCGCCATGATGTCGCCTGTTCGGGAGTCAAACAGGTTGACGTACAGCGTGACCTTGCGACCCTTGATGTACTTGGGGCGGTCGAACAGAAGCCCCTCGCCTCCGTTGGCGTTGGTCAGGTGCTCTTGGTCCGGTGTATCGTAGCAGCCGCGGTCAATGGACAGAACCGGCGCTGCTGCGATGCTGGTAACGATGACCGCCTCGGCGCCGATCCATAGCGCATCGCCAACGCTGATCCCAGTGGCGGCAACGACAGTGCAGGTTGCGGCGCCCTTGGCGCAGTCAGCCGAGAGTTCCCACTGTCCGCTTGTGGCAGCGTGGCTCGCGTGGTATCCGGCCCGGTGCGACAGAAGGTCAGTGATGAGATAGTCGTCATCCCACCCGTGGCCCGACTTCCCTGGAATGTCTGCGAGGTCAAGGCCCATGCGCCCGAGCACTGTTTGCCCGGTGGTGTAGTTGATGTACTCGGAGGTTGCGTCAGGCAGTTTCGTTAGCGCCGAGTGGTACGGGTCTCCCTCGTTCGCCGTGTATCCGTAGGCAGTTGGGTCGAGGCTGGAGAAGCGGTAGGTGTCGTCCAGCGACGCCGTGGTGGCCCCGATGCGGCGGCCCCAGCCCTGCACGGACGCGTAGACAGCCGCCCGTGCGTGGCCTGTTGCTAGCTCAAGAGCGAATGTCCCTGCGCCCATTTGCTACACCTTCCGCATTGGGACAACGATATCGTAGCGCCTGATCATGCCGGACGGCGTGGCGAGTGCGCTTGACGCTCGCTCCATGAACTCGGAGCCAAGCGGAACCATCCGAGTGTAGGTGCCTGGAACGGCCCAGTTTGGGCAGAACTCAAACTCCTCGCCCTTGGCCCACCATAGGGACGGGCGTTCGGCTGCGGCGGTCTGAGCAAGCAGCGCCTCCTGCTCGTTGCCTACCCGCTCCTCCTCCTGGAACACCTTCCACGCCGGCAGCAGGTCAAGGTAGACCTTGCGCTCGAAGCGCTCGGCGAATTGCAGCGAGTAGGTTCCGCCGTCAATGGCAGACACCTGGGTCGAGTTGTAGACCGGGCGGGTCTCCGTGTCGTCGAGATAGGCCAACTCGGGCCAGAACGAGCGCCCCACCTGGAAGTCAGAGGGCATTGACAGGGCCACGGACGCTTGACCTAGATCGTCGAATCCGAACGTGGCGTCATCCGCCGTTGTGTTGACGTTGGCCCAGAAGATCGTGAAGTCGGTTGCGTCGTGCGAGATCGTCAGGATTCCGTCAACGGACAGAGCGCACGAGAACGTGGCGCCCATTGCTGCGTCTAGCGCGTCAGCCAACTTCTTGCAAAGGTCGTCAGCCGTGCCGTCGTTGCGCCACCAGTAGGTGCCC
>CALEMW010000170.1 GCA_937910695.1 uncultured bacterium
CGGGCGAACGCATGATGTGCGTGCTGCCCATTCACCACGTCAACGGCACCGTCGTGACCCTCGTGACGCCCCTGGCCTACGGCGGCACCGCGGTGCTGTGCCGCAAGTTCCAGACCGACCGCTTCCTGCCGCGTCTCGCCGCCGAGCGCATCGGCGTGGTGAGCGTGGTGCCGACGCTGCTGTCGTTCCTGCTGCAGGGCGGGGTCACGGCCGAGGGCCTCGACCTGTCGGCCTTCCGCCACATCATCTGCGGCGCCGGACCGCTGACCGTGGAGCTGGCCCTGCAGTTCCAGGACCGCTTCGGCCTGCGCATCGTGCACGGCTACGGCCTGAGCGAGACCACGTGCTACTCGTGCTTCCTGCCCGTCGACCTCGACGACACGGCCCACCGCGGCTGGCTGGGCGATCACGGCTTCCCCTCGATCGGCTGCGCGATTCCCGCCAACGACATGGACATCCACGACGATGCCGGCGGCCACGTGCCCGCCGGCGAACGCGGCGAGATCGTGATCCGCGGCCACAACGTGATGGCGGGCTACTTCCAGAACGACGAGGCCAACGCCGACGCCTTCGCCCACCGCTGGTTCCGCAGCGGGGACGAGGGCTTCTGGCTGCCGGGTCCGGGTCATCCGGACGGCCGTCGCTACTTCTTCATCACCGGCCGTCTCAAGGAGCTGATCATCCGCGGCGGCGTGAACGTGTCGCCCCTGGAGATCGACGAGGTGCTGATGAACCTTCCCGGGGTGAAGGCCGGCGTGTCGGTGGGGTTCGAGAACGACATGTACGGGGAGGAGATCGGGGCCTACGTGGTGATGGAGGAGGGTGCGGTGGAGGACGCCGAGGGGATCCTCGCGGCGTGCCGGGAAGCGTTGCCCCATCACAAGCGCCCGAAGGTGGTCGTGTTCGGGACGGAGGTGCCGGTGACGAGCACGGGGAAGTATCAGCGGAATCGGTTGAAGGAATCGTTCTCCGAGTGGAGAGGGGAGCAGTTCAGGAAACCAGGTTGAAGCTCGCCGCTAAGGACAATTCTTGAATAGCCCTCCCCACCAAGTAATTATCACGATCTGGTCGGGTCTTTCCGATCCCGGGCCGCATTTCACGGCCCAGGCGGTCGACGCCACCACGGACGGAGATCTCGACCTCTATCTGGGGAAACCCTCCGCGGGCGGCGATCGGTTCTTCCTCCAGAACCGTAGCATCGCCACCGGGAGCCCTGATGAACCGCTGTCCCGCTGGTACGGCGTCCGGCTGGTCGGAGATGGCGGTACCAACGTGTCCGCTCTCGGGGCGATTGTCGAGTTCGTGTTCACGGAGCGGACGGTCCGTCGGGCGGTGACTTCGAGCTGGGGGCTGGGAAGCGACTCCCAGGGTGTGATCACGGTGGGCGTCGGGCCGGACAAAGCTCTCACCACTGCCCACGTCTATTGGCCGGATGGGACCGCCCAGGACTTCCCCCCGGTTCTGGGCGAAGTGGTCACCGTGTCCGACTCCGTCGCTCCCGCCTACACGGTCAACAGCTTCTCGGCGAGCTATATCAGCCAACCCTCAAGCGGGCTCGACTTGGTCTTCCAGTGGCGCACGACCAATGCGGTGGATATCGCCCGGACCCGGATCCTTCTTACCGACGTCACCGGCGGCGGCTGCGACGTCTTCCCCGCGTACCTGGTCCCTGGCAGTCCGAATGCCGACTACATCGTGACCAAGGACGCCCAGGGCTATCACCACCGGTTCGAGTACCACGGTTCCTGTCTGCCTACCTGCCGCTACCAGGCCACCGCGGAGTGCTTCACCACGGCCGGCACGTTCGCGACCGAGACCCGAGAGATCCGGGTCCGCGCCTGCATCGACGATATCTTTTTCGAGGAGTGACGCTATGAAGACCATGATCGTCTCATTTGTGATCCTGATTCTCGCAGGCGGCGCCCTTCTCGCAGAGGATGCCGCACCTTCTGGTGTCCTCAGCCTCACCCCCGTGGAGCAGTCCAGCTACATCGCCGTCCGCTCCACCCTGCCCGATAGCGTCCTGATCGGCGGCGTGGCATGGTATAATAACGACGCGGCCACCGTCTTTCCGACCGTGCTCCTGGCGGCGGCGGCCGATGACGGCAGCCCGGATCTTGGCGTGACCGCCCAGCTCGGAGTCGACGTTTCCGGCGATGAGTTGGCATGGTCCGGGTTGACGCTCGCCGTGCCCGTCCTGAACGATGTCGGCGACCTTTTCGTCGTCATGCAGCTTCCGCCTTACGAGATCGTTGCGGAGCCAGGCGTGGGACCTGGAATTGGTTACATGATCGCCGAGGGCGCCCCTTGTGCCTACCTCAGCACCGACGGGCAGGAATGGACGGCGGTGGGCACGAATGTCGCTTTGATGCTGGAAGCCGTGCCGGCTACGACAAAGTCCGGGGCCGTCGGGATCATGTTCCAGAGGCCCGAGATACCGATCGTGCACACGGAATTGTTCGACCCGAGCCCGAACCCGTTCAATCCGAGCACAGAGCTGAAGTTCACGTTGGCGGCTGCGGGGGATGTTGAGCTAGTGATCTACGACCTGCGAGGGCGGAAGGTGAAGACCCTGATGCATGACGACCTTGAGTCAGGCGAACACACAGCGACCTGGATGGGTCAGGATGATGCTGGCGCCCGTGTGGCCAGCGGCATGTATCTGGCCAGGCTATCGACGGATACCAAGATCTTCCAGAAACGAATGGTGCTGCTGAAATGACGCTTCGCTTCCTGACCGCCTGTTTCCTGGCCCTGCTCCTCGGCGCGGTCCCAGCTTCAGCAATAACCCGGACTGTCATGCAGGATGGCTCCGGGGATTTTATGGACATCCAGGCTGCGGTGGATGCCTGCGCCGTGGGCGATACGGTTCTGGTGGGTCCGGGCAGGTACGAAGGGTACCATCCCTTCCAGCCCTCGGGTCAGGATATCGGCTGGGAGGTGATTGTCGGCGTCGCGGTGGACAGCCTGACGATCCGCGGCATGGACAACGAGACGGTGATCCTGGGGCCGGCGACGAAGAGCGATGATCGCTTGGTGAGGATCGGGATCGCGAACGCCCGGTCGACGACGTGGATCAATTTGGAGAACCTGCGTTTCGAGAATATCGGCAGCAGAGGAGTGGATATCATCGAGACGGGGCGAGTTTCCGAGTGCGTGTTCTATCATATGAACACAGGGATATATATCGAAATTGGTCATGATGTTCTTGTTGAAGAATGCCAATTTCAGGTGTCGAGGATATCCATCAATTATTACAGAGAGGATATCGGTGCTAAAGTCGTGATTCGAAACTCACATTTCGAGTCAGGGGGGTGGGGGATTTCAGGAGCTGGAGTTTATGTGGAACGCCATCCTGATACTCTCGTTGAGTCATGTTCCTTTGACAATCTCACAGTAGCAGCTGAGAGCTATTACGGAGCATATCTAAGAGTTGTATCATGTGAGATAAACGGTGGGAATACAGCGATTAGCGGCTCGAACTATGGTAGTGGTTCGATCGAGGTTCGGGATTGCCGAATGCTGGACCAAGCGATCCACACGATAAGAATCAATGGGTCTCACCTCACCGGCACCGGCAATACCCTCCGTTGCATCGGTGACTATACGATTCAGGCACCCAACTCCAGCGCCGACTTCCATGGCAACCACATCCTGAAAGCAGGTATCGGTACCATAGAAGTCCAGTACCAAACCGTCCCGGACCAGGGCCTGGATTTCAGCGGCAACTGGTGGGGCACGACGGATGCGGACAGCATCGCGGCGTGGATCCATGACGTCCAGGACGATCCCGGGCTGGTGGCGGAGGTCGTGTACGAGCCATACCTTCCGGCGCCGGTCGCCGCGGAGCAGAAGAGCATGGGGGATCTCAAGCGGATGTTCCGGTAGCCGGTGTTGAATGACGACGCGAGGCCGGGATGTGTTTTCCATAGGATCAACCAAACCCGATTCCAACGATTATGACTGGTCATTCTCGTGGCGTGCCGGTAGCATGCCCCGCCGTGAGTCCCCTCCGGGGGGAGGATTCCACTCCGAACCAGGCAGGTCGAGCATGCTTCCGACGGACACCGAGATCCACATCCAGGACCCCACCAAAGCCGGCGCCCGTGTCCTGCACCGCGGCACCGTGGCCGCGACGACGGGCGAGGTCGTGACCGCGGCCTTCGGCGACGTCCGCTTCGCCCTGGGCGCCGATCAGCCCATCGCCCTCTTCTTCGAGCAGAAACGCAAGTTCGTGCAGCAATCGGCCCGCGTCGCCGCGGTGTTGGAGACCGACCCGCGGCTGGTCGTCGAACTGGTGACGACGGGCGAGCCCGTGTCGGCCGAAGAGCGCGAGTTCTACCGCATTTCGACGGTGTCGGCCGAGGTCGAGGCCGACGTCAACGGCGAGGCCGGGTGCGCGCTGGTGGATGTGAGCTCCATGGGCTTCGCGATCATCGCCCGGGCGATCCATGGGCCGGGGGCCGTCGTCACGTCGTCGCTGCGCTACGGGGGTAAGGAGCACCAGGGCACCGTCTGCGTGCAGAGCGTGCGCGATATCGGCCGGGGCTTGATCCGCTACGGGTTGCGCTACCTCGACGACGAGGCGTCGGCGGGGAACCTGAAGGACGGTCTGCGGCAGGTGAGCCTCGCGGTCGAACGAGCCATGCTGCAGCGGCGTTCGGGCAACAGCTGAGCATCCTTCATCCGCACCCGGTCTCCCAGCCCCGCCAACGGCGGGGCTTTTTAATGCTCAAGCCCCATCCTGGACCGTCGAAGCAGGTCGGGTGGCGCGACCAGCGCCATGACCATCAGAACATCGCGGCGCTCCGGTGCCGAGACTGTCGACGGCCGGCTTGAGGGCGATGGCCTGATCCGGACACCATCCGTCGGCGTGAAAAGGGCCGTCCCGTCAGGGGCGGCCCTTTCGCATGTCCGATCCGGCCCGCCGTTTGCCTTTTTCCCCCCGCAGTGTCATCATGAGAGTAGGAAACACGGACCTGCGAGGAGCCCATTCATGTCGAGATCTCGGATTCTTGTCCTGTTGATGATTCTCTTGGCGCTCTGGGCCGGCGGCTGCGGGAAATCCGATACGCATCTGCCGCCGCCTCCTTCGGATGACGGTCCCTACCCCGACCTGTCATTCGGTGGGGACGCGACGTTCGACGTGCTGACGTGGAATCTGAAGAATTTCCCGGAGGACCTGGCCTCCGATCAGCCCGACTATGTCGCCGACATCATCACGGCGCTCCAACCTGATGTCGTCGCCTTCCAGGAGATCAACGTCAGCTCGGTGTTCCTGCAGATGGTCGGAACCATCGAGGGATACGAAGGCCGGGTTGCCAATAGCAATTCTTACAACAGTCAGAACCTGGCCTGGATCTGGCGTACGGCCACCGTGACTGTCGACAATATCTACGACATCTTTGAACGTGACTCCTCTCCTTTCCCTCGCGACCCCTCGGTGATGGAGCTGACCTTCGGCGGCGTGGACCTGCTGGTGATCAACAACCACCTCAAGTGTTGCGGCGACGGCGAAATCGCCCTCGTGGAGGACGACGAGGAGTACCGCCGCCTCCTGGCCTGCACCCTGCTCGACGGCTGGGTGGAGATCAACGCCCCGGACCGGCGGGTGATCATCGTCGGCGACATGAACGACAAGCTCAACGACATCACCAGCCGCAACGTCTTTGTGCCCTTCCTCGACGACCCTGACCACTACCTGTTCGCGGACATGCCGCTGGCGACGATCCCCGCGAGCTACTCCTGGAAGCTGCAGAGCCATCTCGACCATATCCTGCTGTCCGACGAGCTCTTCGCCGACTTCGCCAAGGCGACCTCGACGGTCGAGACGATCCGCGTGGACCTGCACATGGAGAACGCCATGAGCGAATACCAGGGCCACGTGAGCGACCACTTCCCGGTGGGCGTGAGCATCGATCTCACCCCGGGAGGGACGCGGTGACCGTCGCCTTTCTCGGCCTGGGCAATCTCGGACGGGCCATAGCCTGCCGCCTGATCGATCGGGGCGTAGCCCTCACCGTCTGGAACCGCACACATGGAAAAGCGGAAGGGTTGGACGTCGACGTTGCAGAATCGGCGACCGAAGCGGCCTTCGCCGCCGACAATGCCGTGATCCTGTGCCTGACCGACAGCGACGCCGTTGCGGCTGTATTCGCCCGCCCGGGGTTTCTCGACGCCTGCAAGGGGAAGGTGATCCTCGATGTGACCACCAATCACCCCGACCGCGTTCTCGACTTCCATCGTCAAGCCACAGAAGCAGGCGCCGCGTATGTGGAGTGCCCCGTGGCCGGCAGTGTGATCCCAGCGTTGACCGGCAGCCTCGTGGTGTTGTGCAGCGGAGAGGAGAGCGCGGTGAGCCGTGTGCGGCCCCTGCTCGACCATCTCGGTACAACGATCCATTATCTGCCTGAACCCGGCCACGCCACCCGGATGAAACTGGTGAACAACCTGGCCTTGGGTACGATCATGACCACCTTGGCCGAGGCCGTGGAGCTGGGTGAGGCGGCGGGATTGCCCCGAGATACGGTCGTGGATATCCTGGGTGCGGCCGGAGGTGAGTCGCTGGTCATGCGCGCGAAGGCCGCGAAGCTCAAGGGGCGGGACTGGTCGCCACACTTTTCGGTGGCGATGGTGCGCAAGGACCTCCGTTACCTGCTCGAACTCGCTGCGTCGCTGGGGCGCGAAGCCCGCACCGGCGAAGCGAGCGCCGAACTTTACGACAGGGCGATCGCCGCGGGTCTGGGCGACGACGACTTCTCGGCTGTAGCCGACGTCGCATCGCGCCCGGTTGAGGACTGAGCCGCCTTTTCTCCGAATCGAACCGGACGGACGGTGTGATGAAGCGTTTTTCGATGACTGTGGCCGCGTTGACGATCCTGCTCTGCTCGGCCGGCTGCGAGCGGACGCCTCCTCAGCCCAACATCGTGTTCGTGGTGCTCGACACGGTGCGCCGCGACGCCACGGCTCTCGACGGTCCGGTCACTCCCGAACCTCTGCGCCAAAAGGGCCTGACCCCTAATCTTGACCGCCTGTCGACCGAGGGCGTGACCTTCACCAAGGCCTGGTCGGCGGCTCCCTGGACCGTGCCGTCCCACGCCTCGATGTTCACCGGGCTCATGCCTTCGCAGCACCTGTGTGTGATGAGCCGGCCCGGACTCGACGCCGATATCCCCACGACGGCCGAACGGTTGAGTGCGGCCGGCTACAACACCGTCGCCTTTTTCAGCAATCCGTGGCTGTCGGACAAGTCGACACGCATCCTGCGTGGTTTCGACCGCAAGATCATGGCCGACGTCGGCGGGCTGAAGACCATGGCTTCGAACGAAGGCGACCAGGGCGGCGGCGCCTCATTGCGCAACATCCGCCAGTGGTTCGCGGCCCGCGGCGACGACAAGAGGCCCTTCCTGCTCTTCGTCAACTTCCTCGAGGCTCACCTGAGCTACGACCCGCCCGCAGAGTATCGTGAAGCCCACCTCGCCGACCTCTCTGCCGAAGATCTGATTCATATCGAATGGGGTCACGAGGTCAACGCGGGCGTTCACGCCGACGATACGATCGACTGGAACCATGTGGCCCGGCTCTACGCCGGCGACGTGTGGTTCGCCGATCGCATGCTGGGCGAACTGCTGGCTCTGCTCGAGGAGCAGGGCCTCGATGACGACACCATCGTCATCGTGACCTCGGATCACGGCGAGAACCTCGGCGAACACGGACTGATCGAGCACCAGTTCTCTGTGCATGAAACGGTGCTGGGCGTGCCGCTGGTGGTGCGTGTGCCCGAAGGATTGTCTTCCAGTCGCCTGGACGGCATCGTCGGCCCTGGTTCGCTGCGAGATGATCCGGTCATGACCACCGATCTCTACGCCACGATCCTCGACCTGGCGGGATTGGCTGAGGCGGTCGCGGAAGCGCCGCCGTCGAGCCACACCCTGTTGGTGCGTCCGGAGCACGACGACCGTTTTACGGTGGCGGAATACGGCGGTCCGAGTCGGGGCCTGCTTGCCAAGCTGCAGCAGATGAACCCCGAGCTCGATCGTCGCCGTCTGTCCCGTTCCCTGCAAACGGTGCGGTTGGGCGATCTGCGTCTGACCATCGACAACACAGCTTTCTACGAACTCCACGACATCGCGGCCGATCCGTCGCAGGTCCGGAACCTCGCCCGACAGCGGCCGGAGGATCTTCAGCGGCTGTTGAACATCCTGTCGGCCATCCAGAGCGTAGGGCGCAACGACGCCGAGCCCTTGGAGCAGATGGACGAGGAGACGCGGCGTCGCCTCGAATCGTTGGGTTATGTGAATTAGCGGATCAGTACGACGGAGCCCGCGGCCGATCCGGTCGGGGTGCTCACTTTCAGCAGGTAACGGCCGCCCGGCGATGGGCGGCCGTCGTCGTTGCGGCCGTCCCAGGTCCACGACGTCGCTCCCACCGACAGCACGTCGATCGAGGTGCGGCGCAGCGTGCGGCCGCGTAGATCATGGACGGTGACGACGGCCGTAGCTCCGGCCTTGGCCCCCGACCAGGCCAGCGTGACGCCGCCGCGGGTGGGATTGGGCCCGAGTGAGATGATGGAAAGGATGGTGCCGGCCGGCGTGACGGTCATCTCTACCGGAATGCGGCGATGGAATTCCAGGCCGGGATCGAGAACAGGGCTTTCAGCGGCATAGGTCAGCACGATCTCCGCGGTGTGGACCCCGAGGTCCAGATCTGCGGTGGCGGCGGTCACAGTCAGTGCGGTGGAGCCGCCCGCCGGAATCGTGCCGGAAGTAGGATCCAAGTCCAGCCAGACCGGAGACACACCATCGGCTTCGATGTCCGCCGTCCAGACGAGGTCGGCGGCGCCCTCGGGGACCGACAGGTTCAGCGGGGTTGAACCTGCGGATCCTGTCACCAATTCGAGGCCGACAACCTGCTGCTCGATGGTCAGGGGCGGCGGGGCCACGATTTCCACAGTAAAGGCCCAGGCGACGTCGTCCTGATCGACGGAGGGGTTGGCCGTGACGATGCCCATGCGGTCGACCTGGTCCAATGATACGGGCACGATGAAGACGGCATGGTTCTCATCGTCGAGAGGCAGGGGATGGAGGCTGCCGGTGCCGTCGCGGTGACGCACGGCGACCACGGCGCCGACGGCGCTTCCGGCCTCGCCGTCGAACGTCAACTGCAGCCAGCCGGTTTCGGGAAGCCCGGCCACGAAGGTGTGCTTCGCGGCGAGGTGGTCGACGGTTCCCTGGCGGGTCGTCGGAAACAGGGCCACGACGCCGATCACCGGCACCGCCGGGTAGTCTGCAGCGTCGGCGTAGCCAAGGTTCGTCACGGCGCGGTTGCCGCACAGGAAGTTCCAGCCGGAGAATATCGGGAAGCCCTCTTCGAGGCTCGAACCGCGGGACTGCAGCAGGACGTCGTAGCTCGTGAGCATGGCTTCGGTCGAATGGCGGCGGCGACGCTCCCACAACTCCTGAATGAACTCCACGCCCCACGTTTCGCTCATCCAGATCTCCCACAGCATCTCCTCATATAAGCCGGAGACTTCATCGCGGTCGTCCAGAGGGATGTGCGGGTGGCTGAGGCAGCTCGGCCCTACCGACCCGCCGCCCAGGTAGCGCCGGTAGTCGTTCTCGTGGTCGAAGACGATGTCCTGGCTCCAGGTGGCGTCGAGCTCCACCCAGTCGCCTTCGCTCCAACCAGAAGTGGCGGCCTGGGACGCGTGTTTGAATTCGTGGCAGCACACCATGCGTGCAATGTCGTCGGGGGTGACGTCGGGGAGTTGGATGCTCCATGACAATCCCTCGAGGTTGTTGAGGATGGCGATGCGGGTGGCGTTCTCGGGCCCCAGGATGCCGGTGGTGTAGCCGAGGGCGCCGTCCATGTTTTCGAACGTCACTTCGTAATAGAGGCCGGAATGAATGGCCGCCGAAAAACCGTGCCTGTCTACCAAGGCGGCCCAGGACGAGTCCATGTAGGCGGCGCAATTCTCCACGAAGTCAGGAACGCCGTTGGGTGGGAATATGTCGGCGCCGGGGACTTCGGCATCGCCGGACGTCTCGTAGGACAGACGGAAATGTCCGGCAGGGCTGATGTACTCCCTCAGTATCTTGCCGGCCTGCGGCCTGGGCAGCAGGCCGTCGAGGGCGGCGATCTGGGCGGTGGTCATGTGCGGTCGCAGCGCCTCGGCGCGCAGCAGGACGGGGGTGGCGCAGGGCAGGAGCGGGGCGCCGGCCACGCGGTAGCGTTCGGGAAGCTGTTCGGCGGCGAAGACGTAGCGCAATTCGTGGAGCGAGGCTTCGGCCGGCGTCAACAGGCCCGCGTCGCGGTCGGCGGCAATGAGGTCGAGGACCGGATGAGAGGAGGCAGCGGCGGCGGCGAGCAACAGCAGGATGGTCACGAAGACGCGGCGCATGGAAGCTCCTCGAGGGCGTGGGAGGGGGACGGGCGTCCTGGACATAGTAAGGACGCCGCAGGGCTCAGGCCAATGTTTCGGTGTATCCGGGGCCGTGGTCGCCTGCGAGATGGGTGAACATCAGCACGGCGGTCACCGGACGTCCCGGGTAGGCTGCAGCGAGGGCGTCGCGGTAGGCGTTCATCTGGGGACGGTAGTGGGCCACGAGGGCGGGGATGTCGCACCGTTGGACCCGGTTGGACTTGTAGTCGACGACGGTGATGCGGTCGGGGGCGATCAGCAGACGATCGATGACGCCCTGCATGCGGGTTTCGACGCCGTTGCCGGGTAGACGATGCAGGACGGGGGCTTCGCACAAAGCCGTCACATCGGCGCCGGGGCGGAAGATCGGGTCGTGGACCGGGTTCTCGAAGACGGCTCGGGCTTCGGCCCATTCTTCGCCGTCGCCGGGGGGCATCGAGCCCAGTTCGGCGGCGCGCTGGAGCCAGAGATGGATGCGGGTGCCGCGGTCGGCGGCGGACCGGGTCGAGTCGTCGTCGAGGCGCTGGTCCTGAGATGATTCGACCGGGAGCGAGGGTTCGACGGGCGGAGCGTTGCTCGAGGGGTGGACCACGGTCAGGCGCGGCTTGGAGGGCGGGGGGCACCAGTGCACCAGAGGTTCTTGTGGGACGGGTTCGAGGGTGTCGCGGCGTACGTCGACCGAAGCGGCTTCGCCGGCAGAAACCGCGGGCCAATCTTCTATAGGCTGTCCCGAGTCGACCAGCCATTTGTAATGGCTGGGTTTGTCGGAATCCTGATACGGCTCGACTCCTAGCACTTCCAGCTCATCGCAGGCGCGGGTCATGGCTACGTAGAGCAGGTTGGCCTGCTCGCAGAGTCGAGTCCGCACAGCGGCGGCCGCAGCGGTCGACAGAGTGGTCGCGGCGAGTTCGGCGGGTGGGTGTCGATGCTCCTTGCGGAGCCCCGAGACCAGTGGTCCACGGTGTTCCCCGAGCTGCAGCGAAGTGGGCGCTTCCTTCAGAGGCGAACCGGTATCGAGGATCAGGACATAGCGCGCCTGAAGGCCCTTGGCGCCGTGGATGGTCATCATGCGCACACGGCCTTCTGCGCCTTCGGGTAGGGTGCCTTCCTCCTGGTCCTGTTCCACGGCCGCCCGTTCGATCTCGGCAATGAAGCTGCGCAGCGAAGGGAAGGGGCCGGCGTCGTGGGCGAGGGCGAGGTCGTGGAGGCGCAGCAGGTTGTAGCGGGCCTGTTCGTCCATCACAGCGGAGAAGCGGGTGAGTGCCTCGGCTTCGCGGAAGATGCGGCGCAGCAGATCGTGGCTGGAGTCGAGATCGACGTGACTGAGCCAGGAGCTCAACAAGGACGCCGCCCAGCCTTCGCTACCCGAGGTCGCCTGCCGCAGACGGCGCCAGAGTCCGCCGCGGGATTTTCGGACCGACAGGAGTGTCTGCAGGGTCCGTTCGTCGAAGCGGATCAAAGGGGACCGCAGCACTGTCGCCAAGGCGACGTCGTCGGAAGGAAAGACGAGCCAGCGCAGCAAGGCCAGGATGTCCTGGACCTCGCGACTGCGGGCCAGAGCGCCGCGCCCCGCGGGAACGAAAGGAATACCGGCTTCACGGAAGGCGCGCTCATAAGGAGCCAGGTGCGTACGCGTGCGGCTGAGTATGAGGATGTCCCTGAAGGTGACGTCGTCTCGTGAAGCGACGATCGTCTGTACCATGGACGTAATCCTGGCGGCACAGGCTTCGTGAGGGTCTGCGTCGTCACTGCGAAGTTCGAGAGGACGGCAGGTGACGCGGCCGGGGGCGTCGTCTCGATACCGCAGCTGTGCCGCCGCCGCCACTTCTTCTGGGGAGGGGAGAAGGTCGGCGAGGGGCGGCGTGCCGAACCGTTCGCCCACGGTTTCGACCACGGCGCTCAGGCTACGGAAGTTGGTGGGCAGGGTGAGCACCGGATCGATTCCAGAGGCTTCGGCAATCGTCTCGGCGGCCTCGCTGAACAGCGCCGGGCACGCTCCGCGGAACCCGTAGATGGACTGCTTCACGTCGCCTACCAGGAACACGGTTCGGGGTTTTCCCTCTTCGGTATCGGCGGCGAGGAACTCCTGCACGAAGGGCTCGATGATCTCCCACTGGTTGTGGTTGGTGTCCTGGAACTCGTCCACCAACAGATGATCGATCCGGGCGTCCATGCGGTACTGGATCCAGGGACCCAGATCTTGGTCGTGAACCAGATGCCAGGCGCGGCGCTCCAGGTCGTGGAAGTCGAGGCAGCGGTCGCGACGCTTCAGTCCGTCGTAGATGTCCAGGGCGCGCAACCCGAAACGGAGACGGTCGACGTTGGAATGCAGGAGATCCACGAGATCGCCCAGGGCGCAGACCCGTGCGATCGGCACAGCGGCTTCGGCGAAAGCGGCGTGGCGCTCTTCCTTGGTGGCCTTGCTGCCGGCACCGCCGCACTTGACCTTGAGTCCGCTCGGGGATTGGTCGGCGGTGAAGACCGCTTTACGCAGAGAGCGGAGCACTTCGGAGGTCGTACCGCCTCCGCGCAGGGTGTCGGCCAAGGCTGCGGCCTCGCCGACACGTTGGGCCACATAGGCGACCAGAGCCTTGCTGGCGGGGGGGGCTTCGGCCTCGAGCACGTCCGGCAGCAGATCCAGATAGTGGGCGACGGCGTCGAGGATCTGGTCACGAATCGCGTCTCCGTCGATGATGTCGCAGCCGGCCAGGGGCGTGCCTGTGAACAGCACACGGGTCAGATCATGTTCGAGTCCGGGCAACAGGTCGGTTCGCACAAGGTTCGGATCGGGACGTCCTGCGATCCGGTCGCACCAGTGGTCGAGGGCCAGACGGTCGTTGAGGAACGAGTTGAGCGACGAGCGTCCGGCCTTCGGCGTGGGGCCGAGGCGGGTGAATGCGGCGCGGTCATGATCGTCGTCGGCGATGGTGCGCTCAAGGCGGTCGAGGGCTTCGTTCCACAGTTCGTCGGTGTGTTCAAGAATACGGAAGCCCGGGTCGACTCCCGCCAGATCGGCAAATCTTGAGAGCAGGGACTGGCAGAAGGTGTGGATCGTTCCCACCTGTACGCCGGCGGGGTCTTCGAGGACCTCCTCCACGAGACGTCGGGCGCGGTTGATGTGGTGGTCTTCGGGGGCTCGGCCCAGCAGCTTGGTGAGGCTGCGGCGCAGATCCTCGAGTCCGTCGTCGTCGACGTGGAAACGCACAACCTCTTCTGTCAGCCGCCGGCGGATCTCCACCGCAGCTTTGCGGGTGAAGGTCATCGCAGCGACGCTCTTCAAGGGCGCCCCGTCGATCAGAAGACGCAGCAGGCGATCGACCAGCACCTTGGTCTTGCCCGATCCGGCCGAGGCCCGCAGAACGACATGACGCTTGGGGTCGGCTCCCATCTGCTGGATGTCACCGGCGAGTCGCGAAGCTAAATTGCGCTCGTCTGCGTCAGGGGACGGTGTCGGCGTCGTGTCTCGGGTCATAAGATCACCACCTCTCTGTGTGAGAGGTCGCGCTCGTCGAGGCGGCATACGCCGCGCAGGTGACAGAAGCGACAGGGGACAGGCTCACGGATCGCCCTGGAGTCAGGGACCAGAGGGAAAGTCCCTTCGGCGCGGATCATGGCTCGGGCCGTCACGACGATGGTTTCGGCATCTCGTTGGAGCTGGTCGAGGGGGAGGAGTTGCTTGAAACCGGGGTCGTCGTTCCTCAGGGCGTAGTAGGCACCGCCTGCGATGACCGGTTGGTCGGGCAGACCCGGCAGGCCGCCCAGGATGACGGCCAGGGCGTAGGCCGCAAGCTGAAGGTCCTTTCCCTCGGCCACGTCCTTGTTCGTGGGCGGCGTGCCTGTCTTGTAGTCGATGACGGCACAGTGTGGGCTGCCGTCGCGGGCGGCGTCGATGCGATCGATGCGGCCGTGCAGGGGGATGGCGCGCTCATCGTCTTCCAGGCCGCAGTCATGTCCGAGCCAATCGGCCACCTCGCCCAAGGGGATGTCGAACGAGGCTTCGACGGCGGCGGGCCGCCAGAGCGCGAGGCGTCGGTGTTCGAATTCCAGCAGGGCGTCGGCGCCGGCCAGAAACGAGGCCTCCCAGATACGGCGCTGAGGAAGTTCTCCGGCATGGTGGGTGAAGCGTTCATCGGCGATCCGAACGAGCAACGCCTTGGCCTCGTCGAGTCGGCCGGCGACGAGGGCGGCGATGCCCGGGCCGACGGGATCCAGGAACGACGCCATGCAGTCGTGCACGATGGTGCCCTGGTCGCGGCTCTCGAGGGCTTCTTTGATGTCGTCTTCCTCGCCGAGGCCGAACCCTTTTTCCATGAGCCAGCGGTAGGGGCAGTTGCGGTAAGTTGTCAAAGCGCTGGGACTGATCGAACGGATCGGACGGGTCGGGGCTTCGACCGAGGGAGCTTCGTCGCCGATGCGCGTGGCCGGTGCGGTCGTCGGCGCTTCCGGATCGGGTGTCCGTCGGTAGAGCAGCGGTGGTCCTGCGAACTCCGTGAGACCGCGGCCGGCCAGCATCAGCCTCTGCAGGAACGGTGAGGGAAGGGTGGGTTGACCGTCCACGTCGCCGGGCCAGGTCAGAACCACGTCGCGGCCCGCATGGAGAAGACGTGCGAACAGCTCCGCCTGCTGCCCCACAGTCCGGCGCCAGTCGGGCAGTCCGGCCGACTCGCGCCAGGCTCGACCCAGATACAGGGGCCGGCCGACGCGGCCGGGTACGCGGTCTTCCGTCATACCGCCGAGCACAAGAAGATCGAATGTTTCGAGGCGGGCCTCAAGCAGTCCGGTGACCTGAACCGGGAGATTCTCGGCGCGATGGGGACGTACGGTTTCAGCGCCCAGAAGACGTGTGAGCATCGAGGCGGCTTCGACGAGGGTCATCTCAGGCGCCGAGGCAGCCGCCTTGGCCATGGCGTCGAGGAGCTGGGCGAGGGCCCGCGGTTCGGCATCGGCGCCGGCGTCGTCGACGGCGGGCAACGGATGCTCCGGCGCCGCTCGATTCCAGGCTGACTCCAGAGCGGACAGGATGTCGGTCAAGCCGTGGGAGCCTTCGGCAACGCTGAACAACGGTTCGAGGGCGAGGTCGAGGTCGTCAACGAGTTCGGTCATCTCGGGGTCGGCGCCGGGTATGGCTCTGGACAGTGCGGCATCCCGTTCCTCAGCCCGGACACGGTAGCCCGCCAGGGATCCTGGAGCCGTACGTCCCCGCAGCAAGTCCTGTTCGAAGCTTCTGGTCCGACCTTTGTGTCTGCCGATGTCGCGGCCGAAGGTCGCCAGAGGATGGGTCAACAGCTCCAGAAGAGGTTCGTGAGCCGGTCCCGTGACGGCGCACCGCACCAACAGCCAGACCAGTCTGCCCGAGGGCGTCGTCGATAACGGCACGCCGCCGCTGTCGTCCAGGTCGAGGCCGGTGTCGCGGAGCTGGGCGACGACGCGGCGAGCCAGGGATTGGTCGCTGGTGGCGATGCCGATGCTCAGGTCAGGCTCGCGATCGAGATGTTCGACCACGAGTGCCGCGATGCGGCGGCTTTCGTGTTCGGGGTCGGAGCAGGAGATCAGACTCAATGTCCCGGATCGCTGTTCTTGAGGGGTAGATGTCGAGTTCGCCGCGATATCAAGAGCCAGCTCGGTCACCACGGTGCGTGGCGGCGACGCAGGGTGCAGGGGCGAGTCTTCATCGCTGAAAGTCGAGAGGAAATCGGAGGCGGCGCCCGCGTCGGCAGTGTCGGAAAGGGCCAGTATCGTCTGCGTCGATCGGTTCGCAGCGGCCCGCAGCAGCCGGGCCCGCAAGGGCGGCAGATCGACGAATCCAGCGATCCAGAGAGAAGCAAGCGGGCGCCCAGGCCACGACGAACCCGTTTCCACGGCCTGAGTTACCGACATTTCTGCGTCCACGTCGTCCCACGGGATCAAGGGGCGATAGAGAGCCCATGCGTCGCGAACATGGTCCACGTCGTCCATGAGCAGGTCGGCCGTACCGGAGGTGGCCGGATCAGCAGGGTCGAGATCGTGACGGCGCATTTCGTCGAACAGGGACACGAACTCCACGGCCAGTCCCGGCGCCGACTCCTGAGCATTTTCGAGCCAAGGCAGAACCACGAGGCGCCGCGCCAGCCATTCCGAACGGAGCGCGGCGGGGAAGGGCTGCCGATCGAAGCCCAGCCGTGCGGCGAGATCGCGGATCAGCAGACCCGGCGTGACGATCTCGGGCAGCAGGAGGGCCTCGCGGCCTGAGGCGTCGAGCAGTTCGTGGCGCAGAGTGCGGACGGCGCGGGTCGAAGGCAACAAGACCGTGGCGCGGGGCAGCCCATCACTTTCGCGTTCCAGGAGTTCGGCCGCAAGAGTCCGCAGAAAGGGCTGATCGAAGGGGATGCGCAGCAGTTCAGTCAAGCGCTCGCGCCTCCTCAACTCCGCCACGGCATGGGATACCCGCCGCGCACTTCCTGCGGCGATGAAATCACAACGAAGGCGTGGGGATCGATTTCCTCCACCCGCATCTTCAGCCGGTGGGCCTCGTGGCGCTGGACGACCACGTAGAGCACCTTGCGCGGTTCGCCCGTGAAGCCGCCGGTGCCTTCAAGCACCGTCACGCCGCGCACGAGATTCTGCATGATCGAGGCGGCGATCTCCTCGTGTTTCTCGCTGATGATCACGGCCTGGCGTGAGGCGGCGAGACCGTGCAGTACGGCGTCGAGGGCCAGGGTCGTGGCCCAGGCCACAAGCAGGGCCACCATGGCGGGTTCGAGGCCGAACACCAGGCCCGCCAACGAGAGCACCACGACATTCATCACGAGCATGGCCTGCCCCACGTCGACTCCCCACCACTTGTGGGCCATCTGGGCCAGGATGTCGACGCCGCCGGTGGTGCCCCGGCCGCGGAAGACCATGGCCAGCCCCACGCCGTTGAGCAGGCCGCCGTAGAAGATGATCAGCAGCCGATCGCCGGTGGGCACGGTCAGCAGGGGAGCCAGAAGGTCCACGTAGAGGGAAAAGGAGACCACGCCCACCAAGGTGCGGATGAAGAACCGGGTACCTCCGATGTGCTTCCACCCCAGCCAGAGCACCGGCAGGTTGAGCACGAAGGTGATCAGACCCACACCGCCGCCGAACAGGTGATGGGTCAGAACTCCCAGACCGGTCAAGCCGCCGGCCACGATGTTGTTGGGCACCAGGAAGAGATCCACGGACAGGGCCATCAGCAGGGTCCCGGCGAGGATCTTGGCGTAATCGTAGGCGAGCGTACGGCGTGAACCCGCTCGGCCCGGCTTGATTTGAGTGTCGTTGACCATGATGCGATGGTAAGGGATCGCGCTCTCGACGCAAGGCGCAAAAAGAGGGGCCGCACCGTGCCGTGCGACCCCAACCCGTCCACATTCCTCGATCGACCGGAGAACCCGCCCGGATCGTTCCGATCAATCCCGGGCTGTGGAACCGGGATCTTGTGCCGCCCCCCGCGGGCGAACGTCGGGGGGCGGCGGCCAGAAGCGTTGCAACACCCGAGGTGTCGGATAAGCCCGTAGGCTTACCGCTCCAAGAGCTTCTGGCTTTCGATCACGCGTTTGATGACGTCGTTGTTCAGCACCCTGAACTCGACGCGACGGTTCTCGGCACGGCCTTCGGCTGTGCCGTTGTCGGCCACGGGCATGCTCTCGCCATAACCCTTGGCGGAGAACTGACCGGCCTGGATGGTCGGGAAGCTCTCGATCATGTAGGCCATGACCGACCGGGCGCGCTCTTCGGACAGAAGCTGGTTCGATGCTTCGGATCCCTGGCTGTCGGTATGGCCGCCGATTTCGATGCGCAGCTCGGGCCAGTTCTTCAGCACGCCGCCGATCTTGTCCAGACCGCTGGTATCGGCCAGGTCGAGCACCGACGACCCGCTCTGGAACTTCACTTCGGAGGTGCGGATCATGCCTGTATCGAGGAGCTCCTCTTCGGTCTCGGTCACCGAAATGGGGCAGCCCTGGTCGTTGGCCTTCAGGTGCGAAGGCGTGTTGGGGCACTGGTCGAGGCCGTCGTATACACCGTCGTTGTCGGAATCCAGGGGACAGCCGTGGGCGTCGATGACGGCGCCGGCAGGCGTGTCGCCGCAGTGATCCAGGCCGTCGAGCACACCGTCGCCGTCGCTGTCCGCGGGACAGCCGTAGGCATCGACGACGGCGCCCATGGGCGTATCGTCACAGGTGTCGAGGCCGTCGAGGACGCCGTCGTTGTCGTTGTCGCCGGGGCAACCCTCGGCATTCACGGTGGCGCCCGCGGGCGTTCCGTCGCAGAGGTCGTCCTTGTCGCGGACGCCGTCGTTGTCGTTGTCCTTCGAGCCGCGCCCGAAGTGGAACTGCAGGGCGGCGCTGACGATCAGGTTATGAGTGATGTCGCCGTTGTTCGGGAAACCATGGGCGAGGTCGGTCATCACATCGCGGACCTCGAGGCGCAGGTCGCGGCGGTTCACGCGGTCGCCGCCCAGCTTGATCTTGAAGCCGGCGCCGGCCTCCCAGCCGTTGAGGCTCCAATCACGGGGTAGGGCGTCGCCGTTCACGTCGAACTGGGCCCAGCCGCCGAGCAGGAAGGGATTGATGGATGAGCGCGGGCGCAGGTCGAGGACCAGGTCCATGCCCGTGTGACGGGCATCGACGTCGGTCATCGAGGCCAGATGTTCAGTCCCGCTCCAGCCTAGTGATCCCTCGAGGGACATCCAGCGCAGCACGTGCAGCGCTCCGCGTCCGCCGACGATGAACCCGTCGTCGAGACCGATTTCTTCGGACCACATGGTCATGCCGCCGTAGGGCGTCAGGGAGATGATAGGACGATCGTTTTCGCCTACTTCAGCCTGCGATTGCGGTGCAGTCATCATCAACAACAGAATCAGCAGAATCATCCTGTTCAAACTGGGTTTCATGGTCCCCTCCTCTTCAAAATCGATTCGTCGTCCATTTTCCGGTTGATCGCGTGTCGCCCTCCAGACACACGGGTATGAGCGAAGTCACATCGGCCTGCGAAAATTTTCGGAGCCGCAATCGTCGCCGGCTGATAAAGTCCTTACAGATCGGAAGATGTGACTTTCGAGTTCGATGCCTTGTCCATTTGCAGGAGCGACGATGTGAGCGTCAGCGACGAACAACTGGTCGAGCGGGCCCAGACGGCGATTCAGGGCGATCTGCGTGCCTTCGACGAACTCGTGCGGAGACACCAGGCCAAGGTTCAGACCAACGCACGCTATCTCACGGGTTCCGAGGACGATGCCCTGGATCTGTCCCAGGACGTGTTCGTGAAAGCCTATTTCCATATGAAGCGGTTCGAGGGTCGGTCGAGTTTCGGGACCTGGGTCCAGCGCATCAAGGTGAACCACTGCCTCAACCATATCCGCAAGACGAAGGGCAAGACCTTCGTGGATGTGGAGGATCCCGTACTCGAGGCTGAGGCGCCCATGCGGACGGCGGCCCGAACCGATGCCGAAGTCGAAGCCGACGATGTCCGAGGACGCATCGGCGGCACACTGGATCGGATGGCCGACACCTTACGCGTACCTCTTCTGATGAGGGACATGGATGGATTTTCCTATCAAGAGATCTCCGACGAGCTCGGCGTAGGATTGTCGGCGGTGAAGATGAGGATCAAGCGGGCTCGCGAGGAGTTCCGCGCACTTTACGGAGCATGACTTGGATCACGAAGAACACGACATCGACACAGGAGAACCGATCGCGGAACTGGGCGTTTTCGCCGTGGAGCCTGCACCGGAACTGGTGGGGAAGGTGGCGCGGAGCATCAATCGCCGCAACCTCGTGTCGGATTCCCTCGATTTTTCATTCATGGTCATGCTGAAAACTCTATGGGAGTTCTTCAGAGTCGTGATGGAGACGATTCCCGGAATAGATGAAGAGGAGGATCGAAATGGACGGTGAATTCTCCCTGAAGACGGCCGCCGCCGGTGTACTCGAACACCTGTCCGACGCCCTCGCAGGATTCGTTCCGAGGGTATTGACGGCTTTGACGGTCTTTATCCTCGGTCTGTTGTTGGCCAAGCTGGCCGCGAGGGGGATCCGCGGGCTTTTCTCCCGGCTCAAGATCGACGAACTCCTCGAGCGTGTAGGGTTCACCGCCGTACTCAAGAAATTCGGTCTGCAGGAGACGCCCGGAGCGGTCCTGGCGCGCATGGTCTACTATCTTCTGGTCCTGCTGTTCGCCCAGAGCGCGGCCCAGGCCGTCGGGCTGGTGGCAGTGTCGGATGCCATCTCTTCGTTCTTCACGTATCTGCCCAACCTCGTCGCCGCCTTCATCGTGCTGCTGATCGGCATGATGCTCAGCCAGTTCGCCGGTGGTGCCGTCACGCGATCCGCTCAGGATTCCGGCGTTGAGTTCGCCCCGATTCTCGGACGCAGCGTCTCGGCACTCATCCTGTTCGTTGTGGCGATCATGGCCGTATCGCAGCTGCGTATCGATACACGGGTCATCTACATGGTGGTGCAGCTCCTTCTCGGGGGCGCGGCCCTGGCTCTGGCCCTCTCATTCGGTCTTGGTACCCGCGACGTGACGCGGAACATCGTGGCGGGTTTCTATGCCCGTAAGGTGTTCAGCGTAGGCGAGGAGATCGAAATGGACGGTCAAACGGGCGTTCTTGTGGGTGTTACGGCTCTCCAAACACTGCTAGAGCGGGACGGCCGTACGATTTCGGTCCCCAACCACGTGTTCATCGAGCAGTCGGTCCGCCAATAATCTGCTTCGATGAGCCGCCACATACCCGTGTGGCGGCTCTCGTGCCTTCATTTCCCCTCAAGCCGCCGCCCTGCCGGTCGATGATGCTTCCGAGGTACGTCCCGTTTACCCCGGCCTCGGAGCATCCTTATGGGCAACAATACGACTCTGGTCACCCGACCGGATGTCACCAGCGAGGAAGCCATCCTGAAATGGATGACGTCCATCTCTGGCGTGCCCGAGGATCGACTCTATGAAGGCTTGTTCCTCAATGCGGACGGCGAACCCGAACCTCCCCGCATCTCCTTGAATGAAGCTCTTTGGTCATTCGACCCCTTCACCGGACAATTGCTGCAGCTTGGAGTGGGTGCCTGGAGCATCTTTGGAATTCCCATTCTCGAGCTTCGTCGCAATCCTATTCAGCTGTTCCAATCCATCCTGCCTGAAGATCGCCAGGTTCTCGTAGATCTGGCCATGATCAAGAAATACGGCGACGAGATCAGTCGAGACTACAGGCTTCAGCGAAAAGACGGCATCGTGCGCTGGGTCCGCGCCCGCGCCGCCCTGGTCCGCAATGAGGCAGGGAAGGCGATCAGGGTCGAGGGCGTGATTCAGGACGTCACCGAGGAAAGAGAGCGGCACAAGGAAGCCGATCTTCGCATGCACAGGGTCCAGAAGCAGCAGCAGGCGCTCGAGCGGTTATTCAAGGACCGCAATGTCACACACGGCAATATGAGGACGGCACTGCGGCGCATCACGGAACTGGCGGCCGACGGCATGGACGTGGACCGGGTCGGCATCTGGATGCTGGACGACGAGACCGGAAGACTGTCCTGCAGCGATCTGTTCGAGGTCGGAGAGCATCTCCATACCGAAGGGCTCACCCTCGATCTCGATCGCTACCCGGATTATTCAAGCACCCTCAAGAGCCAGAGTATCATTTCGGTTTCCGATGCACTCACGGACGAGAGCCTCTCCGAAATGAGAGACGATTACCTGGTGCCCCTGAACATCACCTCGCTGCTCGACACCATCATCGTGAAGGGCGGCCGCACGGTTGGTGTCGTGAAACATGAACAGCGTCTTGAGCGCCGCGAGTGGATGGCCGAAGAACACTCCTTCGTAAGTCGCGTGGCCGATCAGGTCTCTCAAATGCTCGAACGCATCGAGCGCGAGGAGGCCGAGAGACAGTTGGTCGTGTTGCAGGCGACCATCGAACAGTCGCCAACGGGCATGGTTCTCGCCGAATTCGACGGTGTGATCAACTACTGCAACCAAGCCTTTGCCGGCATGCATGGATACGAGAGAGACGACGTTCAAGGAGAATCAATCGAGCTCTTCCTCGAGGAAGACTTCGCGAGCGTCGCCGAGAGCATAAACAGGAAACTCTCTCAGGACGAAGGCACTGTTCTGATCGAACTGACCCATAAACGTCGTGACGGCAGCACGTTTCCCGGCCTGGTGAATGCAGGACTGATCGAGGACCCGATTGGAGGCGGCAAATACATCGCCGTCTCGCTCACCGACATCACCGAGCGCAAAAACTGGGAAGAGGTTCTCAAGGAAGAGCGCAGGCGCCTGAAGACGCTTCTGGCGAGTCTACCGGGAATGGCGTTCAGGATCAGGAACGAGGAGGGCTGGCCGGTCGAGTTCGTCAGTCAGGGTTGTGTGGATCTCATCGGTTGGCAGGCCGAAGACATCATCAACAACATGCTGGTCTCACATGCCGACTGTGTGCATCCGGACGACAAGCAGATGGTCTGGAAGGTCATGGACAAGGCGTTCGAGGCCCGCAGCAGCTACGAGGTGGAGTACCGGATCATCGATGCCGAGGGCCGTGTGAAATGGGTCTGGGAGCAAGGGCTGGGCGTATACGAAGACGATGTGCTCGTCGCCGCCGAAGGCTTCGTCTGCAACATCACCGACCGAGTCGAAGCTCACGAGGCTCTGCGTGGCAGCGAAACCCGATACCGCGAACTCTTCGACAACATGAATTCCGGCGTGGCCGTGTTCAATGTCAACGGACAGGGTGAGCGGTTCTTCTTCAAGGAATACAACAAGGCCGGCGAACGCATGGACGGCGTCACGAGTGCGAAGGTGCTCGGCCGCGAAGTGCGGGACCTGTTCCTGGGCGTCGTCGACTCAGGTCTCCTCGATGTATTCCGACGCGTCTGGAGAACCGGCGATCCTGAGGGCCTGCCGGTCACGTTGTACGACGCCGGCCGCCTGACGAGTTGGCGTGAGAACTATGTGTACAAGCTTCCGTCAGGTGAAATCGTCTGCGTCTTCGAAGACGTGACCGAACAGATCATGGCCCAGCAGGCTCTGCGTCTCAAGCAGATCTCCATCGACCAGGCCAACGATGCGATGATCTGGACTCTGCCGTCCGGCAAGATTATCGACGCCAACGACGGCGCCTGCGAACTCTACGGCTACAGTTCCGCCGACCTGCTTACTAAGTCCATTTTCGACCTCACGACGAGCTTCACCCCTGAGTCCTGGGCAAAACGTTGGGATAAGCTGCGGACGACGCGTTCGTCGCGGGCTGAATCGTGGCATCAGCGCTCCGACGGCCGTGTGCTTCCGGTTGAGGTTTCCACCAAGTTCCTCGAGTTCGAGGGACAGGAATTCCACTGCACCATCGTGCGGGATCTCACGGAGCAGAAGCATCATGAAGCCGAGATCCAACGCATGAACGAAGAGCTTGAACGGCGAGTGGAAGCGCGAACCTGGGAGCTAAGTCAGAGCCAGGATCAGCTCATGCAGTCGGAGAAGATGGCAGCCCTCGGCCGGCTCGTCGCGGGAGTGGCTCACGAGATCAACACGCCCATCGGCATCGGCGTGACGGCAGCCTCGCACTTGAACGACAAAATCATCGCGACCAAGTCGATGTACAAGAACGGCACCATGAAACGGTCCGATTTCGAGACGTTCCTGTCCGACGCCGACGAGACCAGTGCCATGATCCTGTCGAACCTGGGTTCAGCCTCACGACTGATCCGGGGTTTCAAGGGTGTGGCCGTGGATCAGTCGGATGAAGCGCGGCGAATCGTCGTTGTGAAGAACTATTTAGAGGAAGTGCTGCTCAGTCTCCGGCCGCGACTGAAGCGTACCCTGATCGACGTCCGGCTCGATTGTCCCGGAGATCTCGTTCTGGACAGCTATCCCGGGGCCCTGTCCCAGACGATTACGAATCTCGTGCTCAACTCGCTCATCCACGCCTTCGGGGAGGATGAGTCGGGTGTCGTCACCATCGACGTCCGCGCCAAGGGCGATGATCTGGAGATCACCTACGCCGACGACGGCGCGGGCATGGCCAGCGACATCGTGCAGAAGCTCTATGAACCCTTCTTCACCACACGTCGCGGGCGCGGCGGCAGCGGCCTTGGTATGCACGTGGTCTATACAGCCGTGACCGATGTGCTAGGCGGTCATTTAACCTGCGAAAGCACGCCGGGCGAAGGTACCATCTTCGTGATCACGATTCCGCGGGAGAGGAGGCGCGACGATGAATGATCATCGGGACGACCTTCTCCTGATCCAGGACGATCTCACGTTCGCGGCAGAGGAATCTGCGGAGACGGTTCTGAAGTGTGCCTCTGGGGACGCTTGGAAGGTCGTGATCGCCGACGACGATGAGGAAGTGCATTCCCTCACGCGTCTCGTGCTTTCCGACTACACGTTCGAGGGCCGTTCGCTGAACTTCATCAGCGCGTTTTCGGGCAAGGAAACCGTTAAGGTGATGAGGGAGCATCCGGACACGGCGATGCTGCTTCTGGACGTAGTGATGGAAAAGGACAATGCGGGCCTCGAAACCGTCAAGGTGATCCGCGATGAGCTGGACAACCATTTCGTCCGCATCGTTCTGAGGACCGGACAGCCGGGTCAGGCTCCGGAGCAGGACGTCGTCTCGGCCTACGACATCAACGACTACAAGGCCAAAACGGAACTGACGGCTCAAAAACTATCGACCACCGTGACTTCGGCCCTGCGCTCATACCGTGACCTGCGAACCATCGAGCGCAATCGACAGGGCATGGAGAGCGTCAACGGTCTCTGCCGGGATCTCTACAGGTGTACGCGTACAGAAGATCTGGCGCGTCAGGCCCTCGCGGGACTCGTCGATCTGTTCCACAGCAGCGGCCGGAGCGAAGATGTTTCGTCCCTGTTCTCGCTGCGTGACGGCGAACACGACGTCGTGCTGGCATCGAGCGGTCGCTTCGAGGGAGCGGACGGCTGTCCGCTCGACGAAATCGTGACGGCGGAACTCAAAGAGCGGATGCAGAACGCGTTCCGTGAAGGCGACGAGAGTTCGGACGAGTTCGGCTACTACTGTCTGCTGCGTTCGCAGCCGGGACGGAGTGTCCGCCTTATCGTCGAATGTCCCGGTGGCATGGATGTTCAGGAACGCGATCTCGTGGGCGTGTACATGGCCAACGTGCGGACCGCTTACGACAACATCCTGCTCAATCGTGAGCTGCTGGAAACCCAACGCGAGATGATCTTCACGTTGAGTGAGGTCGTGGAAAGCCGTTCCAAGGAGACTGCGAATCATGTGAAGCGCGTTGGACGCATGGCGCGAAGGCTCGGTGAGCTGGCCGGCCTGGACGACGACGACGTACGCCTGCTCGAACTCGCGGCGCCTCTCCACGACATCGGCAAGATCGGGATTCCCGACTCAGTATTGCTCAAGCCGGGGCCGTTCACTCCCGAAGAGCGGACCGTGATGCAGAGCCATGCCGCCATCGGTCGCGACATATTCCGGAATTCAAACCGGCCCCTGTTCCAGGTGGCCGGTAGGATCTCCTATCATCATCACGAGAAATGGGACGGTTCGGGATACCCGAACAAACTCATGGGTGAAGACATCCACATCCACGGGCGCATCGTCGCCATCGTGGACGTGTTCGACGCCCTCGCCCACGAGCGTGTCTACAAGCCAGCCATGCCGATTCAGGAATGTTTGGAGTATATCAAGGGTCAGAGCGGTCGGCATTTCGACCCCGCGTTGGTGGATCTCTTCCTCACCAACAGCGAAGAGTTTCTGGCCGTCATCGCAGAACTGCATGACCAATGCGAACCGGTCCCGGTCGATACGGACCACGTGCTGCTCGAAGTCTGAGCCGGTCTACATCCCGCGATTCAGTGTTCGAGATGACCCACGTACAACGACGTGCCGGTGCTGTTCTTGACGAGGAACGCGATGCGGTCGCCCGCCCAGGAAAGAGTGGGGCGAAGAGGAGCGATGCCAGCGTCGCCGATATAGGTGACGGGATCGTCGCCGGAGCGGGGATGAACCACGTAGTCGTGTCCGTTGGGAGCCGTGTAGCCAACTTGAGAACCGTCGCCCGAGAAGCTGGGATGAGTGCCCGGCCCAAGGGGATGAGCTTCTTCGGCATTGAAGGGGATCCAGGTCACGACACCTTCCTCATTCCTGTAGACCACGAATTCGCCGTCGCGGCTGATGCGGAACCCGGTGGCTTCCTCTAATCCTGTGGCCGGTCTTGTGAGTAGGACGGATTCGGCTTCGCGGTCCTGCCAGTGCATGATCCAGGTGGTCTGCCAGGTGCCCACGCCCCGCCGTCCCCAGGCGTCGATGCTCAACTCGTGGGGCGACGAGATCTGGTTTTCGGAGAGTCCGACGGCGATGCCTGAGAAGGTGCGCAGGATGTCCGGGGGCGGGTCGCCGCTTACGGTCGAGGCAGCGGCGCCCATGATGTGCATGCCGAAGCTTCCGGGCAGAAGTCCCTGGAAGTAGCCGATGCCGCCGCCCTCGAGCCCGCAGGGGGAGTATCCCCCCAAAATCCAGTGGTCCAGATCGGGATCTGTCACCGCGATGAGCGAAGCGCCGGTGCCTGCCTCGACTTTCCAGATGATGCTGCCGGGACCGGCGGTGAAGATGATCCAGCGGTCATCGTCGGTCCATTCTGGCGGCCTGTCGAGGATATCAAGCTGTTCCGAGGATAGAAGGAGATGTGAACTCAGGAGATAATCGATGGGTGGAACGGGGTCGGGGTCGTCGCCGGGGCCGGAGGGGTCGTTGTCACCACAACCGGACAGGCAGAGCATCACAAGCAGCGCTGCCGTTGTCAGCAAGGGAAGCATCGGGTTAAGGGACGGTCTGTTCATGATCCTAGGATCCTGCCCATTTGCATTTGCGTCAAGTGTCGTTGCCGGGATTACACCTGTCTCAGCAATTCATGTTCCCCATGGAGCCTGTGGCTCCGAAGTTAACGATATGCTATATTCAACACAAGGCGAGGATCGTCCTCGTCGCAGCATTCAACGGGAGATGTTCATGTTCCAATCGTCTGCGGAACCGTAAGCGCCCGCCGTCGCGGGCACCACAGGAGGTTCGATCGTGCTATCCTTTCGAAACGTCCTCTGCCCGACAGACTTCAGCGAACCGTCCTATGAAGCCCTCCGTGTCGCCGTCGAAGTGGCTCTCACCTTCGATGCCCATCTGACCATCGTCCATGTCGTTCCTACGGTGCCGGTTCTGGGCGCACCCGTGGACGGACTCGGTTCTCTACCTCTGAACGTGACGGCGTATGTCAGGGACATGACCGTGCAATCGGAGAAACTCCTCGCCGAAATCGCCCACGACCGGGTACCGGCAGAAGTGCAGACCCGGCTGGTCGTGGCTAGCGGCGATCCGGCCGACGAGATCCTGCTGGCTGCCGATCGTGAAAGCGCCGATGCCATTGTCATCGCCACGCACGGTTGGAAGGGGTGGAGACGATTCCTCTTCGGATCGGTGGCGGAATCGGTCGTCAGGTCGGCGCTCTGTCCCGTGCTGACAATCCGTCATCCTGTCTTCAGGAAACACACTGCCGAACCACGAGTCGAAACAATCGAGGCGTGATGCGGATGGCGTTCAGGGTGTCATGGAAGGGAAGATCAAACGCAGCACGGCTGGGCCGCCTGAAAGGCTGTTCGCATAAGCCTGGGTATCGTCTAGAAGGACCTGCAGGTCGATGCCCAGGTTCGTCGTACCGGCCTCGTAGGCGTGGCGGGAAGCGTTGACCAACAGTTTCCTGGCGCCGGAGACGTTTCCGATGTCCGTTTTCAAGTGGACGACGGCGCACTGGATGAGGGTTTGGAGGCACTGCCCCGAGGGTGTCGTACGTCCGGACGCCAGCCAAAGGCCTTCGAAGGCCTCGTGACATTCCCACCAGTAGGCATGGTTGAACAGATCCACCCCGTAGAGGTAATCACGGCACTCCCACCAATCGACTGACAGCAGCGACGGCGGCTCCTGTTCGGTCCTTCCGTAGGAATGACCCTCCGGATGGCGGGTCGGATGGGGGGTTTTGCCCGGGATGTGTCGGTAGAGGGGTAGAGGGCGTCGGGTGTGGCGTAAGGGCCGGGACATGCTACCTCCGGGGCCTGCATTGAGGGACATGGGCATCGGTTCATGATATCCTGGCGCCGATCTTTCGCCACTCTGGGAATTATTATCATGCCGCCACCGAACTCGACTCCTTCGCCGTGCGTCTCCTAGTCCGTGGACATGCTGAGGAAGCCGAAGCCCGACCCGGAAGGATGATTCATGGAGCTCGTACGGATCCTGGAAAGCTGTCGCCTCGGCGATGAACTGGCGTGGGAGATGCTCGTACGCCAGCACCAGGGCCGCGTCTACGGTATCGC
Organism: uncultured bacterium; assembly: GCA_937910695.1. Lineage (GTDB taxonomy): Bacteria > Krumholzibacteriota > Krumholzibacteriia > LZORAL124-64-63 > LZORAL124-64-63 > CALEMW01. Next base: position 28,754 of record CALEMW010000170.1, read on the forward strand.
CATGACCTATGTGGCCGATCCCGACGAGGCGCGCGACCTGGCCCAGGAGATCTTCGTGCGTGTGTATCGCAACATCGACGGTTGCCGTGAATCCGACCGATTCCTGCCCTGGCTTGTCCGCATCGCCCGCAACGCCTGCATCGACCATCTGCGCCGCCGTAAGGCCCGCCCGCCCGCACGGGACATCCCGGCGGACGAGGCGTGGGGGTTGGCGTCGAGTGATCCTAGTCCCGAGGACGTGAGTGAGGACTCGTCGCGACGCCGCCTGGTGGCCACGGCCCTGCAGCGGCTCAGCGATATCAATCGCGAGATCATCCTCTTGAAGGACATGCAGGGTCTGAGTCTCGACGAGATCGCCAAGATGCTCGAACTCCCTTTGGGTACTGTGAAATCGCGATCGAGTCGGGCTCGTGTGGAACTGGCCGAGATCGTGCGTGACCTGATGACTCCCCCCGGCGCGGAGGCGACGGCATGACCATGCACTGCCATCAGTGGGACGCCCTGCTGGACGACTGGCGCGACGGTCGTCTCGACGCCACGGCCGCCGAGGCTTGCCGCCTCCACACCACAGCTTGCGGTCGCTGCGCTGACGTCCTGGCCCTTTTCGAGGACGAATTGCTCACCGAGCACGATGGCGTGGATCTGGCGGACGGCATCCTGGCCCGTACCAGCGGTTCGGCCTGCGGGCTGGCCCGCCGGCACCTGGGCAGCCGTCCCGACGGCGATCTCGACCCTGGGACCACGTCTCTGCTCGAGGCTCATCTGGAGCACTGCTCTGATTGTGCGGCCCTGGACGACATCCTGGTCTGGGCCGTTCCCGCGGTCGCGGAACTTGGGCAGGTCGAACTGGACCCGGCCTTCACCTTCGACGTGTTGAGGGCGACGTCTTCGGCCAGGGCGCGCCGGCGCTCCGGTGCCGTACAGCGGCTGCGGGAACGGTTTGTGGGCTGGTGGGAGAATCAGTTCACAAGGCCTGGGTTCGCCTGGGAGGCTGCGTTCGTAGCCACAGTGATCGCGGTGATCGTGGTTGGTACGCCGGGATCCCCCGCCCGCAACACGCCGCGCAAAGCCCTCAATGTCGTCCAGGCCAGTCCGACCTGGATGCTGGATCAGGCCGAGACGGTCGTCGGCACAGTCGCCGGCACGATCGACGGGCTGAAGACGGACATCGACCAGCGCCGCGACCGCACGGCGCCCAACCGCGCCGACCTGAGGCGTCACACGGGCAACTTGAGCGAGGCCGTCGTCGACATCGACAGCAAGGCGGCGAAGGTTGAAATCGCGCGCATCCGTCGCGACATCGACGAACTCTGGGAAACGTGGCGCACATCCGGCAGCAGTGCCGACGCGCCTGAAGATAGCACGAGTGACAAAACCACACCGCAGTAGAGCGGATCATCGAGAAGGAGAACGACATGGAATACGACACGATCCACAACCCCAATGAGGAGCCCCGGACCGACGAGCGCTACCAAGCGCCGCCACCCCCGCCTCCGAGCTATTCGCGGCGGGACCTGCCCCTGAAGTCCACGGCTTTCACGGTTGTCCTGTCAGCCATCATGCCCGGCTTGGGTCAGGTGTACGTCGGCTACTACAAGCATGCCTTCACCTACATCGTGATTTTCGCCTCGGTGATCACGCTGCTGGCCTCGGGGGACATCAACGGCATGGAGCCCTTGTTCGGCATCTTCCTGGGATATTTCTACTTCTACCAGCTGATCGATGCGGGGCGGAAGGCGTCACTCTATAACCAGGTGCTCGAACGAGGCCAGGCGATGGACCTCGACGTGGGCGAACTTCCCGATGCCGGCGGCGCCACCTTCGGCGGCTGGGTCCTGATGGTCGTGGGTATCGTGGCCCTGGCCAACACCGTTTTCGACGTGTCCGTGGATTGGCTGGAGGAGTGGTGGCCTCTTGGCCTGGTTCTGGCCGGTGGTTGGCTGATCTACCGTTCCAAACAGGCAAAGAAAACCGAAGCCTGATCTAAGAGTCGGGACGTGACGAGGCGCGGATTTCCCACCGGGAACCGCGCCTCGACTCTATCCGCTCACCGGCTCGATGATCCGAATCCCTCGAAATTGTACTCATGCTTCTCCTTGTCGGGTCGATGCATATGGGGATAGCTCCATCATCTCCGAAATGATGGACGGCTCCAGTTCTGCCGGTTCTACGGAGGGCCATGTGACAACCCGCGATGTCCGCGACAGTCACCTGTTGACGCTCGTTCCGATCCTGGCGGTCATCCTGCCCGTGAGCGGTGCGCTCGTCATGGATTCCAACGTGTTCCTCCGGATCTACGAGCATGAAGTGATGCACATGCTGAGCGAGATCTTCTGCATGATCGTGGCTCTGGCCATGGCTGGCTTCATGCTGCTCCGCTATGCGGGTATGCGCATCGGTCATCATTTTTGGTTCGGTTGCTCATTGCTGGCTCAGGGGATTCTTACTGGTTATCACGCTCTGAACCTCGAGCTGGCCGTGGCGCCGCTCTTCCAAGTCGGATCCCTGTTCCTGGGCGGACTGCTGGCTTCGATGGTCTGGCTGAAGCCGGGAAGCCGCCGTGGCATGGTCGGGCGGTTGGGACCCCTGCTCGTTGTGGTCACGGCGACTCTGACGGGTATGCTCTTGTTGCTCGATCCGATCGTGGTCATGAATCGATTCTCCGGCCCGGAGGCAATTCGGTTCATGAACGGGCTGTTGTGGTGTGCTGTTGCGTTCAACTTGGCGGCAGGTGTCCGTCTCGGCATTTCCTTCGCAAGGAACCACGTTCCATCACTGCTGTGGCTCGGGGTTTTCTGCTTGATGACGTCGATTGCGGCCATGGTCCAGGTCGACAGTGTGGTGCCACCGGAAGGATGGCTGTTCCATTTGCTGAGGGTGAGTTCCTTCACCATCCTGCTGGCCTATGCCGCCACGGTCTCCACTCGTGAAGTCGGTCGGCTCGGTCACACGGAATCTGAACTACGGCGGAGTGAGGCCCGGTTCAAGGCCATCACCGAGAATACATCGGACATCATCTTCGTGTTGGATCGGAGTGGGGTCTTCACGTACGTCAGCCCCGCCGCGGCGAGGGTGGCCGGGGCGGACGTCGAGGCAATGATCGGTAGTTCTCCCGGCTCGTACACCCACGACGAAGATATATCGTTGATTCGATTCGGGCTAAAACGGGCCACAAGCAGTCCCGGTCAGAGCATCAATATCGGGACGGTCCGAGTACGCCACGCTGACGGTCGATGGATGAGCGTGGAAGGTGTCTATACCTGCCTCTACGATGATCCGAGTGTGGAAAGCGTCGTGATGAATTACCGCGACGTAACCGACAGAGTCACTTCCGAATCCGCCCTTGAACAGAGCCGCCAAAGGATGAGTCGGCTTATTTCGAACCTGCCGGGCCTCGTGTATCGTTGCCGGATAGGAGAGGAATTCCCCGTAGAGTATGTCAGCGACTACAGCTACGAGCTGACCGGCTACAAGGCGATGGATATGATGTCCGGAAAAGTTACGGCCCGCGACATGATCCATTCGGACGACATCGAGGTGATGCGGGCGGTCATCAGCGAGTCGATCGCAGTACATCAGTCATACCGGGTCGAATACCGCTTCAAGACCAAGAGCGGAGAGATTCGTTGGGCCATGGAGCGGGGCGTGGGTATCTATGGCGGCCAGGGAGAGCCGATAGCGGTCGAAGGCATCATCATCGACATCACCGACCTCGTGGAAAGCCGGCGTGAGCTGCGGCGCACCAAGTTCGCCATGGAGAACGCCAACGACGCCCTGCTCTGGATCGCCAGAGACGGCCGGTTTGTCGATGTGAATGAGACGGCCTGCCGGTATCTCGGCTATTCTCGCAGCGAAGTTCTTGATCTGAGGATCCACGACATCGCCACCGACATTCACGACGACAACTGGGACATCGCCTGGGAATGCGTGCGCCGCGAGGGCGCCACACTCATCGATTCCATCTATGCGACCAAGACCGGACGTCGCTTTCCGGTGGAGGTCTCGTCGATCTTCCTCGACTTCGAGGGCGAGGAATACCACTGCTGCTTCGTGCGCGACATCACCGAACGCAAGGAAGCCGAGCGACAGATCCAGAAGATGAACCAGGAGTTGGAGGAGCGGGTGCGGGAACGCACCCTGGCTCTCGAGGACGCCCAGGCCCAGCTCGTGACGTCCGAGAAGATGGCAGCTCTGGGAGGTCTCGTTGCCGGTGTGGCCCACGAGATCAATACGCCGCTGGGTATCGGCGTGACGGCGGCATCCCACCTGGACGAAAAGGTTCGCGATTGCGAGCGCAAATATCGAGACCAGACCATGCGGAAGTCCGACTTCGAAAACTTCCTGGGTCTGGCGCAGGAGACATCGGGTCTCATCCTGACCAACCTGCGCCGGGCTGCTGACCTGATCCAGGGTTTCAAACAGGTTTCGGTGGACCAATCCAGTGAGCGGCGTCGGGTTTTCCAGCTGAGCGAGTATTTCGGTGAGGTGATCGTGAGCCTGAGGCCGGAGTATGGAGCGCAGGGCCACAAGATCACGTTCGAATGCGCTGAAGGACTCGAGATGGACAGCTACCCGGGTTCGTTCGCCCAGGTCTTGAGCAATCTGATCCTCAACTCGGTGAAGCACGGTTTCGAGAATCGCGAGTCCGGCCAGATCTGGGTAAACGTAGACGGCGATGCCGATAGCGTGCGGATCCTGTATAAGGACGACGGCCAGGGCATGGATACCGACCAGGTCCGCCGACTCTACGATCCGTTCTACACGACGAAGCGCGGCCTCGGAGGCAGCGGCCTCGGCATGAACATCACCTACAACCTGGTCACCCAGGTGCTCAAGGGCACCATCGAGTGCCAGAGCGCGCCGGGTCAGGGAACCGTGTTCTTGATGGAGTTCCCGCGCATCACGCCCGTGGACGGCGATGTCCCCCGTAAACGGGAACCAGCCTGGGCCTGAGCGATCTCATTCCGCCAGCAGCACCTCGTCGACGATTCCTACGACCACCGAACGGATCGGCAGCCCTTCCCGCCCAAGGACTTGGCGTGCGCCGTTGCCTTCGTCGAGTACAAGAACGGTTTCACCGGGGCCGGCCTGAGCTGCATCCACCGCGATCAGGTAGGACCCGGTGGGCGTGCCGTCGGGGGCGAGGCGGTCGACCACGAGCATACGGTGTCCGTTCATACCCTCGTGCTGGATTGTCGTAACGACGGTGCCGCAGACCCTGCCGAGGATCATGTGCCGTCCTCCTGGTGGATGTGCGTGTCGTCGACGAGCCCGACGACGGCGTGATCGACGGGTACGTAGCTGGGGTTGAGGGTCAGTGCAGCCTCTCGACTTGCCACCCAGGTGACGATCTCTCCTGGACCGGCCATGCGCGTGCCATCGGCGCAGACGAAGGGTTCGCCCACGGGCTCGTTCAGTTTGCTCAGAGGTTGGACCCAGAGCAGAGGGACGCCCTCCATGCCAGGCGTCGTCACCGAGACGACCATCGTACCGATCACGCGTCCGAGCTGCATGGTCAGTCCTCCACGGTTTCGGCGCCCACCGGTTCACAGCGCACGCAATCCCGGAACGAAGTGCCTGCTCCGACGATCTCCTGCAGCAACGACTCCGCCCGAGGCATGAGGGTGCGCGCCGCCATCCAGCCGCCACCGACTTGATCGTCGGCGGCGTCGAGGGCCGCCTGCAGGTCCGTGAGTCCGCCCGTCAGCACGGCCAGACCTCGGCCTCCCAGATCGTCTCCCAGACGCAGTTCGTTCAGGCGTACCGGGGCGGCCTTCAAGGCTGCATCCACCGAACGCAGCAGGGCGGGAGAGGTGAGAGTCTCGATCACAGCGAGAGCCTCCGCCTCAGGCACGGCGTGACGCTCGCCCACCGCCTCGTCCAGGTCCCGGTGGGGATCGGCCAGCAGCACGCTATCGCGCACCTCGCCTACGGCGAGGCCGGCCTCGTAGGCTTCCTCGACACTTGCCACACTCCCGCCCACCAGCACGAGGTAGCGCCCCGGGTGCACCGTGCCGCAGCGCAGCAGCGCGATGGGTGAACGCTTGAGCATGCGGTCCACCGCGAGTATTCCGAAAGCGGTGCTTTCGAATTCGATGAGGGCCAGGGCCTGGCGGCGTCGGTTCATCAGACGATCCTGAAGTGGTCCACCATCACGCAACGGCGCTGACGGCTGAAGCTGAGGGGACCGGTCAAGCCTTCCCCGGTGGGACTGGCGATGGTGAAGCTCGTGTGGCCTTCGCCGCCTTCGCCCAACCCGCTGTAGATGGGGCCGTTCTTGACGAAGATGCTGGTGTTCATGACCCGGGCCATGCGGCTCAGGGCGACGATGTCGCGGGAATGCATGGCCGCCGAATGGCCGAAGCCGTGTTCCGCTTCGCGGGCCAGGTCGATGGCGCGGTTCACGTCGGGCACTCGCACGACGGGCAGCACGGGCATCATCTGTTCGGTCCAGACCAAGGGGTGGTCCTCCGGCACGTCGCAGACGACCAGGCGCGGGTCGCCGTCCACCGGGATACCGGCGAGCCGCATGATTTCGGCGGCGTTCTTGCCGATGCATTCCTTGGCCATGTGGCCGGGTTTGCGGGGCCCATGCGTCTCGTCGAAAACGGTCGACTCGAGCTTTCGCACGTCGGTGCCCGAGGCGAGGTACGCTCCGGCGGAACGCATGGCCCTCAGCAGTTCGTCGGCTACGGACTCGACGACGAACACTTCCTTCTCGTCCACGCAGATGATGTTGTTGTCGAACGAGGCGCCGTCGACGATGGCTCGGCCGGCCGCGGCGATGTCGGCGGTAGCGTCGACCACCACCGGCGGGTTGCCTGGCCCGGCACAGATGGCGCGCTTGCCGCTGGTCATGGCGGCCTTGACCACGCCGGCGCCGCCGGTCACCACCAGCAGACGCACGCCTTTGTGCACCATAAGCGCTTGGGCGCTCTGGACAGTGGGGGCGCCGACGGCCGTCACTACATCGACGGGTCCTCCGGCCGCAACGATGGCCCGGTTGATCAGTCGCACCGTTTCCATGGAGCACCGCACCGCGCTCGGATGCACGTTGAAGACCACGGCATTGCCCGCGGCCACCATGCCGATGGTGTTGCAGATGATCGTCGAGGTGGGATTGGTCGTCGGGGTGATGGCGCCGATCACGCCGTAGGGCGCCCACTCCATCAGTGTCAGACCTCGGTCGCCCGTCGCGGTGAGCGGGCGGAGATCTTCGGTTCCCGGCGTTTTCTCGGTGACCAGGCGGTTCTTGATCACCTTGTCGGCGTAGCGCCCGAGTCCGGTCTCGTCGTGGGCGAGGCGGGCGAGACGGTCGCCCTCGGTGCGCATGATGGCGCGGATGGCGGCGATCATGGCGTTGCGGGTTGCGAGGCTGCATTCGCCCAGGTTGCGGAAGGCTCGCGTCGCAGCGGCGACGCAGGTGTCGACGTCGGGGTGGATGCCATCGCCTACGGCCGGGGCGACGGTTGCCGGAGACGGCGCCGAAGCCGACACCGGCGGGCCTCCCATGCGGGCGGCCAGACGATGGGCGATGGCGTCGACCTGCTGTTCCGTCAACGGACTCACGGTTCACCCCCTGCGGCGTTGCGGGTCGGGACTAGCCGTCCCGCCCCTTGTGGTAGCGTTCCTCGCCCTCGATGTCCCAGCAGTCCACGATGGCCATGACCACCGCGTCGACGGGTTTGCCGTCAGTCGCGACGGTCTGGCGCGCCGATGAGCCCGAGGCGTACAGGACGAATTCGCCCACGCCCGCACCTACGGCGTCGGCCGCTACCACCGAACCGCCCGTCGGCTTGCCGTCCGGGCCGCATTGGCCCAGTACGAGAAGCGTCAGGCCGTCGAGACGAGGCTCCTTGCGCGTCGACACGAGGGTGCCGAGCACTTTGGCCAGAATCATGGCCGCCTCCCGGGTCGGATGTTACTTGCCGCTGTCGTCCTTGCGGCCCAAGGGGACCACCAGATCGACGTTGGCGTGCGGACGGGCGATCACATGGACCGAGACGACCTCGCCCACCCGCGCCGCGGCGGTCTGGCCGGCGTCGGTCGCGGCCTTCACGGCCGCCACGTCACCGCGGATCACGGCGGTGCAGTAGCCGCCGCCCGTCTTCTCATAGTTCACCAGCTCCACGCGGGCCGCCTTGACCATCGCGTCGGCCGCCTCGACCATCGCGGCGAAGCTGCGGCACTCGATCATTCCCAGAGCGTCTGACATTGCGATCCTCCTCGACGGTTATCGAACGGGTCTACGACCCTGCCTTGCGACCCTTCAGGGCTTCGAGCGCCTTGACGGCGGCCGGCCGGGCCACGTTCACGTCCTTTTCTTCTCCACCGATGTACACGCGCCCGAAGCTGCCGTACGCGCGGACCTCGAGGATGTTGATGTCGGCCGCCTTCTCCGCTTCGTTGGCCGCCAGCGCCGCGTAGGCGGCGGGCTCGCACTCGAGCACGAAGAGGGTCTGGCCCGACAGGATCAGATTGCCGTGGCGCATGCGGTTGATCAGCATGCACTGGTGATCGTCCAGATGGCGGACGATCTGGTCGCTGATGATGCGCGGCTTCAGGCGCTGCTCTTCCTTCAGCCCGAGGGCTTCGAGGATCGCGGTGCCGGCCTGGCGCACGTCGGCCTGGCTGTCCGAGTGCACCTCGAGCATGCCGAAGTTCCGTTCGACGATCTGCATGCCCGGCGTCACGTTGGTGGACTTCAGGGCGATGTCGGTCACGCGGTTGATCTCGATGCCCGGCGCGATCTCCACGAACAGGCTGGCCTGACCCACCCGGGGCAGGAAGCCCTGGGCCACCGTCGCCTGGAACGAGGCGAACTGGGGCTGCAGGCTGTCGATCACGCAGAAGGCTCTCAGGTCGACCATAATGACTCCTTAGGCCGTTTCCAGCGCGCCGCGCGTGATGGCCACGCTTGCGCTCGCGCCGACCCGGGTCGCGCCCGCGCGGATCATGCGCAGGGCGTCGTCGTAGGTGCGGATGCCGCCGGAGGCCTTGACCTCCAGCCCGTGCCGACGGACGGCCGACGCCATGAGCGTCACATCCTCGGCCGTGGCCCCGCCCTTGGCGAAGCCGGTGGACGTTTTCACGAAGTTGGCCCGGGCCTGCACCGAAAGTTCACAGGCGCGGCGTTTCTCGTCGTCAGTCAGCAGGGCGGTTTCGATGATCACCTTGCAGATGGCGCTGCCGTCACGACAGGCCTCGACCACGGCTCTGATATCGGAAAGCACAAGTTCGTCTTCGCCGGCCTTCAAGGCGCCCACGTTGATGACCATGTCGATCTCAGCAGCCCCATCGCGGATGGCCTGCCGGGTTTCGGCAGCTTTCACCGCCGCGGCCGCGGCTCCGAGGGGAAAGCCCACCACCGTGCAGGTCAGCACATCGCTGCCGCGCAGGCGATCGTGGACGAAGCGGGTCCAGGCCGGATTCACACACACCGACTTGAAGCTGAATTCCCTGGCTTCGTCACAGATCTTCGCCACCTCGGCGCGCATGGCGTCGGGCTTGAGGATGGTGTGGTCGATGTAGCGGGCGATGGCGGCGGGCAATGGGCCGGGGGAGTCCGGCGCCACGTCGCCGGGAACCACGTCTGTACGGGTTCGTGGAGCGGCGGCCTGGGCCCGTTCGGTACCGACCAGGGTGGCGAGTCGGTTCACGATACGGTCGAGGTCCTTTTCCGATAGGCCGGTAAGTTCGCCGGCAACGGCAGGAGGGCTCAGGGTCGGGGTGGAAGCGGCCGCTCCGCCTTCGATCATGGCCACGCGGCGCTTGTGACGGTCCTCAGTGCAGTCGGTGGTCAGAAATGTTCGTACGATCTGCCGGGCCAAATTCGCCCCGATCAGACCGGCACCGAGGGTCAATACGTTGGCATCGTTGTGTTCGCGGCCGTTGCTGGCGCTGGAGAGGTCGTAGGCCATGGCGGCGCGGATGCCGGGCACCTTGTTGGCCGTCATGCAGGAGCCGATGCCGGCCCCGTCGATCATGATCCCGCGCTGGGCACCCCCCGAAGCCACTGTTTCGGCCACCTTGCGGGCATAGACTGGGTAATCAACAGCTTCATTAGATGAAGTACCGACATCGTAGATCTCGTGCCCTTGCTCCCGGAGCCAGGCGGAGAGGTCGGTTTTGAGTTCGAAGCCGCCGTGGTCGGCGCCAATGGCAACTTTCATGATCCTGCCTCCCTACCAGACCCTGGCGTCGTCTTGGCGGCCGCTGGCCAGATTTGGCCGAATCGTTCCTTCTCCATCCTGCAACACTCCCTGCAAGAGCTGCACATGCAGTCTGAGGTGCAGGGTTCCCAGTTCGCTGACCCGGAAGGCGGTCCGGGTGCGCTGCCCGTGGGGGAGCTTCCGCTGTTCGATGTAGCCGGCTTCGACGAGTCGGGACGTTTGGACATGGAGGTTGCCGTCGGCCAGCCCGGTTTCCAGCTTCAGTTCCATGAAGGTGCGCCAGCGACCGTCCGCCAGGCTGGCCATCAAGGCCAGCCGGGGCGGCGAAGCCAGGATCTCGTCGATCTGGGTCGCGCGCATGCCGTCTCCGGTCGTCAGGTACTTTGTATGGTGAAGTTATCAGGATGAATAAGGGGGGAGTCAAGCAAAAAATCACTCGGTGGCTATTTGTGCTTCATATTATGAAGTTACAATGATTCTTCTCTGATCTTTTCGAGTTCTTCCCAGCGCTCGTAAAGAGCCGCCAGATCGGTTTCGCGGACTTCGAGCTCATCGGTCAATTCAGCTACGATGGCGCCGGCCTCTTTGTAGAGATTCGGATTCGCCAGCCGCTCGTGCAGGGCGTTCCGCTCGGCTTCCGATTTTTCGAGCCGAGCCGGCAGTTCTTCGAGCTCGCGGGCTTCTTTCCAAGTCAGTTTGCGGGACTTCGTCTGGGCTTCGCGCTGAGGCTTGGGGGATTTGGCCGCTTTCTGCTTAGTCGTGGTGGCCGAACCGCCGGCCTTGACCCAATCGCTCCAGCCGCCCACCGATTCGACGACCTGGCCCGATCCGGTGAACACAAGGGTGCCGGTGGCCACGCGGTCCAGGAATTCGCGATCGTGGCTGACCAGCAGCACGGTGCCCTCGAAATCCAGCAGCAGCTCTTCGAGAAGCTCCAGGGTCTCGAGGTCGAGGTCGTTGGTGGGTTCGTCGAGGACGAGCAGGTTGGCGGGCTGGGTGAACAGCTTGGCCAGCAGCAGACGGTTGCGCTCGCCACCCGAGAGGCGGGTGATGGGGGTGCGGGCCCGGTCCGGCGTGAAGAGGAACTGCTTGAGGTAGGTCATGGCGTGCACGGCGCGGCCGCCGATGATCAGCGTCTCGTTGCCGCCGGTCACGTTCTCCAGGACGGTCTTGTCCTCGTCGAGCTGGGCGCGCCGCTGGTCGAAGTAGGCGATCTCGATGTTGGTGCCGATGCGCACGGTGCCGGCGTCGGGGGTGAGCTGACCGAGCAGGAGCTTCAGCAGCGTGGTCTTGCCGCAGCCGTTGCGGCCCACGATGCCCACGCGGTCGCCGCGCATCAAGGTGGTCGCGACGTTGTTCACGATGGGCGTGTCGCCGTAGCCGAAGGTCAGGCCTTCGGCGCGCAGCACGAGCCGGCCGCTGCG
>CALEMW010000171.1 GCA_937910695.1 uncultured bacterium
GCCTGGTGCTGTGCCGACCACGATGGTATCGGGACTACGACGGCAGGGACGTGTACTCCAGCCCGAGCCGGTTCCTGACCGAGCTGGGCACCAGCGCCAGTGACGCCCTGATCGAGCCGATGGACCCCGAGGAAATGGAACACATGGACGGCGACGGGCCCGTGGAGTGGCAGGACACCACGACCCCTCCCTGGGTGATGGACGACGACGACGATGGGGCTTGCGAGCCGTAGGGGTTTCGCTTATAGCTGTACTTGACTATCCGTGGAGAAATCATGGCTGAGTATGGAATCTTGGACACCGAGACGACCGGGCTGCTCGAGCACGAGTGGGCGCGGGTGATCGAGATCGGTGTCGCCGTGTTCGACTCCGAGGGCGATCTGTTCGAGCCCGTGCGGACCTGGAGCAGCATGGTCTGCCCCGACGTGCTGACCGACGAGGGCCTGCGGGTGGCCTGGCAGATCAGCCAGATCACGGAGGCCGAGATCAGATCGGCTCCCCCCGCCCACGAGGTCTGGCTCGATCTGTTCTACGAGGTCGACGATCTGCCGATCCTGTGCTGGAACACCCCGTTCGACAAGGCCATGGTGCGCCGCAGCTTTCTCGGAGACATGGCCGATCCCATCGAGTGGTCTGGCGACGTGATGATCGAGTTCGGGGAGCTGTTCCGGTCGGTGCTCGGATCGTCTCGTCACGCTGGCGGTGGACCCCGCTGGGTGACGCTCAAGAGGGCGATGTCCATGTCTGGCCTGAAGTTCCCTGGCGGCGAGCAGAGCCACCGCGCGATCGGGGACTGCATCGGGACCGGCCAGATCAGGCAGCACATGCTCAGGGGCCTGATCGGGCCCCCGAAGGAGAACCCAAAAGGGCTCCACGGCAAGATGAAGTTCAGCTTCTGACTTACTCTTTCAACACTTTGCTCCCCTGCCTGGACCGTGTGTCTGGTCACTCTCCTGAGACACCGATTCAATCCTCCTGGTGGTACTCGAGGTCGGTCGGGGAGCAACCTTTTCACCCGAGACGAGGACGACGACATGATCAAGCTCACCATCCATCTGGAACGACCCGCCCACCGCGCCAAGGAGGTGGTCAAGGCTGTCGGAGAGGCGCTCTCCAAGCTGGAGCCCTTCAAGGAGGTGATTCAGAGCGCCATGGCCAACAGGCACAATCAGCGGCTCGCCAGCATGATTCGTGCTGGTAGTGGCAGGCACGCCGGGCTCGACAGCCACCAGGAGTGCCCCAGCTACGACGACTACGACACCTGTCGAGAGTGCCCCGACTACGCCGGCTGCGGTGAACGCGACGAGCGCGACGACGATGTGAGGAGGTCCGATGATGGCCTCTCCATGGACGGCCACAGCTTCGGAACGTGGACCCGAGACGAGAATGGCACCCTGACCATCGAGGCCACCAACGAGGACGGTGTGGTTGTGCTGGTGCTGACGATCCCTGACACCAAGGTGCAGGGAGGCGTGGTCGCGCTCTTGCAGTACGTCATGGGCTACATGGGCGTCGTGATCCCTCGTGTCGATGTCGGGGAAGACAGCGAGCCCGAGATCCACTGATCATGGTCTATGTCCGCATTGAGCTTTGGCCGCGAGCATCGCGTAGCGAGCGCAGCCGAGCGTTGGGCGAAGCCCAGAGCGACCCCTGGAGACACCATGGTCTATGTCCGCATTGAGCTTTGGCCCAAGGGCGACAAGCGCGAGGCCAGGCTCCTACAGGAGCTGACCATCGCCAACGACGGCACCGGCACGGTCATGTCGGGCAACTACGTCGGCGCGCTCTCGCACTCCACCACCTACAAGGGTGACGGCCTCGAGGACCCCAACGATCCGCCCAAGGAGGCCGTCTGGAAGCGTGGTCGGGTGGTCGCCTTCCCGCGCCGCTGGTCCCCCACCAGGCTGGTCGCTAAGATGCTGGCGGCGATGGGAGAGCACTGATGTACCCGATGATCGACAAGACGACCCTCGAGCACCTCGAGCGCGCCAGGCAGGCCGTGGTCCGCATGTGGGAGCACCGGGACGCCTACGACGGAGAGGCCATCCCCAGCCCCCAGGGGCGCTCGTTCGGGTGCCCGGTGGTGGTCGATCTGGGCGACCTGGCCACCGCCGAGACGGAGCTGATGGCCGTCATGCACCGACTGGGAAGGGACCGGCGATGATCTTTGGCCCGAAGAAGAATGTGATCTGGTGGGTCGCTGGCAAGGGCGTCGAAGGATCGCGCTGGGTAGTGACCACGGACGGCTGCGCGTTCAGCATCGGTATCCAGATGGGTTCGGATACCAAGACCGTCAGCATGACCATCGACGAGATCAAGCGGCGCACGGAAGACAAGCTGCCGACCAACTGGCTGCGGCGGATGCGCTGGTTTCATCAAGTGCTCTCTCACGAGGGCACGGTCGATCTGCGCTTCCTGCCGCTCCCGCCCAGGCGCGGCTGGTTCGTTCAGTGCTGGAACTGGCTGGTGTGCTGCTGGCACCTGAGCAAGAACCCTCGTGGTGAGGGCTGCAACTGCTGGTCCGAGCAGGAATGGATGGAGTGATGTTCGACTTCGACAAGCTGCGTGAGAAGATCGAGGCCGAGGTCGCCGCCAGGCGAGCCGATCCCAAGCCGCTGATCTACATCGTCAACTGCAAGGTGCCGATCAGCGAGTGGCCTTCCAGCGACTGGCACTACGTCGGTCGCAAGCTGGCCCGCTCTCCCATCTACATGGGATCGAATCTGGCCAACCCCTTCCACCAGGCCGAGCACGGTCGGGAGGAAGCCATCGAGCTGTACCGGCGCTGGTTGTGGGATCGAGTCAAGGCCGAGTATGGCCCGGTCACCCGCGAGCTGAAGGACATCCTCGAGTACAGCTTGTCTCGCAAGGGGATCTCTCTCGGCTGCTGGTGCGCCCCCAGGCCGTGCCACGCCGAGGTGATCAAGCGGTGCGTCGAGTGGATGTGGGCCGAGGGCGTGAGGCCCAAGGACTGGACCGTGGACAAGATTCGATAGGAGGTCGTGATGGTGGCGTCGCATGAAAAGCAGCTCGCCAAGGCGAAGCGGTTTGCGGACGAGAGGCCCAAGGCGTCTCGAGGTGTCGAGCTGAACGGTCGAGAGATCCAGACTATGCTGACGCAGGGGACGGTGGCCGCCTACGAAGACGATAGCTGCCTGTGGGCTACGCGAGTGGACGCCAACGATGTGCCGCTGGCCAGGCGTGTGAGGTACGGTGCCGGTCGAGAGTGCATCCGTGCCGTGAGGGACGGCAAGATCGAGTTCGACGCGACCGTCTGGCTGGTGGAGCGTTCGTGGGTGAGGGTGGCCCCCCGCCGCCTGCCCAGCGGGCTGTTTCCCAGCGCCGCTGGCAGGTACGCTCTCGAAGGTGGTTATTACTACCACATCGAGGTCAAGCTCGAGGGCTACGACGCGGAGTACATCGACCGCTACGGCCTGCTCTACACCGACATCACCTTCGAGCGGGAGATCAACCGCTTGCTGACAGAGGCGAGCAAGGGAGATCAGCTCGCGGTCGAGTGGAGCGAGCAGGGGATGCAGGGGTGCGACTTCTGCCACTTCGACACTTATCGGGCTCTCCCGCAGTGGGCTATCGATCTGCTCGAGAGCGTGCCGGGGACCAAGAAGGCCGAAGATGCGTAGCTGTAGCCCCAGCAGGCCAACGACCCGCTACCCCCGCTACGCGGGTCCAGACTTCGACGGCGGCCACTGGTGGTGGACGAGCGCCACGACCATGGAGCAGGGCGCAGCGCCAGCCCCTGGGGTCGAACCGACCTGTGCTCGGGAGCCGCGCCCGTTCAGCAGCGGGAGCTGTCTGGCGGCCACCGTGCGAGAGGAGGTCGCCACGGCCATCTTCGGACCTGGCTACTACGTCGGAGCCTTCCTGCTGGACAGCGTGATCCGGCACCCGATCCTGTGGTCGCCGGTCCTGATCCCGATCCTCTTGATCGGGAGCGTACTCCCCGACCGCAGCTCGTGCGATGGGATGCCACGATGAACGTCGTCTCGAGAGTGGAGCAGGACTCCACAGGACACCTGACGTTGAACGAAAAACCGCTCGAGATCGGTGAGAGTGTCGAGGTCCACAAGGACGACCGCTGGTTCTGGGGACACCTCCAGCACAAGCGGGGCTCCGATGGGAACATCATCCCGAATGTGCGTGTGTTCTGGTGGTTCGCTGGCGGATGGGCTCAGGAGGTCGAGCCAGGTTGGGCCGTCATGCGTACCGAAAAACCCGTCAACGACAGAGAGAGCGCCAGGAGGCTGGCGCAGAGGAGACGACGATGATCAAGCTGAAGCATCACCATGACGGCCTGGGCCTGACCGAGCTGTGTCTGGTTCTGGTCGCGGACCAACCACATCCTGTCAATGGAGCGCATCACGAGTATTGGCTCAAGCGTAAGATCACGAAGGAGGACGCGGTTGCTCTGAACCTTCGAGACGATGAGCGCGAGGCGGTTGGAGACAGGCGTCTTGGCGCGATCCCGTGGGAAGAAGGTCAGAGGCTCAACGCAGGGAAAGTGCAGTTCCAGCGTGGTCCCCGCAATGCTTCCGACTCAACCCCAGGCACCCTGGACGGTGCGCTGCTGGCCATCCTCATCCACCGCTACGAGTGCTTCCAGGCTGGGCCGTTCGAGTGCCCCGAGAACGCCGAGGTGCTGCGGATGCTCAACGAAGCCCTGGACTACATCAAGGCCCGCGCCCACGAACGCGCCGCCCGTGGCGTGCTCGGCAGGAACGAGAAGTAGTCGTGACCACCACCGCCTGGATCGTCGCCGCGCTCTCCTGGTACGTCGCCTCGCGCCTCGCCTACTTCGCTGGTATGATCTCTGCTTCGAGCATGATGGGCTACCGGGGGGGCAACAAGCTGCTCGAGCAGAGGTTCTGGCGAATCCATGGTTGGCGGCTGTTCGTCCCGGTGATCACGGACGCCATGTTTATGATCATGGGGATCATCTTCGTGGGCCTGCCGCTGCTGGAGTGGGTCCAGGGACACGCAGCCAAGCCGCAGTCGTTGGAACGCCTGGCAGGGCTGGTGAGGCTCTCGAGCGGTCTGGCGTCGGTTTGGGGCGCGCTGTGGCTTTCGTCCATGCTCGGCATGGCGCTGTGCGACGATCCGTCGTCGGCCACCTGGCCGAGCTGGGTCCACGGGTTCGGCCTCGTCGGCGTGCTGGCGCTGACCTACGAGTCGATCACTGCTGTGAAGATCCGCGTCTTGGCCTGGAGTCGGAACAAGACGAGCACGGATCGATCTCGAGCGCGTCGGGATAGGCTTGGATCAGCTCCATCTGGAGATCGTCCAGACTGCTCGACATAGCGAAGACCTCGATTCGATGGTCCGTGAGCTGTGTGGAGGAGACGATCTCGTGTTGTGGGCTCGCGCTCTCCGTCTGGTCGAACGCGAAGCCGTGGACGGCGATCATGGTGATGGTCACCA
>CALEMW010000172.1 GCA_937910695.1 uncultured bacterium
TGGCACCTGGTCTGGGACGTCGACGGCGGCTGCCCGGCTCCGAACACCTTCGACGCCATCGTGCCCGCGGGCACAGGCGAACTCGCAGCCGAGTGGCTCGACCCTCAGGGTCTTGGGGGCCAGTACCCGTATGCCGCCCTCGTCCACCGACCCGGCGCCGATTGGCGCGGCCGGCTCACGTTCCCCTTCGGGTTGGCGTCGGTGACGTCCGACGCGGACCCCGTCCAGGAACGGGCCTATCTGCTGCTGAGCCTCTGCGCCCACTTCGACGGGTTGGTGCCGGTGGGTCTGGAGGACGGCGCCGAGATGCCGACTCCGTTGTCGCTGGCCGTCTCCAACCACCCCAACCCCTTCAACCCCGCCACGACCATCGACTACGCCTTGCCCGTGCCGGGCCGGGTGACGATCGACGTGTTCGACGTGAGGGGCGCGAAGGTGCGGACGCTGCTCGACGAGGCGCGGCCCGCGGGCCGCGGCGATGTCGTTTGGCGGGGCGATGATGATCGCGGACGTTCGGTGAGCTCGGGAGTGTATTTCGCCATGATTCGGGCCGGCGACGACAAGGCGCTGACCAGGATGATCCTGATCCGCTGACGGTACGTCATGCAAACCAGATGGGCCGACCCCATGGGGTCGGCCCTTTTCTCATCGCTCGTCTGAATCCCATCGCTTGTTCCGCAGGAACACATAGGCACCCCGCGTCGAACCCCAGATCTGCTTGCCCTGCTCGTCCCATCCTCGGTCCAGACTCTCGATTCGCCCGGGCCGCACCTGCACTTCGCTTGTGGCGTAACTGGCGCCGTGCAGCTCGCTGGGGCAGGTGCGTTCCGCGGTGCCGCCCTCATAGGTGTAGACGTTGAGACGGTCGAGGACGGCGCCGCAGCCTTCCTTGAGGGTCAGATCGTCGGGAGTCAGGGTGTCGAAGCGCGGCGGCTCGCTCCAGGCGCCGATCCAGGCTTCGTCGTCGGGCAGCAGATAGATGTCGCTGACGAAGGTGTCGTCGTCGACGCGGCCCAGGCGGTAAATGCGTTGGCGGTACGGCCGGTCGGGGCGGGCGGCGACTGCCTGCTCCACGTAGAGCCACACGGCGTCGGGGCGGGTGCGCCAGATGCGGGCCATCTCCAGGGTGATCTCGCGGAACTCCGGATCCTCGGCGGCTTGGGCGGCGCTGCTGAACGAGCCCGTCATGAAGGCGGCGAGCTTGAGCAGTTCGGGGTCGGGGCGCGCCGGGGGCGTGTAGTCGGACTTGCAGTTGAGACAGAAGCCGCAGCCGCCGCTCAGCGGCAGGAGCACGGTCAGGGCGACGGCGGCGGCGAGCAGTCGGCGGTCGGCGGTCATCGGGTTCTCCTGGTCGAGGGGAGACGGTCGGGTTGACCGAAACATGGCCGAAACCGTCTGTTGTGTCCAGGGTTGCCCAGGCGGCGACGTGGGTCTGGGGTGGAGGAGATTTCATGGATTATTCATATATCGGACACGGCTCCTGCACATTTTTGGATTAGTTTGTATCCCGACATCGAAACGGCGCGGGTTGTTCGCGCTCGACCATTGCAAGCAGCAGGCCTGGTGCCGAGGAGGAAGACGATGTTGCGCTCCATGTTCCTATCGATCCTGATGATGATGATGATCGCCGGCGGCGCCGTCGCCGGAGAGTGGGCCGAAACCGTGAAGGTGAGCGGAGATCTGCGCTACCGCCATGAGAACATCGACGAGACCGGCAAGGAGATGCGCAACCGTCACCGCGTGCGCGGCCGCATCGGCATCGACGCCGCGGTGGAGGAGAACCTGAGCGTCCACTTCCGCCTGGTGAGCGGTTCGGACGACCCAGCCTCCACCAACCAGACCCTCGACGACGCCTTCACGACCAAGTCGATCGGCCTGGACCGCGCCTCGTTCGTCTGGACCCGCACCGAGAGCAACCTCAAGGTGATGGGCGGCAAGATGGGGCTGCCCTTCATCCAGGTCGCCAAGAGCGAGCTGATCTGGGACGGCGATCTCTCACCCGAGGGACTGGCCGCCGCCTGGAAGACGGGGTCCGGCTCCGCAACGTTCTTCGTGAATGCTGCGGGTCTGTGGATCGATGAGCGTGAAAGCGCCAAGAACGCTGCGATGTTGGGAGCCCAGGCGGGCCTGACCCATGCGACCGATGGCGTCACCGTGACCGTAGGCGGTAGCCTCTTCGGTTACAGCGAGCTTTCCGGCCCGCTCTACGACGACAGCTTCTTCGGCAATTCCAACGACGGAACGATCTTCGGCACCGAGTTCACCCTCGTCGAGATTTTCGGATCTCTTGGGTTCAAGGCCGGCGACACGCCGGTAACCGTGTTCGCCGACGTCGTGACCAACTCCGACGCCGATGCCGACGAGCAGGGCTATCTGTTCGGCGTGAAGTTGAACAAAGCCAAGAAGCCGGGCTCCTGGGCCCTCGGTTATGACTATCGCGAACTGCAGGCCGACGCGGTGGTCGGCGCCTTCACCAACAGCGACTTCGGCGGCGGCGGCACCGATGCCAAGGGGCACTCCGTGAGCGGCCAGTACCAGTTGTCTCCGAAGTCCCAGCTCGCCCTGACATACTTCATGAACACGAAGGGCCTGGACAACGGTGTAGACTACAACCGGCTGCAGGCTGACTTGAACATCAAGTTCTGATCGTTCTGGGCGTGGTGGCGAGGAGATCGACCTCGCCACCAACATCGCCGAGGCTGTGATCTCCTTGATCGAGGGCCAGATTGTGCATCAAGGCCACATCGTGCGGGGTGAATACCGGAATAACGGATTGATTTGACCGGGTTCCCTCAGAATCCCATCTGTGCTATACTGATTCTCGATGATAATGGACACCATCGGGGGGAAACGTATGGTTGCCCGGACTTCTTCTGCTTGGCGGCTCGCCTTGGCGGGTCTTTTCTTCGTTTTGGTGGGATCTCTCAACGCGCAGACGGTCGATGGTCTTCTCGACGATCCCGTCCTGCGCGACAAGATCGATCCGCTGATGGCTCTCGACCTCGCCGATGCGGGTGACGAAGAAACGATCACTTGTTTCGTGATTCTCGAGAGCACCGGTGCCACCCTGCTCAAGGATCAGCTGCCTGTTCCCCAGAGGATCGAACTCTACCGCCGTCTCGCATTCGACATGCAACTTCGCCTTCTCGAAGAAGTTGCTGGCGAACACGGCGAAGCCATGTCCTTGATTGAACAACACTGGCTGCTCAATGCGATGATCGTGGAGGGTAAGCCTAGCGACATTCGGCGTCTGGCACGCAACAAAAAGGTGCGCAAGATCGCTCGCGGCGGGCAGATCCGTCTCATCGACCCCTCGGAAACCATCACGGTGGTAGCCTCGCAAGGCACTGCCTGGAACGTGGCCATGGTCGGAGCTGACGATGGCTGGGGCCGTGGCTACGATGGTTCGGGGATCATCGTCGGACATCTTGATACCGGGGTTGACCCGAGCCATCCTGCGTTGGCAGGCAAGTGGGCCGGTTATTGGTACGATGCCGTGGAAGGCCGCTCCGAACCCTACGATGACCACGGCCACGGCACCCACACTCTCGGCACCCTGCTCGGCGGCGACGGCGAAGGATCCTGGGACTTCGACATCGGAGTCGCACCAGGTGCGCAATGGGTGGGTGCCAAGGTCCTCGACGACAAGGGCAACGGCTCGTACCGTCAGTGTCTGAACGGGCTGCAGTACATCGTCGAGTTGAAGTCCCATGGTGTGGACGTTCGTATTGTCTGCGGCTCATGGACCCTCGACGACATGGGATACGACGTGCTGCTCGACGTGTGCAACACGTTGTTGGACCTCGATATCCTGCCGGTTTTCGCTGTTGGTAACGACGGTCCCGAGCCGGGCTCGGCCGATGTTCCCGGATGCTACCCCAGCGTTCTGGCTGTCGGCGCCTTGGACGAAGACGGCTTGACGCCGGCCTTTTCGTCCCGTGGTCCGGCGCCGCGTCTCAATGCGGGCGAGACAGCTCCGCTGATCCCGAACTCTCGCTTCCATAAGCCCGACCTATCGGCACCAGGCGTGAGCGTGTGCTCGTCCGTTCCCGGTGGTGGCTATGCATTGATGAGCGGCTCATCGATGGCCGCCCCCCATGTTGCGGGTGCCGCTGCACTGCTGCTGGATAAGAACCCATCCCTGCTGCCTCGTGACCTCGCCGCGGCCCTCTTGGGCTCGGCCAGACCTACGCTTGTGGCTGCCGTTCTGCCCGACAACAACATCGGTTGGGGTATCCTCGACATTCAGGCCGCTCTTGCTTCGGTCCAGGACGCCATGGCGACGGCCGTCGAAGATCCCATTCGGCTCGAGCCGGCCGTTTCGGTGCGCACCGGACGTGGAGCCGGGGCCATCATCTCCTATTCCCTGTCCAGGGGCGTGAGCGGATCCATAGAAGTCTATGATCTCGCCGGTCGTCTCGTCCGTCGCTTCGAGGTTCAGGGGAACGGTTCGCCTCGTGAGACCTACTGGGACGGAGCCGATTCCCATGGCCGCCGCGTAACGTCCGGCGTCTATGTGGCGCGACTCACTGGTGGAAGCGTTCAGTCTTCCAGAACATTCTCGCTGATCCGCTGATCCGCTGATCTGCTGATCGCTGCGGTTCAACCGTGAAACGAAGAGCGCCCGGGCCTTGAGGTCCGGGCGCTCTTCGTTAGATCTGGCTGTCGGTGATCACTCGTCTTTCGGTCCGCTTCCGAAGCCCAGTCCCAGCGGCAACACCGAAAATGAGATACCTGCCTGCAGAGAATTGTTCCGGTTCGACCCCACGAAGAAGCCAGGTTTCAGGCCGAAGACTTCGACGAGGCCGGGGTAGATGTTCACCCTGACGCGATTGTCCTTGGTGCGCGCCATGAGCAGACTGGCCATCAGGGAATTGTTCCGATCATAGAATATGCCGCCGGAAACAGCCAGATCGACGCCGTTCTGGAACTGGGTGAGTTCGATGATCTGATTGGCGTTCAGGCCCGCCCCGAAGGAAAGGCACTGGCCGTCGCCCCAGGTGTACGAGGTGCCGAATTCGCCGTGGGTCCCCCAGTGATAGAACAGGCTCCAGCGGTCGGTCCAAGGCAGTTTCCACTTCAGGGCGAAGCTCTGGCCGTTGTTGATCAGAGCCTGATGCTCGATATCGACAAGGGGCTGATACGACCAATCTGCCATGTTCAGGGTTTCGCTGAAAAAGCGGCTGACGCCGTCATTGCTGAACAGCAGAATGCTGGCCGGATCGAAGATGTAGAGGTCGGCGATCGGGTCGGTGGTCCAGGTGTCCCTCGTGTCGTTTTCGACCACTTCGTTCAGGAAATGATAGAGCATCAACGTGGTGCTGGCCCAGGCCTTGGGGTGTGCGTATCCGTGCCAACGGTACCATTCCATGGTCTGGCGATAGCTCATGCCGCCGCCGATGAGGTGCTGAGTATAGTTGGGCCAGTAGTGGGCCTGGACGCTTCTGGCGCTGACCGGGATGATCTCTCGCTGAAAGAAGTCCCACCAGCCCTCCTGCTCGATGGCCGTGACGGGATGTAAGAGGTTCTGCCAGACGTTGTGCCAGCCTTGGGCGTAATCGATGTCCAGGGGGCGATTGTGACGGTTGGATATCTGCATGATCCCGTACCCCCCGTTGATCACGAGGCGAAGGGGGTGGATCAGGGATTGGCTGCCATAGTCAAGCCCGTGATAGAAATAATATGGCTCGCTGTCCGGAGGAGTAGGTCGGTCGAAGGCCGAAATCGGAGACGCGACCAGCAATATGACGGTGAGGAGGGTCAACCTCCTGATCGAGTCGTTCAAAGCAGGTAGCTCCGGGAAAAAGGGGACGAGCCCCCAACACGTTACGCCATGGATCCGAGGATGCAAGCCGAACCCTCCGAGATTCCTTGAGATACAGGACTAATGATATCGTAAATCATTGTCGACAAATCACTTGTTGACGGCCAGGAGTAGGAATTACAACGTTGTGATATCGCAGTATCGAAACTGCGTTGGACACTTCCCACCCGGTCTCGTGAAGGTGATGATCATGACTGCCCGAGCTCTTTTGCTGTGTGTGCTGCTGTTGACAGCGTTGCCCCTGGCGGCCCAGGAAATCGACGACTGTCTGATGTGTCATGACGACACCGAACTGACGAAAATCCGTGACGAACGGGTCGTTTCTCTCCATGTCGATCTCGAGCGTTTCGCTGCGTCCGTCCATGGGCGCGACGGCATGGTCTGCATCGATTGCCATGCGGATCTCGACGGCATGGAGGACGAGCACGCAGAAGATCTTGAATTAGTGGACTGCACGACCTGTCACGACGACGTCATGGCCGTCTATAAGAATAGCTTGCACGGTCGCGAAGTGGCAGCCGGCAATCCCTTCGCACCCCATTGCTGGGACTGCCATGGAGCCCACGATATCCTGCCTCCTTCGGAAACGGAATCGCGGGTCAACCGCTTCAACATTCCGATCATGTGCGGCAACTGCCACAAGGAAGGGGCGCCGGTCGCCCGTTTCTACGACATTCCCCAGGACAGCATCCTCACACACTACGTGCAGAGCATTCACGGCGAGGGCCTGTTCAAAAGAGGCCTGACCATTTCTGCGATCTGCATTGATTGTCACACGGCGCATGACGTGCGCGACCATACCGACCCCAAGTCCAGCATCTTCCGCGACAATGTGGCCACGACCTGTCAGCAATGTCACGGTCGCATCGAGCAGGTGCATCGGCAGGTCATCGCAGGCGAACTGTGGGAGAAGGAGCCGGACAGAGTGCCGGTGTGCATCGAGTGTCATCAGCCCCACGAAGTTCGTCGCGTGTACTACAACGAAGGCGTGTCGAACCAGGAATGCATGGTCTGCCACGGCCGCGATGATCTGACGATGCTGCGTGACGGCGAGACGGTCTCGCTCACGGTGGATCACGAAGAGTTCTTCGACTCGATGCACCGCCAGACCACATGTGCACAGTGCCACACCGGCGCTACGCCGAATCACCCGGAACGAGCTTGTGCCACGGTGATCGAAAAGGTCGACTGCTCCATCTGCCACGCCGACCAGGTCGCCCAGTTCGTCGAGAGTACCCACGGTACCCTGCTCGCCCGCGGTGACGAGGACGCTCCGGACTGCATCGACTGTCACGGCACACACGCCGTGCGAGGTCACCTCGAGCCCGCGTCGCCCACATATGTGAGCAACATCGCCGACCTGTGCGCCAAGTGCCACAGCGCCGGCGCCAAGGCCGACGTGCGTTATCAGGGTCGCGACAAGGGTATGGTCGAGAACTACGCCGCCAGCGTTCACGGCCGGGCGGTGCAGGAGAGTGGCCTGGTTGTGTCGGCCACCTGTTCCGACTGCCACACCGCCCACCATGTGCTGCCTCAGGACGATCTCCGATCGACGATTCACCGCACACGGATTGTTGATACGTGCGCCAAGTGTCATGAGGGAATCTTCGAGCAGTTCAAGGATAGCATTCACTTTACCGGCGATGCGCACGGTGAAAAAGAGCTGCCGATGTGCGACGACTGCCACACGTCCCACGAGATCACCAAGACAGACGCCCGGGGCTTCATGCGCGAAATCGTCGCGACCTGCGGGCATTGCCACGAAGATGTCACCGAAAGCTACTTCGAGACCTTCCACGGCAAGGTCGTCAAGCTGGGCTACACTGAAACGGCCAAGTGCCAGGACTGTCACGGCGCTCACAACATCCTGCCGCCCTCCGATCCGGCGTCGAGGCTCTCTCGCGCCAACATCGTCGCCACCTGCGGTGAGTGCCACGACAGCTCGCACCGCCGTTTTGCCGGCTACCTGACCCACGCCACTCACCATGACAAGGACAAGTATCCGGGTATCTACTGGACCTGGCTCTTCATGACCTCGCTCCTGGTCGGGACGTTCGCCTTCTTCGGCGTCCACACCCTGCTGTGGCTGCCACGTTCGCTGCAGGCTTTGCGTCACTCACGCCAGCTGAAGGCGAAGGCGGATCCGCACGAGAAGCAGTTCCGTCGCTTCGGTAGGCTGCCGCGTTATCTGCACGTGCTTGTGATCATTAGCTTCCTGAGCCTTGCGGTCACCGGTATGACCCTCAAGTTCTCCTACCTGGACTGGGCCCAGGCCATCAGCCACGCCCTTGGCGGTTTCCAGGGCACCGGCGTGATCCACCGTTTCGCGGCGCTGGTCACCTTCTTCTACTTCGTGCGTCACATCATCGATCTGATCGAGAAGAAGAAGGCATCGGGTCTGAGCTGGATCGGATTCCTCACCGACCCCGACGGCATGCTGCCCAACAAGCGCGACGGCGCCGAGTTCGTGCAGACGGTCAAGTGGTTCGTGGGCATCGGCGAGCGTCCGCAGTACGGCCGCTGGACCTACTGGGAGAAGTTCGACTACTTCGCGGTGTTCTGGGGCGTGGCCATGATCGGCTTCAGCGGCCTGGTGCTGTGGTTCCCGGAGTTGTTCACGAGGGTTCTGCCGGGCTCGTTCATCAACATCGCCACGATCATCCACTCGGATGAGGCGTTGCTGGCGGCCGGCTTCATCTTTACGATCCACTTCTTCAACACGCACTTCCGTCCGGACCGTTTCCCCATGGACCCGGTCATCTTCACCGGACGCATGTCGTTGGATGAGTTCAAGGAGGACAGGCCGCGCGAGTATGCCGATCTTGTGGCGAGGGGCGAACTCGATCAGCACATGGTTGAGCCCATGGATCCGCGTATGGTCCGGGCCTTCAAAATCTTCGGCTTCACGGCCCTGACGATCGGTATTTCATTGATCCTGCTGATCATCTGGACCCAGATCTTCAACTATCGGTAGAGGGGGAGCGTCGATGAACGGAGTCCTACGAATCGGTGTCCTGACGGTCGTCCTTTTGGCGCTGGCTGGGTTCGCTGGGGCCTCGGTCGCACCGGACCCGACCAAACCCGAAACGGTTCAGGGCAGCTACTGGTACGTCCTGGATCATGTCGTCGATGTGGCCCCGGACGCTTCGGTGAGCCTTGTGGCCGTCGTGCCCGGGAACCACGCCCATCAGAAGATCAAGCTGGGGAATATCTTCCCTGAGCCGGAGCAGATCGTAGTTGATCCTGATCACGGCAATCGCATCGTGATTTGGAAGTACCGCCCAGAGCCAGGCGAGGAGCAGATCTACTTCCGTATCGACTTCACGGCAGTGATCACGATGCGCACGACCGACGTCGATCCCGACGCTGTGAGCATACCGGATCGGGGATCGGCGCTGTGGCGCATGTACACCTGCAACGAAACCTGGATCGAAGCCGACGGTAAGGTCGCCGAATCGGCACGGACGATCGTCGGCGGCGAACGTAATCCGTATGTGCAGGCTCGTTTGATCTTCGACTGGATGGTCAAATCATTACGCTTCGTGCCCGGGGGTCTGCCCGACCGCGGCGCGGCGGGCACTCTGAATGCATCGAGCGGCGACTGCGGTCAGTACAGCCGTTTGTTCGCGGGCATGTGTCGGTCGCTGGGAATTCCGGCGCGGACGGTTACCAACGTCTGGCTCGATGGCGGCATGCACAGGTTCGCCGAGTTCTATGTAGAGCCCTATGGCTGGATTCCCGTGGATGTCTCCGTGGCCCAGGCCATGATTCCTGAATTCTCCCTCTTTGATGATACGGAGATCAAGGTCTTCCGTCTGACCCGGGGCATTCCCTCCGAAGAGTCTTCCTGGTTGTTCGGAAACCTCTACAGAAACCATGTGACCCTGACGGTCGGTAACAACATCGTGATTCCGGCACCTGAAGGCCGCACGCCCGTGGTCTTTACGACTCTCGAACCGGGTGGTGCCAACGCGTGGCCGCCGGCCATCGACCTGGTGGGTCTGAACGAAGATGTCGTTCACGGGGGCTTCTTCGTCTTCGATCGACAGATCGACACTGAAGACGCTCATCAGCTCGCCCATCAGAAACTCGCCGATCAGTTTTTCAACGCCGGCATGGACGAGATCGTGGAGGACGGCTGCCTGACGGCCCAGGAAGATCACTCCGACGGCGTGGCGACCTGGATCAATCTGGGGCGTGTGAATCTCCATAAGGGAAACTACGCACGTGCCGAAGCCTGCCTGCTCAGAGCCTTGAGCGAAGTCACGACAAGTCGCAGCGCCAAGCTCGAAGCGGCTCTTTGGGCCCATAACTATCTTGGCAATTGCTACGATATGATGGATCGGCGGACCATGGCTCTCGAGGAGTATCGACAGGTTGTGGAGATGGGCATCAACTACAAGGGTGCCGTCGATTACGCAAGACTCTACATTTTGGAGCCCTACAGTCCGTGATGGGGAATCTTGGGGCACCTGAGAAACTATGAAATTGAGGGGCGGTTCTCTGGCCGCCCCGCTTTTTTTATGGTAGCTTGCCTACTGACACCTACCGTCAGCATTTGCGATGACGGCAATGATAGTTGATAAATACTCACATTTTTTGTATAATTGAGGTCGCAAGGATGTGACCGTGGGGGGCTTGGTGTGTCCAATGCCTGCGAACTCCTCACCTGACAGGGAAAGGTCCAGAATGAACGCCAGCCGCATGACCGTCGCGTCTCTCTTCCGACCGTACACGTTCCTTTTGCTTCTCACCATTCTGAGTGCGAACGCTGCGGTCGCTCAGTGGTCCGACGCCACCGTTGGACCGATCGGGACCACTGCCCCCAGCCGAGGTCTGTCCTGGGCGGACTACGACGGTGACGGTGATCTCGACCTGTATGTGTCGAACAACGGCGCGAATCTTCTCTTGAGGAACGACGGGGAAGACCTAGGGCAACCGGGACAGTGGATCTTCACCGATGTCGCTGCGGCCCTCGGCGTGGAGGATTCGCAACGCGGCAGCATGGGTGCGTGGGGCGACTTCGACAACGACGGCGATCTCGACCTCTACATCGCCAACGATGTCGGCTCGAACATTCTGATGCGTAATGATCCCCTCGATCCCTTCAATCCTCTGGATACCGATCGAGTGTTCGTGGACGTCACCGGCGGCGATCTCGGCAGCAGCTTGAGCACACAGTCCGTGAGCTGGATAGACTTCGACCTCGACGGCGACGTGGACCTCTATCTCGCAAACCGCACAGCCAATGAACTGCTCAGGAACGACGGCGAAGACCCGAGCAACCCTGGAAGCTGGATCTTCACCGACGTCGGGGCGGCCACCGGCACTGCCTCAACACGCAACAGTCAGAGCTGTACTTGGGGCGACTTCGATTTCGACGGCGATCCCGACCTCTACCTCGTGAACTACGGCACGGCGAACATGCTGCTGCGGAATGACCCCGTAGATCCCGGCAACCCCTTCGACACCGAGCGAGTGTTCACTGACATCGCGCCGGCCCTGTCCATCGGCGATACGGGCAACGGTCGCGGCGCCGCCTGGGGCGACTACGACAACGACGGCGATCTCGATATCTACCTGACCAACTATGGGTCGGGGAACCGACTCTTCCGCAACGAACCGCTCGACCCCTTCGATCCCTTCGATACCGATCGTGTCTTCACGGCGATCGGTTCGGCCGCCGGCGTAGCTGACACGGGCAACGGGCGAGGCTTGAGCTGGATCGACTTCGACAACGACGGCGATCTCGACCTCTACCTCGTCAATTACGACGACGGCGTGAACACCGCCGACAACGTGCTCTGGCGCAACGACGGCGTCGACGTCGGCAACCCCGACGGCTGGCTGTTCACCGACGTGACCGACGCCCTGCTCGCAGACGACGGCGGCCAGGGCGCCACCGCCGCCTGGGGCGATTTCGACCTCGACGGCGATCTGGACGCGGCCCTCGCCAACTGGGATGCTGCACATTCCAACCGCTTGTTCCGCAACGACCAGGCCACAGGCAACCACTGGCTGCACGTCAGCCTCCGTGGCCATGCCTCCAACAGTTTCGCTCTGGGAGCACGGGTGCGCATCGTGGCCGGCGGGGCTTCCATCGCTCGCGAACTCCATGGCGGCGAGGGATACCTGTCTCAGAACTCCCACATGCTTGAATTCGGCCTCGGCGCCGCGACTTTCGTGGACACCCTCGAAATCCGTTGGCCCTCCGGCCTGGTGCAGACCGTCACCGGGCTGGCCGTCGACCAATGGACCCAGTTCAACGAACCCGGCCCCGCTCGCCCGACCATGGATCCCGAACCTCTCTACACGGCCGGTACGGTGAACATCGTATCCTGGAGCGACGAGTCGTTATCTGGCTCGGTGGCTTACTTCATGCAGGCGGCGTCGGACCTCGAATTCAGCACTGTCGTGGATACCAGCGGCTGGGTCAGCGCAACGGCCGATACCATCAGCGGCCTGAGCGATGGGCAGACTCTGTTCTATCGGGTGCGCGCCCGGGACCTCGACGGCTACGCCTCCAACTGGTCGGCCGCTGTCAAGTCGACCCAGGACGACGGCCTGCCCGTCTCCAACGCCCTGCAGATAGAATCGCCCCGCGGCGCGGTGCCCTTCCTGATGCCGTTCCTGGCCAGCGACGGGGGCAGCGGCGTGGAGCACGTCGATCTGTACTACGGTTTCGACGACTCCCTGACCTACTCCTACTACGGCACGTCGACCGACAGCAGTCCGTTGCTCTTCGACGTTTCCGAAGGCCCAGGCACGTACTATTTCTACACCATAGCTGCAGACTTTTTGAGCAACTTGGAGCCGGCTCCCCTCACATACGACGTGAAGGTCGAAGTCCTGCCTCTCGAATGGATCGATGTAGCCCCGTCCGACGGCACCGGCATCGCGAATAACGGCAACGGCCGCGGCGCGGCTTGGGGCGACTACGACGGTGACGGCGATCACGACCTCTTCATCACCAATCGCCCGGTATGGCAAACCGGCGCCGATGCCACCAACCACCTCTTCCGCAACGACGGCCAGGATCTCGGCAACCCCGACGCCTGGCTGTTCCCGGACGTCACTCCGGCGAGCATGTCCAACGGGCAGTACAGCCAGGGCCTGGCCTGGGGCGATTATGACGGCGACGGCGACCTCGACCTTTACCAGGCCGACATGCAGGTAGGCAGCAGTCCGGCGCCGAACCACCTGTACCGCAACGATGGCGGCGGCGATTTCGTCGATGTGGCGCCCTCGCTGGGAGTGGACGACAGTGGGAGTGGCCGCTCCGTCGCCTGGGTCGACTACGACAGCGACGGTGACCTCGACCTTTATCTCTGCAACGACGGCCCCAACCACCTGTGGCGCAACGACGGCGAGAGCCCCGTAACGCCAGGCCTTTGGGTCTTCACCGACGTGGCTCCCATCGACGGCACGAGCGTCGGCGACGACCGCTACACCATGGGCTGCGCCTGGGCCGATTTCGATGCCGACGGCGATCAGGATGTCTACCTGACCAACCACGACGGCGCCCAGAACGCCTTGCTGCGCAACGACGGCGGCGACGTGTTCACGGATGTGGCGACGACCTGGGGCGTGGCGCATCCCGGTTTCGGCATGGGCTGTGCCTGGGCCGACTATGACGGCGACGGCCTGCTCGATCTCTACGTGTCGAATCTCGGCGCCAACGTCCTTTATCGCCGGGTTCCCGAAACGTCGACCTTCCAGAACGCCACCACGCTCTCGGGTGTGAGCCTCAACGACGGACAGTACGGTGCTGGCATCGCCTGGGCGGACTACGACAACGACGGCGACCTGGATCTCTATCTGGGCAACCATTGGCCCGAGAGCCCCAGCCCGGCGGCTCCCAACCGCCTGTTCCGCAATGACGGACCCCACCCAACCAACATGGGACAGACCCTGTTCACGGACGTGGCGCCGGCCGGCGGCTACAACATAGCCGACGATGCCAGCACCAACGGCGTGACCTTCGTGGACTACGACGGCGACGGCGACCTCGATCTCTATCTGGCCAACATGACAGGCGTGTCCAACCGCCTGTTCCGCAACGACACAGCCGAAGCCGCCGCCAACCATTGGCTTCAGATCGACCTCGCCGCCCGTGCGGCGAACACAACGGCCATCGGTGCCAAGTTGCGCCTGGTTGCGGGCGGCATGCTCATGCGCCGCGCGGTGGACGGCGGCTCGGGCTTCATTTCCCAGGCCAGCCAGACGGTGCACTTCGGCCTCGGCGCCGCGACTGTCGTCGACACCCTCGAGATCCGCTGGCCCGGCGGCTACGTGCAGACGCTCACGGCCCTCGGAGCCGACCAGCGCCTCACGATCAACGAGCCCGGTCCCGACGTGCCGACCATGGTGGCCGAACCGAGCTACACGCCCGGAGACAGCAATGAGCTCTTCTGGAGCAACGAGTCGGCCAGCGGCGCCGTCGCCTATCGGGTGGAGCTGGCGGCCGACGTCACCTTCACCACGATCCTCGATACGTCAGGCTGGATCACCACGACCCACCATATCTTCCCGGGCCTGACCAACGAGTTCGAAGGCTGGTATCGTGTGAGGGCCCGCGATCTCGAAGGCCTGATCTCCACTTGGTCGTCGCCAGTGACTTCGATCCAGGACATGGAGATGCCTTCGTCCGAGGTCCTGCCGGTGGTCATCAACTTCCAGGGCGTGCCTTTCGACGTGTCTTTCGCCGCGGCCGATACCGTGAGCGGCGTCAGCGATGTCGACCTGTATTACGCCTATGAGGGTGGAGCCGTCGTGCTCTACGCCGGAGCCGCCGGCGACAGCACGGTCATCTTCGAATTTCCCGAAGGCTACGGCGAGTACTCGTTCTACACCGTCGCGACCGACAAGGCCGGCAACGTGGAGGACGCTCCTCTCACTCCAGATCAGACGGTGATCATCACGGCTCCTCTGTGGGTCAACATCGCACCCACCGACGGCAGCGGCATCGGCAACGACGGCAACACCCGCGGCATGTCCTGGGCCGATTACGACGGCGACGGAGATCACGACCAGTTCATCACCAACCGCGTGGTCTGGAGTTCGCCCGGCGAGTCGATCAACAGGCTCTTCCGCAACGACGGTCCCGACGGCGGCGATCCCGACAGCTGGCTCTTCGCCGACGTGACCACGCCGCCTCTGAACAACGACGCCTACGGTCAGGGAGTGGCCTGGGGAGACTTCGACGGCGACGGGGACCTGGACCTCTACACGTCCAACCTGCAGGCCAACGAATCCTACCCGGCGCCCAACTGCCTCTACCGCAACGACGGCGGCGGCGTGTTCATCGACATCGCGCCGGCGGCAGGTGTGGACGACGGCGACAGCGGTCGATCGGTATCCTGGATCGACTTCGACCAGGACGGCGATCTCGATCTCTACCTCTGCAACGACGGTCCCAACCACCTCTGGCGCAACGACGGCCCCGACGGCGGCAACCCCGACGGCTGGCTGTTCACCGACGTGGCGCCGGTCAACGGCAACGACGTTGGCGACGACGGCTACACCATGGGCTGCGCCTGGGGCGACTACGACAACGACGGCGATCCGGACCTCTATCTGTCGAACTACTACGGCGGCACCAACCGCCTGCTCCGCAACGACGGCCCATCTCTGGTCGGAGGTTACTGGACCTTTACCGACGTAGCGGCCGCCATGGGCGTGGCCGACACCGGCAGCGGTCTCGGCTGTTCGTGGGGAGATTTCGACGGCGACGGCTGGCTCGACCTGTACGTGAGCAACGACGGTCCCAACCGCCTGTACCACAACACGGTGTCCGGTGTCGCGCCTCAGTCCAACGGTGACGTTCCCGCAGAAGGATCGTTGCCTTCGGACAAGCGCCTGGGTCTGACCCAGCTCTTCGTCGATGTGGCCGGCTTCTACGACAACGGCCTGGCCGACGGCCAGTACGGCGCCGGCATCGCCTGGGGCGACTACGACAACGACGGCGACCTGGACTTCTATCTGGGCAACCACTGGTCGGCCGGCGACACCGTTGCGGTGAACCAACTGTTCCGCAACGACGGCGTCGACCTCGAGAACCCCGACGGCTGGTTGTTCACCAACGTGGCGCCGACCAACGGCTTCAATCTGGGCGACGACGCCAACACCAACGGCGTGGCCTGGGTCGACGTCGACGACGACGGCGATCTCGACCTTGCCCTGGCCAGCATGAGCGGCGGCCAGAACAAACTGTTCCGCAACGATGAAGCCGACGCCTCGGGCAACCACTGGTTGCAGCTAGATCTGATCGGATCCGATCAGAACACGGCGGCCATCGGCGCCCGCGTGGTGATCAAGGCCGGCGGCATGACTCTGCTCCGCGATGTCGACGGCGGCAGCGGTTTCCTCTCGCAGGGATCGCTGACCCTGGAGTTCGGCCTTGGTGCAGCCACCGTCGCGGATTCCGTATTCGTGCGCTGGCCCCTGGGCTACTACCAGATCTTGACGGATGTGGCCGTGGACCAGCGGTTCTCGATCATCCAGACCGCCACGGGCGTGGACGATCCCTGGCAGGGGCTGGTGCCTCTGGCGTTCCGCCTCGACCGGAACTACCCGAATCCGTTCAATCCCGCGACGGTCATCAATTTCGTTCTACCGCGGCAGCAGAGTGCCAGCCTCAGGATCTACGCAGTCGACGGTTCGCTTGTGCGCACCCTTGTCGATGGCGTGCTGCCTTCTGGTGCCCATGCCGTAACGTGGCGCGGGCGGGATCAACGCGGAGCACAGGTCGGATCGGGCGTGTACTTCTACCGTCTGGTGACCGAGGAAAAGACGGCGACGCATAAGATGTTGCTGCTGAAGTAGCGGCGATCAGACGTCATGACCTGCACCCCCCGTCGACGGCCGCATTTCAGCGGTCGACGCCGGGGGGTGTCCGCAAAAACCTGAAAACAGCCCGAATGGCCATCCCAACGACCGTTCCTTGCTCCATTCCTCTCCGATGACCATCTTTCCCCCCGAAGCAAAAAGGGGGGATCATGCTCGTCACCAATCTGAGCGACAGCGACCGCACCTGGGTCCGCGAACGCACCGAACTCCTGTTCGGCGGCGATCTCGTGGTCAGCCGCGACGTCGTGCACATGCCGGCGGAACTGCCGGGGTTCATCTGCGTCGAAGGCTCCGAGCGTGTCGGGTTGGCCACGTTCATGATCGAGGGCGACAGTTGCGAACTGGTGACCCTCGACGCTCTCTGCCAATGGTGCGGCGTGGGTTCCGCCCTGCTTGATGCTGTCGAGAAGGCCGCCGCGGCCGCCGGCTGCAGCCGCGTCTGGATGATCACCACCAACGACAACATCGACGCCCTGCGCTTTTTCCAACGCCGGGATTTCCGTATCTCCGTGGTTCGCCCCAACGGCATGGAGGCGATCCGCAAGCTCAAGCCCGGCGTGCCTTCGAACGGCCATTACGGCATCCCCATTCGCGACGAGATCGAGCTGGAGAAATCCCTCGCAGGAGTCGGAGAGGGGTGGCGCGTGGTCTAGGCATCGTCTAGACTGCCACCCATGTCGCGATTCAAGTTCCGTATTCCCCACGTATTCGCCCTGCTCGCCGGGGTCATTTTCGTCTGCTCATTGCTCACGTTCGTCGTGCCGTCAGGTCACTACGATCGTAAGACCGTCAATATGGGTGGTCACGACCGCACCCTGCTCGTTCCCGGCACCTACAAGGCCCTCGAAAAACACGTGACCCTGCGTGGGGTGCTGCTCGGCCAGAACGACGTGCCCGAAGGCAAAGCAGCCCCGGTCGGTCTGCACGGGTTCCTCACCGCCATTCCGCGGGGCTTGGAGAAACAGGCCGACATCATCTTCTTCATCTTCCTGGTGGGTGGGGTGTTCGGCATCCTGCAGCGCACGGGCGTGATCGCCGCGGGGCTGCAGCGCATGCTCGAAGTGTTCGGCGGTTCCGGACCGACATTGACCATCGTCCTGATGACCACCCTGGCGATCGGCGGCTCGACCCTCGGCATGGGGGAGGAGTTCATTCCCCTGGTGCCGGTGTTCCTGCTGGTCAGCAAGAAGCTGGGCTACGACCGGGTGTTCGGCCTGGCGTTGGTGACCGTCGCGGCCCAGACGGGATTCGCGGCCGCCACCACCAATCCCTTTACGGTGCTGGTGGCTCAGGGCATCGCCGAGGTGCCGTTGTATTCGGGCATGTGGCTAAGGTTGATTTTCTTCGTCTGTAGCCTGGTGCTGGCGCTGACCTACACGCTCCGCTATGGCGCACGCATCAAGTCCGACCCCACCGCATCGCTGATGGCCGGCGACGACTTCGATGTGAAGGAGGCCGAGGGGCTCGATGCCTACGGTCCGCGTCACGCTGCGATCCTGATCACCTGCACGGCCATCTTCGGCTTCATCCTCTTCGCCACGACCAGTTATGGCTGGTGGATGTCCGATATGGGTGGCGGATTCCTGCTCATGGGCATCGTCGCCGCCGTGATAGGCCGGTTGGGGCTCAAGGAAGCCGTCGACGCCTTCAGCGAGGGCATGCGCGACATGGTCGTCGCGGCGTTGGTCGTGGGTTTCGCCCGCGGCATCGAAGTGGTGCTGAGCGAGGGTCAGATCATGGACACCATCGTTCATGCAGCCGCCGGCGTACTGTTGCATGTGCCGCGCTATGTGGCGGCCATCGGCATGCTCTGCTTCGAGTCGGGACTGAACGTGCTGGTGCCGTCGGGTTCGGGCCAGGCTGCGGTTACCGTGCCCCTCATGGCGCCGCTTTCCGACATCATCGGTCTCACCAGGCAGACCGCCGTGCTCGCGTTCACCTGCGGCGACGGGTTCTCCAACGCCATCATCCCGACCAGCGGCGTTCTGATGTCGATGCTGGCCCTGGCGCGGATCCCCTACGGCGTATGGTTGCGTTTCATGTTGCCTCTGTTCGCCCAACTGATGGGACTGTCTGCAGTGTTCCTGGTCATTGCAGTGGCGATCGGCTACTCCTGATCACGATACCGGTTGGTTCGCCGAATCGCTGACGCCGCTGCTTTCGTTCGGTTACACGGACCAAAGCCTCGAGCCGGGCATCATCTGGAATGCTGAGACCTACGATTACAGCTATGGACACGACACGAGCGGTCTCTACGATGAACGGAGCACGGGCTGGGAACTGACCCTCGCCAACATCTGGTCCATACGGCGTGGCCACTGGAGGGGAACCGGAGAGATCGACGGCGATACCCGAGGCAGCAGCATCGGCTTCACCATGGCCGGATATGGCGGTGTGCGCTGGGATAAAGCGACGGTGCCTCAGGCTACGTCCCTTAGCCGAGTGAAACGCGAGTCCTGGACGGTATGGGTGGATCTGGTTTCGTTGCTGGACTGACGCCCCCCGGATCGCCGGCCGAGTTGTGTTTCCTGGCTCACGTGCTATCATTTCCCGCGACCCTTGAAACGCGAGGAATGCTCTCTCGCCCGCGCTTCGATCGCGTGGAGGTTTTCGTGCGCCCCATTGCTGTCTTGCCGATCGCCCTGATCCTGCTCACCGTCGCTCCCGCAGCAGCGATGAGCGATGTTGGCGCCATCATCCTCGAATTCAACACTTCGGTGCGCGCCGAAGGCATGGGCAGTTCCGGTGTCGCGACCCACTGGGGCGGCGACCCCGGCTCCTGGGCCAACCCCGGGCTTCTGGCCTACCAGGAGGGCCTGCGTTTTTCGAAGATGGAATCGCGCCTCGCTCCCGACCTGGCCGACGAAGTCTGGCTTCGCGACGAGAGGGTGACGTTCGGCGTGGCG
This sequence comes from uncultured bacterium, assembly GCA_937910695.1. GTDB lineage: Bacteria > Krumholzibacteriota > Krumholzibacteriia > LZORAL124-64-63 > LZORAL124-64-63 > CALEMW01. The sequence goes on from CALEMW010000172.1 coordinate 19,579, forward strand.
GGATTCGGCCTTCTCTACGACCGCGGACCTCTCGAGGGTACATTCCTGGTGGGTTTCCCGCAGGGAACGGACGACGCCGGAAATTCCACCGGTACCAATCAGTCGTGGATGAAGGCGGAGAGGATCGGCGCGGGCGTGAGCCTGTTCCGGTTCCTCGAAAGCGTTGCCGGCCAATCCGATTCCAGCGTGAGCAAGATGCTGGACGTCTCGGTGGGGTATACGTATATCGCTTTCGAAGACCAGCTCGCACCGGACGAAGTCCTTCAAGACGGATCCGCCGGCCCTGCCAAGGGAGACGCCCGCAGCTTCGGCACCCTGATCCATTTCACGCCCCTCAATACCGTCGGTCCGACTTATGCCGCAGGGCCTCTTGGTGGAGTGCGGTTGAGTCTGGCCTACGGCCAGTCGCTGCTGAACGACAGCACGAGTCTGATCGTCCACACCGACACCGAACAGCGCGACCCGTTCCCCCGCAAGTACGTGCGCGGGTGGTCGGCCCATGTCGAGACGGGCTTCCCCCCCGATCTCCGGGCCGGGTTACGACACATGGGGCTGGGTCGTCTCGTCGATTCGTTGACGCCGTTGGTCTCGTACGGATACACGAACCAGTCCGTGGACCCCGGTATCCTTTGGGACGTCGAAACCCAGCAATACAACTACGAACACGACACGAGCGGTCTGTTCAACGAGGAGAGTACGGGCTGGGAACTGACCGTTGCCAACATCTGGACTATCCGGCGTGGTCATCTTCTGGGCGCTGGAGACATCGACGGCGATACGGAAGGCAATTCGCTCGGCTTCAAGCTCGCCGGCGTCGGCGGAATGCGCTGGGACAAGGCGACGGTGCCGCAGGTTTCGGGGTTGTCCAGGGTTGAACGCGAGGCGTGGACCGTTTGGGTCGATCTGTCGTCGTTGATGAACTGACCGCCGTTCCGATCACACGCGATTGCGCAGCATCAGTTCCTTCGGATGCGGCTTGAGATAGGTCTGGTCGGACACGTAGGGTATCTGATGGATGTCGATGAAATGCTGCAACAGCGTGATCGGCACGATCAGCGGGACGAGTCCTTCTTCGTAGTCCGCGATGACCGCCCGAATGCGCTCCCGCTCCGCTTCGCCGACCGCTCCCCGCAAATGTCCCGCCACATGTCGTAGAGTGATGGTGTGCCTACGCACCGTCGCCTTCACGGCGAGAGCTTCCATGAACAGGGGCATATAGGTGTCGCGGAAGGCGGCTGGCGTATATTCCTCGATGCCCGCCACAAGCCGGTCGATCTCCTTGAAGTGATTCGGGCTGTGGGCCATCAGCAGGCACTTCTCGCGAGCATGGAAGGTCTCCACCTCGCTGTGGATCCAGCTGGTCGCAAACAGTGTTTTGAGGCGGTGGAAGGCGAAAATCCGCTCCACGAAATTCTCCCGCAGGCGTGTGTCGTTCAGACGCCCTTCTTCCTCCACCGGCACCAGGCTGAATCGACGGAGATACTCCATGGCGAAGAGTCCCCGGCCCCGGAGACGCGGTCGCCCGTTCTCGTCGAACAGTTTGACCCGCCATACGCCGCAGCTGGGAGAACCCTTCTTGAAGATGAATCCGCAGAGATCGTCGGCTGCGAGTTCGCGGACCCGACGCCGCGACCAGTCGTTCATGCGCGCAGTCCAATCCTCGTTGCTGCGTGTACCGACCATGCGCGGCGCCTCGTGGTCGCCGTCCAGGTGAACGGTTTCTCTGGGGATTCCCATGCCGACTTCGGCTTCCGGGCAGACAGGAACGAGCGTGAGGAACATGCCCAGCTCGTCGGTCAACAGGCGCTGATGCTTGTGGCCGCCGTCGTAACGCACCTTCTGGCCGAGAAGGCAGGCGCTCACGCCGATTCTGATCTCATCGTTGTTCATCATGGTTTCCGTCGGACATGGGCGGTCAGTTCCGCTTGAAGGCGAAGGGAACCGACACATGGGACGGGATCGCCCGTCCGTTTTTGGTTGCCGGGATGAAGGTGCACTGCATGGCCGCATGGTAAGCGGCCTTCATCAGACGCGGATCGTGACCATCGCCGGTGAAGGTGTTATCAACGACTTCTACGGGTGCGCCCGTCTCGTCCACCAAGACGATCAGCTGGATGGTGCCGGACACTCCGTCACGTCGAGCAAGCTCGGGATATTCCGGGATGGCGAGTTTGAGCACCTTTGCCGGGATGTCCGGTTTTTCCAATTCCCTATGCGGAGCGGCGGGTTCGGCCTGCTTGGCCGGTTGATCCTGGGGGAAGGGTCTCGCCTGCAGCGTCCCGGGGAGCAAGGCCAGGAGGGTGGCGATCAGCCATAGCCGGATAGTATTCATCAGCGTCGATCTCCTCGGATTGGGCCTGGATCTCAATCATTATGCGTTATCGGTCATCGAAAGTCACCATGACCGGGGATCACATGTTAGATCAGCTGGGGTAACGGCGTATCCGACCTGTTGCAGAACCTGGGGTGACCGGGCCGTTAGCAGGCCCACCAGAGCGGGAGACGTTTGGACGAGCGGCTCCCGTTCTCTGTGTCAGGTGAGGTCGATGGGGAGGGGCGTCGTCAACAGAATCGACTCGAGCGTGATATCGGCACGGTAGACCAGGATCTCGACACCCGCGGCAGCGGCCTCGAGGAGGGTGGCGGCGTATCCCGGGTCGATGCTCGACGCCGGGGCGAAGCTGAGACCGTCCGCCCGCTGCACCACGTACAACATGACTGCTCGATCACCGGCAGCAACCATCGCCGTCAGCTCGCGCAGATGTTTCCGCCCCCGCTCCGTCACTGCGTCTGGAAACAACGCCCGCCCTTCCTCCACGAGCGTCACGTTCTTCACCTCGATCCAGCAGCGCTGAACGGCTTCGCCCGCGCCACGTTCCAGCAGCACGTCGATGCGCGATCGCTCCGATCCGTACATCACTTCGGTCCGCACACGGTCGTAGCTCTGGAGTTCGACAACAGTACCGTCGCGGATCGCCTCGACAGCCAGTTTGTTCGGCACCGCGGTGTTGATACCCACGAGCACGCCTTCGTTCTCGATCAGTTCGTAGGTCCACTTCAGCTTGCGCTTGGGGTCTTCAGCGGGGGAGAGCCATACCGGGCTGCCCGGCGTGTTGCAGCCGAGCATGGCGCCGGTGTTGTTGGTGTGGGCGATCACCTCGCGCCCGTCGTCGAGGACGACGTGCACGAGGAATCGTTTTTCGCGCCGCACGAGGGTGCCGCGGACCAGAGGCGAGGGGAACCTCACGTGGTCTTGAGCGGGTGCGCCCGGACCCAGCGGTCGTAGATCACCAGCGAGATCGCCGTTGAGGCGGCGAGGGCCGCGAAGATGATCCACATCATGTCGGGGTTGTCGGTGCCGCCTCGTTCCACAGGGCCGTAGTGGCCGTACATCACGCCGGACAGCAGGCCGCCGAAGAGGTGCCCCAGGGCGGTGCACCAGTAGAAGTAGCCCATGTACATCCCGACCTTGCCGGGCGGCGCGATGCGGCCCGCGTACTCCTTGCTCTTGGGCGACGCCATCATCTCGCCGATCGAGAAGACGAGGATCGCCGCGACGATGATCCAGCCGCTCTGGCCGAGCATGAAGACCAGGAAGCTGATCACCGTGACGACCACGCCGTTGATGATGGTGTTCAGGGGCTTCACGTTGCGGATCAGCCACGAGATGGCCACCTGGCCGATGATGATGCCGAAGGCGTTCAGGTTGATCAGATGCTCGGGCTTGACCTGGCCGTTCTCGAGCACGCCCTGGCCCCAGTTGGCCGTCGAGACGCCCATCGCTTCGAACATCGACGTGACGCCGCCGGCGGCTGGGGTGAGCGAGCGGATCAGGTCCGATGTGTCGGCGTAGTCGCGGATGTATTCGGGCAGGGTCAGGAAGATCTGGTTGAACGAGGTCCAGAAGCCGGCCATCAGCAGCAGGAAGACCATGTAGCGGCCCTCGCCCACCTGCATGGGCTGCAGCAGCCACAAGCCTTCGCCGGGACGACGGCCCGCGACGCGGAGCACGATATCGAACAGGACGTTGGCGAGGATCCACCCCAGGGCGATGGGGCCGATGAGCTTGAAGTCCCACCATTTGGAACCCATCACCAGCACGGTCAACACGCCGGAAACCAGCAGGAAGAACCGGCCGTTGCCCACGACTTCGATCATGCCGCGGAAGACCTCGTTCAAGGACTTGGTCTCAGCCTGCTCCTCGGCGCTACGCGGGTCCTTGTAGAAGATCAGGCAGGTGAGGGCCAGGAAACCGATCCAGACCGCCGACGCCCAGAACACGTACGTCCAGCTCCAGCCGCGGATGATGCCGGCGATGATCGGACCCAGGAAGCCGCCCACGTTCACCATCATGTAGAAGATGCCGAAGCCCATCGACCCCGTCTTCTCGTTGGTTGTCTTGGCCACCGTTGCGATGACCACCGGCTTGAACATGGAGTGCCCGATGGCCACCAGGAAGTACACCGCGAAGAAGCCCCAGAACGATGTGGGGAACTGAAGCAGCAGGTAGGCCGGCGCCATGATCGCGCACGACAGCAGGAACATGGCCTTGTAGCCGTAGCGGTCGGCCAGGGCGCCGAACACGGCGGGGAAGAGGTAGAGGAAGAAGGTGACCACGCCCTGGATCACGCCCCGGTCCTCGCTCGTGAAGCCCAGCCCGCCGTCGGCGATGGCGCCTGTCAGGTAGAGGCTGGACACGGCGTAGAAGCCGTACCAGCCCATGCGCTCGAAGATCTCCATCACGTTGGCGGACCAGAAAGCGCCTGGGAACATGCGGAATATCGACTGTTTCGACGCGGTGGCTGGTGAGGTCATGGATGCCTGCCTTGAGGGACGATGTGACGCGAAGAGATGAAAAAAACCCGACCACCTGGTCGGGTCAGAACGTTTTCAGAGCATAAGGGGAATGGACCTAGGGGTCAACCGAGTCCGGGATCGCCTAGCGACCTGCTGTGATTAATCAATTAACAACCTCAACACACTTTTCACAGCGGTACGAACTCTGCTATGATCGTTTCCATGACCAGGAGATCGTTGATGGGGCCATGGGCTCTCGCTCAGCTCATGGCCCTCCTCTTTCTGGCCTCGCCGGGTCTCGCTAACTCACCCGACGACGGGGCCGCTCGATCCCTCGAGGATCTCATCAGGGCGTCCGACCTCATCGTGCTCGGCCGTGTTGCCGACGCCGACGGACCCACAGCGCCTGTACGCCTTGAAGTGACCGAGTGCCTCCTTGGCAGCATCGCCCCCGAGACGACTCTCACCCTAGCAGCTGAGACCGCTGTTCCTGACGAAGTCTCCCTCTGGATGCTGTCCTTGAACCAAGCCGGTCACTGGGCACTCCTGGAAGCGATGCCCCGGCATCCCGGCTGGAGCGACGAGGTGCGGACATTGATCGGCACCACAGGTCTTCGCCTGACTTCGATGGCCATGAGTTCGGCACGTGGAGAACCCGCCCTCTTCAAACTTATCCTACGCAATCAGGGCGACTCCCCGCGACGCTTCCCCGCACAGCTCCTGGCCGATGGGCGCATCGACATCGGGTCCTTGAACCTGCTCGTCGATCAACTCACCACCGACGGACCTGTTTCGATGATCGGGCGTCCCCGCATCGCTCGTATTGCAGCTTCTGAGGGCATCACGCTCGGCCCGGGCGACACGTTGTCCGCCGTACTTGATCTCACCGAACTGGTCGATCTTTGCAACCCGGGAACCTACCGTATTCTGCTTGTCGCGCCCGCCCCTTGGGGCGCCGGCGAAACGCGTCTGCTTATCCGCTGAGATTTTACGTATCGACCGCAACATCGCTCAAACCTGTCCGTACGGGTCAAGAGCCGAGATCCCTATCGTGATCAACAACGTCTTGATCGGATTAGAGTTGCGTTCGCGGTGATGGGAACGTTTCTTCTGGGGCAGCCCCCCCCGCTGTTCATCCGGAAGCATGAAAGGTCATCATGCCTCGACCAGGTTGTCCGACCCCGTTCCGCGGGTCTGCGTTTGTATTGCTCCTCTGGTTCTTGAGTTCAGTCTGGGGATGCGCCCCATCTTTGGACGACGTCGGAGACGAAGTCTGGGTCATCGGGCTCGACGGCGCCGATTGGGACATGCTCGAACCCCTGATCCAACGAGGCGACATGCCCAACCTCGCGGCCCTCCGGGATGGTGGGGCCTGGGGCGTGCTTCGCAGCGACGAACCGCTGTTGTCTCCGGTGCTGTGGACGAGCATCGCCACCGGTCGCACTCCTGATGCCCACGGCGTGACCTGGTTCATGACCGATACGGCGGAAGGCACCAAGGTGCCTGTCGGCACCTACGACAGGCGGGTCCACGCCATGTGGAATGTGGCGGCCGAAGCAGGCTTGAGCGCCGGTGTTGTCGGTTGGTGGGCGTCGTGGCCCGCCGAACATCTCGACGGGTTCGTTGTGAGCGACTATGTGGGCTGGCACAGCTTCGGCGTGACGGGTCGCGAATCAGTCGTCGACGGTGAGACTTGGCCTCCCGAGATCGAAGACGACGTACGAAACGCGATGCCGCACCCCGACGATGTCTCGATCGCTCTCCTCTCGCGCATGGTCCATTTGCCTCACGAACGTCTGACCGCGAACGTCGGTTCAAGCTCCTACGGCGACGACTTGACCCATCTTCGTCAGGCCATCGCCACGTCTCGCGGCTATACAGACATCGTGAAAAATCAGCTACGCGACCAGCGCCCCGAACTGCTGTGTCTGTATTATGAGGGTACCGATGCCGTCATGCATCTGTTCGGCGATGATGCTCCGCCCCGCCAACCCTGGATTACCGCCGAAGCATTTGAAGCGTACAGTGACGTCGTCAGTGCCTATTGGGCTTGGCAGGATGAACTGTTGGGCGAACTGCTGGCTCTGCGCGGACCCCGCACCACCGTCGTGGTGGTCAGCGATCACGGATTTCGTTCCGGCGACGAACGACGCAAAGAAGATCATTTCCGCGTCGAGACGGCGGATGCGGACCATATGATCGACGGCCTCATCGTGGTCAACGGGCCCGAAACTCCTGTCGGCACTAAGATCAGCGGCGCCGACATCTACGATGTGGCGCCCACGGTGCTCCACGCTCTCGGTCTGCCTGTGGCCCGTGAACTGAACGGCGATGTTCTGGCGGATGCCTTCCGTTCCGATGTTCTGATCGACCGTCCGGTGACCCGTGTGGCCAGTTTCGAAAACCGTCCCCTTGCTCGTCCGCCCTTGCCCAACCATGAACAGGGTGCGAGTACGGCCATGGAGGAGATGCTGCGTTCGTTGGGTTACATCGCCGGCACCACCGACGTGGAAGCCGATCCTGGAGCGCCAAACGACAACGACGGTCCCGCTGCCGTCGCGGTTGCACCGGTCGTCGACCACACCGCCGAGCAGGCCGTGAATCTGGCCACGATCCTCATGAAGCAGGACCGTCTGGAGGAAGCGATCGGCGAGTTGCGGAACGTGCTGGCCGACAGTCCAGAACACTATGAAGCCCGTCTCAACCTGGCTCAGGCTCTAGCCCGTGACGGGAGCTTCGACGAAGCCGTTGCTCTGTATCGCGATTTACTCGCCGCTGACCCCGACCGTCAGGAAGTCTATGAAGATCTGGCCCTGTGCTACGGAAGGGCCGACCGCCCTGAAGACGCCCTCGAGGTCTACGAAGAGGGGCTGACGCTGCGTCCGGATTGGGTCGCAGGTATGGCGGGCAAGGGTCACGCCCTGTCCTTGTTGGGCCAAGCTGCCGAAGCTGAGCGGATTCTGAACGAAGCTCTCGCCCTTGATCCTCGCCATCACGGATCCCGCTACTATCTGGGCCTCGTGCAGATCGATCGCGGCGACTGGAACGCCGCGGCGGCGACCCTGCAGAGGGCTCACGAACTCGAACCGGCTGACGAAGCGACAGCCTTGAGCCTGGCCTCCGTCTACGACCGCGTCGGTCGCCCCGATGCAGCCCTGCAGATCCTGCGTCGAGTGCTGGACAATGGCGGGGATTCAGCCGTCCTGCAGGCCGAGTTGGGAGCGACTCTCGTGAAGACCGGCGCCGCAGCGGAAGCGCTGCCGCATCTTCATGCCGCGGCGGAACAGCGGCGTGAAGATGTTCCGGTTTTGGGCAACCTGGGACTTGCCCAGGCCATGACGGGCGATCTGGCCGCCGCGGCCGCCACGTTCGAGCGTATTGTCGCTCTGGAGCCGGAAGCGCCCGCTTCCCACTCCCAGCTGGGCATGTTCTACGCCCGACTCGGACGCGTTGTGGAAGCGGAGCGTGAGTTTCGCACCGCCGTGCGCTACGATGGCACCGATCCGGTCGCTCATCTCCACCTGGGGATGATCCTGCATCAAACAGGCCGCCTCGACGAGGCGCGCACCATCTACGAGCGCACTGTGGACCTCGCCCCCGATCTGGCTGTGGCGTGGTACAACCTCGGAATGCTCGAGGGTGCTGCGGGTAACCGTGACGAAGCGGCCCGACTGTTGACCAGGGCTCGTGAACTGGACCCGAAGTTGCCTCAACGGGGGAGCGGACAGTCTGATGCGGGTCGCACGACGCCGTGACAGCGAAGGGAGGGGTCATGTCTGAACAGAGGAAGCTCCGCCGTTCCCAAGACAAGGTGATCGCCGGTGTTTGCGGCGGCATGGCGGAACATCTGGGCTGGGATACCGGCCAGGTGCGTTTGGGCTATGTGCTGCTCTCGGTGCTGAGCGCCGGCTTCCCGGGCACCCTCGTCTATCTCATTCTCTGGATCGCGTTGCCTGGACCCGACGGCCGGAGGACGCCGTGAGTTTCGTTCCGGTCTCGCCTCAGCCCACGACGCCCCGTGCCCGTGAGTTGGCCAGGGAGATCGTACGCACCGTCGAAGATTTCCGCGTGCGGGAACCCCGGATGAGGGATCATGAAGTGGAGCGGGCCATGATGCTCGCGAGGTCCCGCCTGGGAGGTCGGAATCCGACCCTGGTTCTGGTGGCTGCAGGCCTCGTTCTTTTGATCGCAGGTCTGTTCGCTTATCTGAAGATGACCGGCGGACGCTGACGCGTCGTTCCTCAGAAATCCTCGAGCTGTTTCTTTTGCACGATCTCGTTGTTTGCTTCGAGACGCACAAAAACCTCCATGACGGCGATCATCGTCAACAGCCAGACACCCGCCATGCCTCCCCACCAAATGCTCGGCGAACCGCCCACGGCCCCGGTTGCCAGTTTCAGAAGGACGAAGGGCGCAGCACCGACGGCCCACATTTCCGACCAGCCCGCGAGATGGACTCCCAGGGCATACAGGAATATCCCCAGAGGAATCACAAGCCCGATGGCTGCGGTCCACCGTTTGGTTCTCAGCGTGTTTCTGGCGTTTCGGGCCTGAAGGCTCAAACATCCCAATATGCCGACGAACATCGTCAGGACCATGCCGGCCGCAGCGTAGGTCCGGCTCCGCGTTTCGGAGCCGAGACCGACTGATTCTTTGACAGGTCCGGAGCAGCGAAAGGTCGAGTCGCTCGGCTCGTCGTTCATGGGCAGTGGACTGGTGACACCATGGATGTCCTGGACGGCGAGCATGGTCAGCCAGCGCACGAATCGTGGTGAACGATCCTCATCGAACTCGTACGGGTTGTAGAGCACAGCGGGATGGGAAGGCCACAGCCGGAACCCGTGGGGGATGTGAGTTTCTCCCCAAGGTGCTACGGTTTCGGGTACTACACCGTCGCTCGCGATGAC
>CALEMW010000173.1 GCA_937910695.1 uncultured bacterium
CGGCTCCACAGCAAAAGTCCCGAGCGCGCTCGGGCGGCAGGCCCAGCCGTTCGGCAGCCTGGTACCGGTACCAGGTGAAGATGACGTCCAGGGCCTCTCTCCACACGCCGAGCAACAGGTCCTGACGGCGCGCCAGGACCAGGCGCCTGGCCCAGGGAAGTGTGAGCACCCATTGGCGCACCGGGACCTCGGGGATCACCCGGTCCACGATCCAGGCGGCACGGGTGGCCATGCGGCGACCTCCACAACAGGAGCAGATCCCGCGAGTTTTGCAAGAGAACGGGACGAGGCGGTGATGGTCGCAGCCATCACAGACCAGCCAGGCGAAGCCCTCCCGCGGATCGCCGCAACCGAGGAAGCGCTCGACCGTGCGTTCGACATGGCGAGGGATGAAGCGACCTGCATCTTCGGCGGCCTCGATCAGCCCGGGTAGTTCCTCCCTGGCGATGCGCTGCAGGAGTTCGACGGTGGTGCGCTGATAGTCGACGGTCGTGGCCATGACCGCAGGCATACGCACGTGGCGTGCCAGATCACGGAGAGCCTGCAAAGCCTGTTTTCGGCCGCCAAAGCGTCGAAGTGTCGAACGGATCGTCGAACTTTCGACAGTTCGCGCCTTCGTCGTCGATCCCGAGGCCCCAGATCAGGAGACTTCTGGGCCAGTCGGCCGCAGTGCCTTGGCGGCGCGGCTGGTTGCGGCGACGATCTACCGAATCCGTAGCAGGTGGACCGCAGGTTGCCGGGTTGAGATCAGCCTGCGGCGGCGCTCATGGCGAGCATTATCATCGGCATGGGCGTTCGCCTTCGTGAGCAGCGCCTACCCACTCCCTGGGGCCCGGGCGGGCTTGCCGGGCCCAGGAACTACTCCCCTTCGAAGTAGTCCGTGTCCACCCTGGCGACGCGGTAGTGCTTGTGGGACACCCCCACGCCGTGCTCGATCATCAGCTCGGTGAGGCGTTCGCCGTCCACCAGCACGATGCTGTCTGACACCGCGCCCGCGAACTCCTCTGCCTCCCGCGTGAACTTCGCGGTGGTGATGAAGACACCCTTGCTCGCCTTGCGGCCGGCCAGTGCACCGAAGAAAGACTGGACCTGTGGTCGGCCGACGCTGTTGTCCCTCCAGCGCTTGGCCTGGACGTAGACCTTCTCCAGACCGAGCTTGTCGAGGGAGATGATTCCGTCGATGCCGCCGTCACCGCTGCCGCCCACCCGGACCAGCTTCGCCCTGCTCGCGCCGTACCCCATCGCGTGGAGCAGATCGAGAACCAGGTTCTCGAAGAAGGTGGGGGTGCCGTCGAGGATTAGCCCAAGCAGCTCGGCGGACACGCTGTCATTCAAGTCCTCGATGGCCTTCTCGATGCGCTCCAGCGGGCTCTCATGCTCGTCGAGCAGTGGGTCGATGGGATCGGGCGCCGTGCCCATCTTGGCGTGGCGTTGCCGGGGATCGCGCTGCCAGATGGCTTTGGTCTCTTCCTCGGTCAGCGGGTTGGCGTGCTTGTTGACGTAGTCCAGACCAGCCGCCGTGATCTGCCAGTAGGAGCGCTTGGGGCTGGCGGACAATCCCCGGCGCTTGAGCCTGTCCTGCGCCCAGCCGATCCGGTTCTTGTAGACATGCTGGTTGCCACTGGGGAGCACCTCGGCCCTCTGCTCGTCGGTGAGGCCGACGATGTCGGCGACGGCATCGTGGCACTCGCCTGCGCGCACCAGCCCACCGTTGTCCGCGAGATACCGGAGCAGGGGCTCGATGAACTGCGTGAAGCTCGGCACGGACGATGACATGGGGCCTCCCGTCGATGGAGCCTATCACGCTCCGCTGGCCTGCCAGGCACCTTGTCCGTGGACTACCCGAACCACGACCTCGACCCCGCATACTCTGCGACGGACTTCGCCAGTGTCGCGATCTCGGTGTTCACCTCCGATATCCGGTGGTAGACGGCGGTCAGCCGGTGTTCGTGCTCCGTCAGCGCCTCCCTGGCCTCTTTGCGCCACTCCCGCAGCCCTGCCACCTCCCTCTGCAGTCGTCGCACGTCCTCGACCTTCGGCCCAGCCCCCTCCAGCGTGGTGATCTTCGCCTGGGCCTTGCGCAGCTCCCGCTCCAGCACAGCGATGCGCTGCTCCAGGGCAGGGTCGGCCACCTGCACGACCTCGCGCAGCACCTGGACCTGCACGGGCGGCGGCTGCGGTGGTGGGGGTGGCGGTTGTTCTGTTGCCCGACGAGCCTCCCTGACGGGCCTGGCGCTCTGCGTTTGTGTCTTCCGAGCCCTGAACCCGGCCTGACGGCAGGCGTCCGAGCAGTAGCGGGCGCTCTTGCGCCGTCCATCGAGGGGGGATTCGCAGCTTTCGCAGATCGATGGCATGGTATTCCTCCGATGCGTGACGTTACGTTTGTCACGCTACCCCACCATTCTAAGCGCACTTCCCCGGCATGTCACGTAACGTTACGGCCTTGGCGAAGGACGCGGACAGTAACTGTCCATCGGGCTCAGCGGCGATTTCTGGGCCTCTGGGCGTCATGCGTCACGCTACGGCCTCCGCCAAGCCCAGGTCAGCGCTCAGCACCGCTCTCCTGGGCTTCGCTGGGTTCCTCC
>CALEMW010000174.1 GCA_937910695.1 uncultured bacterium
CGTCGGGGACGTCGTCGGTGGTCAGGGGGTTGCCGTCGGGGTCGGCCATGAATTCGAACGACGCGATGACGGCGTTGTCGAAGGCGGAGCCCGTGCTCATGTTGATGACGTTCGAGGCGATCCACTGTGCGCCGGGAGCCACACCGATGGTGTCGTTGGCGGCCTGGCCGGTGATGGTGCCCATGACGTGGGTGCCATGATAGTGGTGGTCGGCGGGGGTCGGGTCGCCGAAGCCGGCGGCGTCGAACCAGCACTCGGCGGCCGGGGCGAAGTTGCCGCGCCAGCGGGCGCTCAGGGCGGGGTGGGTGCCGTCCACGCCGGTGTCGAGCACGCCGACGATGGCGCCGGTGCCGTCGACACCGAGTTCGTTCCAAATGCGGCGGGAGCCGATATCCACGATGCCGGGGGCGATGCCGATGGCCTTGTCGGGCGAAGCGATCTTATCGCTCTTGATGGGCTCAATAAGCTCGACCTGCAGATCGGCCTCGATGACATCCACGTCGTCGCGCACGGCGAGTTCGCGTACGACTTCGACGGTGGTCACGACGACCACGCCGTTGACGATCCAGTGAGGCGTGTAGCCGCTGACGACGCCGGCCGTAGCCTTGGCGCTCAGGTCGGCGAGCAGTCCGCGCTGGGAGCTGGCGGCTGTTTTCTGAAGCTCTTCGATCACGATGCGGTGCCGGGTGTCGAGAGCGGTTTTGGAGTCGTGGAGCTGCCAGTCGAGCGAGTGAATGTCGACCTGATCCTTCATCACGACCAAGACCTTGATCTCGTCGTCGGCGTTCATGCCGCGCATTTGCCGTTCGAGACCGGGCGTCAATGTCCCGGCGGCAGCGATGCCTGCAAACAGCGCGAGCGCGAGCAGGGTTGCGAGAGCCTTCTTCATCAGGTACCCCCAAATGTCGATTGTCAGGTGTACGGCTTTTTGATGTGCACGTATGTGCGAAATACATGCAGATCGTTGCCGATCTATAAATAGTGGCGGGAAGACCGAATCGTACCACAGATCAATTGGAGAGGACAAGTTCTAGGATGTCCTTTGTCTTGAATCATGGAAAATTTAGATTCAAACAATGAAGGCGGCCCGGAGGCCGCCTTCATGATAGAGCAAATTATCACACTATTTACTTAACAAGAGCCATCTTCCTGGTCTCGGAGAAGTTCTTTCCGGCCAGACGATAGAAGTACAACCCGGAGGCGACGCGCCGACCGTCGGTGTCGTCGCCGTTCCAGGTGACCGAGTGCTGTCCCCCGTTCAGGGAACCCGACACGAGAGTCTTCACGTGACGGCCCTGTAGGTCGAAGATCGCGAGGGATACCTGAGATCCGCCCGTCGGCACGGCGAAGCTGATCTTCGTCGATGGGTTGAACGGATTGGGCGAGGCGTCGCCCAGGGCGTAGCGGTTGGGCATGCCGTCGCCCGCAGCCGTACCTGTGGCCACGGTCAAGGTGACCGGTACGACGACCTGAGGAGTGTTCGGGTCATCGGAGTCGATGAGCAGATACCCCTCATACACGCCGTCCGGCGTATCGGTGGAGTCGAAGGTCACCGTCAGATCCATCGAGCCGCCGGGGAGAACCGATCCCGCGGCGGTATCGAGGGTCATCCAGGGTGCCGGCGGGGGAGTGAAGCCGAACTCGACGGCCAGGCCGTTCTGGGCGTAGGCCGAGTTGTGGGATATACCGAGACCGTCGGTGCCGTCGCTGTTCTCGATGCCCACCGTCGCGCTCAGACGGTCGTCGATGGTCAGGTACTGGAAGCGGAAGGTACCGTCGCTGTTGATGACTGCCTGGAAGGTCTGATACTGCGTCGTGTTGTAGTAGGGAACGCCCTCCCATTCCACGATGAAACGGTTGTTGGCGGTGTCTTGATAGGTGTAGATCTGGCCTGAGCTGCCAGGGTTCATATCATCCCAGAACACCGCCATCAGGGCGTTGGGGTCCGACGCTGTGGGAATCGGGTCGTTGGTGTAGTCGGTCACGGTGGATGTGAACGACAGGAACCCGTTGGAGCACACGTTCACGTTCGTGTAGTCCACCCCGTAGAAGCTGAACGAGAATCCCAGCGGAAAGCTCTGGCTCTGATCGTCGCCGAACGTGCGAGGCGTGCCGACGGCGTTGATTTCCGCCCAGTCGAACACCGGACCACCGACGTTGTCGCTGTCGATCCAGGTGTAGCCGAAAGCATCGGGTCCGCCGTTGGCGAGCAGAGGGCCGTAGCCGGGTCTGGGGTCGATGTCGTCCTTGCCCATTTCCAACGCGGTCGCTGCGAGCGGGGGTGGAGTCAGCAGAGCGGCGGAGGTGAAGTTGAGGTTCGCCAGGCCGTCATTGCTCACCGTCACGGTCTGCTGTGATGTTTGGCCTGGAGCCAGGGTCTCGCTGAGGCTTGCGGGGTTGACGGCGATGGTGGCATAGATGGGTTCGCCGATGTAATCCACCCAGGCGGCGTCGGATCCGGAGGCGACCGAGCCGTCCTTGGCGTATGTCCAGGCCAGGGAGTGGGTCCCGGACGTCAGGACGGTGATGTACTGGGTCCAGGCCACAGTACCTGACCAGCTTGCAACCTGCACGCCGTCCACCGAGAACGTCAGAAAGTCGTAGCCGCTCTCGGACGAGACCTTATACCAGAACGAGAACGGACCGGCATTCAGATCCAGATCCACGGTCATGGTCGAGCTCTGGCCGTCGAGGATTACGCCGGACCGGGCGCTGTAGATGCCCTCGTACGAGTTCGCCATATCGATGGTCCAGGGCTGGCTGCCTGACATCACCCAGGGATAGTTGGAGAAGTCGCCGGACTCGAAGTCCTCGTGGGTCATTTCCGCGAGCTGGAAGTCGACGGTCTGGTTGCCCGTGACCGCGACGTTCTGACGGTGTCCGGCGAATCCGTTCTGACGGGCCAGGAGCTCGTACGTATCGCCGGTGGGCAGGCTGATGCTGTAGAAGCCGGCGCCGTCGGTCGCCACGGGGGCGAGAGGCGTGCCGACGGCCGTCACCGTCGCCGCGGTTGCAGGCGAAAGGTCGGGCAGCAGCACCGTACCGCTGACCACCGAGTGGGGGGCCAGGGTCAGGGACATGTTCTGCACGGTGGTGGCGTCGGCGATCACGCTGATGCCGCCCACATTGCCGGCGACATATCCGAAGGCTGTGGCATCGAGGGACCAGACGGCTTCAGGCAGCATGGAGCTGTAGAATCCGGTCGCATTGGTCACCACGTTGCGTGTTGTCTCGCCCGGAGACGAAATCGCGAGGGTCACACCGGCGAGCGGCAGGGCCGTGGCGATGTCGGTGACGGTGCCCTCGAGGGTCCCGAAGCCGCTCATCACCGCGAGCACGCAGGCGTAGCCGTCGATGAAGCCGTGGCCGTTGGTGTTCTCCTCGCCGGCGGCGCCCAGGTCGAGGGCCGTATTGATGATGGTCTGCTTGATGGTGATCACGTCGATGCTGGGATTGGCGGCGCGCATCAGGGCCACGATGCCGGCCACGTGGGGTCCGGCCATCGAGGTGCCGCTCAGCAGCTGGTAGCCGCCGCCGGGCTGGGCGCTGTAGATGTTGTCGCCGGGAGCCATGATCTCGGGCTTGACGGCGAAGGCGCCGCCACAGCCGGAGGGTCCGCGGCTCGAGAAGCTGCTCACGACGTAGGGAGCCGTGTGGTTGGTCGAGCCCACGCTGAAGCAGTTGTACGCCGTGGTGGCGCGGTCGGCGGGGCTGCGCATGGTCGTGCCGCCGGGGCCTTCGTTGCCCGCGGACCAGGTCAGCACCACGCCCGCGGCCTCGCAGGCGTCGATGGCGGTCCACCAGCGGGAGTCGCAGTCCACGTAGCCGGCGAAGCCCTCGTTGACGCCCCAGGAGTTCTGCACGACGTCGGGGACGTCGTCGGTGGTCATGGGGTCGCCGTCGGGGTCGGCCATGAATTCCAGCGAGGCGATCACGGCGTTGTCGAAGGCCGTGCCCGAACCCATGTTGATCACGTTCGAAGCGATCCACTCGGCGCCAGGAGCCGCACCGATGGTGTCGCCGGCCGCCAGGCCGGTGATGGTGCCCATGACGTGGGTGCCGTGGTAGTGCTGATCGACGGGAGTGGCGTCGCCGAGATTGGCGGCGTCGAGCCAGCACTCGGACGCCGGAGCGTGGTTGCCGCGCCAGCGGGTGCTGAGGGCGGGGTGGGCGCCGTCGACGCCGGTGTCGAGCACGCCGACCAGGGCGCCGGTGCCGTCTACGCCGAGCTCGTTCCAGATGCGACGGGCGCCGATGTCCACGATGCCGGGGGCGATGCCGATGGCCTTGTCGGCGGCGGCCGGCTTGGAGTCCTTGATGGGTTCGATGAGCTCGACCAGCAGGTCGGCCTCGATCACTTCGACGTCGTCACGCTCGGCGAGTGCTTTGACGTGCTCGACTGTGGTCACCACGACCACGCCGTTGACGATCCAGTGGGGCGTATAGCCGCGCACTTCACCGGTCAGAGCTTTGTCGCTCAGCTCGGCGAGCAAGCCTCGCTGGGAGCTGGCGGCCATCGTCTGGAGCTCTTCGAGCACCACGCGGTGACGTGTGTCCATGGCTGTTTTGGCATCGTGGAGCTGCCAGTCGAGGGTGCGGATGTCGACCTGGTCTGTCATGACGACCAGGACCTTGATTTCATCCCCGGCGTTCATGGTGCGCATCTGGCGCTCCAGGCCGGGGCTCACCGTTCCGGCAAGAGCGGTACCGGCAAGCAGGACGAGGGCGAACACAAAGGCGAGAACCTTCTTCATCGGGGTGCCCCTTTACGTGGGTTGATCGAGTTCGGCACGATCTCCTGGAGTGCCTAAGAACGTGGACATTACGGACGTTTCCATCAAAGCGGGGGTACATATAATCTTATCATAGATTCAGTGATCTGCTCAAGTGATGAAAGTTGCACTCAGTTGAGCTTTCATATGTAAAAAATGCCGGCCGAGTGATAACTCGGCCGGCGGCGACAAGTCGGCGGGGGTTTGGAGGGAGAAGACCGACTTGCCACACATCGAAACTGGTAACTTCTCTCAAAATCAGGCTGTTCCTCTGCCCTTTGAGGCTGCAATGATAGCCTATTCCACAAGGCAATCCATAGGGTTTTCGCTGTTGTTTGTGAAATTTTGCCAAAATGTACGCATATCCTACCGGTTGTTCTCCTGTTTCATCGCCTTCTGGCGTAGAGGTAATAAGCCAACGGTATGACCACCACGGTCAACACCGTCGAGAGCAACGTACCCATCATCAAGGAAATGGCCATGCCCTGGAAGATAGGGTCGAAGACCATCACGAACGAGCCGGTCACGACCGTGCCCGCCGTCAGGGCGATGGGCAAAAACCGCACCGCGCCCGCCTCGATGCAGGCCTCCTTCAGCTCCTTGCCTTCGCGCAGGCCGGCCTCGATGAAGTCGATCAACAGCACGCTGTTGCGCACCATGATGCCCGCCAGGGCGATCACGCCGATCATCGAGGTGGCGGTGAAGAAGGCGCCGAACATCAGGTGGCCGGGAATGATGCCCAGGAGCGTCAGCGGCACCGGGATCATCATCAGCAGCGGCACCGTGAAGTTCTGGAACATGCCCACGATCAGCAGATAGATCAGCACCAGCACGATGGCGAACGCGACGCCCAGGTCGCGGAACACCTCGTAGGTGATGTGCCACTCGCCGTCCCACTTCACGGCGTAATCCTCTTCCAGTCCGGGCTGCTCGCGGAAGTTCTGGCTCAGCTCCAGGCCGCTCGGCAGTTCGATGGCCGCGATGCGGTCGCGCATGTCGAGGATCGCGTAGACCGGCGACTCGAGCTGGTCGGCGACGTCGGCGGTCACGTACACCACGGGCTTCAGGTTCCGGCGGTGCCGGCTCTGGGGGATGGTCGTCTCCTCGATCACCACGATGTCCGACAGGGGGATCAGCGCGCCGGCCTCGGAATAGACGTAC
This sequence comes from uncultured bacterium, assembly GCA_937910695.1. GTDB lineage: Bacteria > Krumholzibacteriota > Krumholzibacteriia > LZORAL124-64-63 > LZORAL124-64-63 > CALEMW01. Next base: position 5,934 of record CALEMW010000174.1, read on the forward strand.
AGGTCGTTCAGGGCCTCCGCGCTGGAACGATCGGCCAGCGGCAGCCGCAGGTTCATGGGCACGGGTTCGGCGGCCTCGGGCATGTGGAGCAGGCCGGCGTCGTAGCCGTTGAGAGCCACCGCGAGGGTCTGCGCCGCCTGGGCCACGCTCACCCCACGCACCGCGGCGCGCTGCTTGTCGATGGTGAATTTCAGCTCTCGCATGGGATCTTCGACCCACCAGTCGATATCCACCACGCCGGGTGTGGATTCGAAGATCTCTTTGATCTGCTCGGCCACCTTCACGCGGCCCTCGTGGTCGGGACCGTAGATCTCGCAGACGAGTGTCGAGAGCACCGGCGGTCCCGGGGGAACCTCGGCGATCTTCACCGAGGCGTCGTAACGGGCGGCGATCTCCTGGATGGGTCCGCGCACGCGCTTGGCGATGTCGTGGCTCTGCTCGTCGCGGTGTCCCTTGTCCACGAGGTTGACCTGCAGGTCGGCCACGTTCGGCCCGCGGCGCATGAAGTAGTGCCGCACCAGACCGTTGAAGTTCACCGGCGAGGCGTTGCCCGCGTAGACCTGGTAGTCGGTCACTTCGGGCACGGTGGAGAGGTAGTCGCCGATCTCGCGGGTCAGTTGGGTCGTGGTTTCGAGGGTCGTGCCTTCGGCCGTATCCACGATCACTTGGAACTCGCTCTTGTTGTCGAAGGGCAGCATCTTGACCTGCACCGTCCTTGTGAAGAACAGCAGGGTCGAAGCGCCGGTCAGCACCGTGACGGCCAGCAGCGCCATGATGCCCAGCTTCGGGTTGTCGACCATGGGCCGCATGATCCGGTTGTAGACGCGGTAGATGGCCGTGTTGTGCAGATTGTAGCCGGTCTCCTCGGCTTCGAATTCGGGGTCGTCGGCGAAGCCGCCGGTGGCGTCGAGGGCGTCGTGGTCCTTCGAGCGCAGCAGCCGCACCGCGAGCCAGGGCGTGATGGTCAGGGCCACCAGCAGCGAGAACACCATCGAGAGCGAGGCGCCGATGGGCATGGGCTTCATGTACGGACCCATCAGGCCGCGCACGAACGCCATGGGCATCATCGAGGCGATGACCGTGAGGGTCGCCATGATGGTCGGGTTGCCCACCTCCTCGATGGCCTGCAAGGCGCCGAGGAGGCTCGAACGGCCCGCCATCTTGAAGTGCCTGTGGATGTTCTCGACGATGATGATCGTGGCGTCGATCACGATACCCGTCACCAGGATCAACGCGAAGAGCGTGACCCGGTTGAGCGTGTACCCGAACATGTAGTAGATGAACAGGGTGAGGCTGAAGGTCGTGGGGATCGACAGGAATATGATCGTCGCCCCACGCCAGCCCATGGCGAAGAAGATCACGATCACCGCCAGGAAGATCGCCAAGGCCAGGTTCTGGATCAGGCCCTTGGCCTTGTCGCTGGCGGTGGCGCCGTAGTCGCGGGTCACCGTCACGTTCACGTCGGCGGGCAGCAGGCGGCCCTGCAGCTCTTCGAGCTTGTCCTTGACGGCTTCGGTCACGCGGGTCGCGTCGGCGCCCTTGCGCTTGGCGATCGAGACGGTGACGGCCGGGTACTCGCTGCCGGTGGGGAAACGGGCTACATCTATGCCGTTGCGTTCGCCGGCCGGGCCGACGCCCAGGAAGTTGTAGGTGTCGATTTCGTCGGGCCCGTCGACCACCGAAGCCACGTCGCCCAGCAGCACCGGGCGCTCCATGAACGAGCCGACGACCAGCGAGGCCACGTCCTCGGCCGTGCGCATGAACTGTCCCGCCTCCACGGCCACCTGTTCGTTGCCCTGGGCGAAGGTGCCCGCGGGCAGGGCCTGGTTGGCCATCTGCAGGGCCGGCAGGATCGACAGCGTGGTCACGTTGAACGCGGCCATGCGCTGGGGGTCGGGCTCGATGCGCAGGGTGCGCGGCCGGCCGCCGATGATCTCGACGGTCGACACGTCGGTGATGTTCTGGATCTCGCTCTTGACCTCGCCGGCGATCTGCCGCAGCTGGTAGCCGTCGTAGGCGTCGCTCCACAGGGTCAGACCCAGCACCGGCACGTCGTCGATCGACCGCACCTTGACCAGAGGCATCATCGTGCCCTGGGGCATGCGGTCGATGTTGGTGGCGATCTTGTTGTAGAGGCGCACCGAGGCGTCCTCCATGTTCGTGCCCACCACGTAGCGGGCGGTGACCATGGAGAAGCTGTGGAACGAGGCGGAGTACACGTACTCCATGTCCTCGACCTCCCACAGGATCTGCTCCAGAGGCTTCGTGATGAGGGTCTCGATCTCATCGGGTTCGGCGCCGGGGTGCATGACCATCACGTCGATCATCGGCACCACGATCTGGGGTTCCTCCTCCCGCGGGGTCAGCGAGAGGGCGAACATGCCGAGCAGGACCGTCGCGATGATGAGCAGCGGCGTCAGCTTGGAGTCGATGAAGATCTGGGACAGCTTGGTGGCGAACCCGTAGTCGCCTGCCTGTTTCGCCATGTCAGTTCACCACCCTGTCGCCCTCGGCCAGCGGCTTGGCGCTGGACAGGACGATGGTCTCGCCGCCGTCGAGTCCGGTCAGCACTTCGACGTCGTCGCCGAAGGCGTCGCCCAGGCGCACCCAGAGCAGACGCGCCACCTTCTCTCCGTCGACGACCCACAGGCCGGTCAGTTGGCCGCGCTCGTGGATCGCCGTGCGGGGCACCAGCACGCCCCGCCGCGTCCCGACGGGCACGTCCACCTTGGCGAACATGCCGGAGCGCAGGCGGCCGTCGTTGGGGACCGGCATTTCGATGTCGTAGGTGCGCGAGCCCGGGTTCGCGGAGGGGATGAGGCGGGCGACCTCGACCTCGAAGGTGGCACGGTCGAGACTGCTCACGTGGGCCGTGACCATGTCGCCCGCCGAAACGGAGTTCACGTCCTTCTCGCCCAGCCGGGCGACGATCTTCATCCGATCCATGGAATCCACGTACAGCAGCGGATAGCCGGGCGACGCCATGTCGCCGACGTCGACCATGCGCCGTGTGACGACGCCGGCCATGGGCGAGCGGATGTCCAGGTAACCCATGTGCACGTTCAGTTCGGCGCGGGCGGCCTGGGCCTGGGCCAGACCGGCGCGGGCGCGTTCGAGGCCGGTCTCGACGTCGTCGAGCTGGGACTTCGACACGGCCTTCGCCGCGTAGAGGTTGCGGAAGCGGCCGGCCATGGTCTCGGCGTTGGCCGTCACGGCCTCGGCCTCGCGGATGCCGGCTTCGACCTGGGCGCGCTTGGCCTTCATGTCCTCGTCGTCGATGGTCAGCAGCCGCTGGCCCTCGGCCACGACGTCGCCCTCGGCGACGTGGAGCTCGGTGACCCAGCCCATCATGCGCGTGCTCACCTGCACCCGCACGTCGGGCTCGACGCTGCCGACGGCCGTGACGGTCAAGGGCATGTCGCGGACGGCGGCCGTTGCGGTGACGCAGGCGACGTCCTCGCCGGCGGGGCGGACTTCGGGAGCCTTGTCGCCGCCGCAGCCGGCCAGCAGGGCCGCGCCGAGCAACACGAAGGCGGTTGCGGCGACGTTCGTCTTGGTGGTCATGGAATCGTTCCTCCTGATGGTCGTCATGACGATCACTCTCCTGCCTGCGCGGCGTCCGGCGCATAGCCGCCGCCGGCGAATTCGAAACGGGCCCGGCCCACGTTGTAGTCGTGGCGGGCCTGGACGAGGTTGCCTTCAGCCATGGTTGCGGCCGCCTGAACATCCAGGAGGTCGACCATCGAAGCCAAGCCCTCGCGATGCATGTTGGTGACGATACGTAGACCTTCGCGGGCGGCGGCGACGGCGTCGCCCGCCACTGCGAACTTGCGGGCCGCGGCGTCGACGTCGTAGGCGGCCTGACGGGCTTCCACACGGGCCTGGCGCAGCTGGAAGTCGTGCATGTAGTCGGCTGCGCGGCTCTGGGCGCGGGCTTTTTTCACGCCACTGATATTTTCGAGTCCCGAGAAGACATCCCAGGTGGCGTACACGCCGAACGTCCAGCTGTCGGCCTCGTTGCCGAACAGCTCGTCGTGGTGGAACCAGTTCTTCTCGGCCTGCAGGTTCAGGTGCGGCACCATGGCGCCGCGGGCGACCTTCGTCATGTGCGAGGCGGCCTGGGCCTGTTCGCCGCTGGCGACGACGTCGCTGCGCAGGCCGATGCCGTCGAGGCTGAGCGTCGCGGCGAGATCGAATGGAACATCACCGGCGGCGCCGGCCGCGGCCGCGGCCACGGGCAGGTCGGTGCTCACGGCCGTGAGCAGCTTGATGTGTTCGCCGGCGATCCGTCCCATGTTCTGCACTTCGATCAGCTGCTGCCGCAGCGCGTCGCGGTAGACCTTCGCCTGGAGCAGGTCGGCCTCGGTGACCATCTCGTTGTCGAACATGGCCTGGGCCCGGCTCACGTGGCCGTCGGCCGAGGCCAAAGCTTCGGTCATCACCCTAGCGTAGGAGGTCGCCAGCACGAGGCCCTCGTAGGCCTGCACGGCGTGGAAGCGCACGGTCTGCTCGGCGCGTCGGTGCTGTCCGGCCGCGGCGCGGCCCATGGCGTCGGCGGCCTTCTTGCCGTAGAGGGCCATGCCGCCGTTGAACACGGGCTGCTGCAGCTTGACCTGCATGATGTTGGTCTCGTTGGTGCCGGGATAGTTGAGCAGGTCGCCCTGGGGCGGCGGCGCCGCGCCCACGGTCATCGGCGCCGAGAAGTCCATCTGCGCGGCCCTGCGCTGGTTGAGCTTGAAGCCGAAGCTGTACAGGGCGTCGTTGGAGCGGATCCTGAATGTTCCCAGGGACAGCCGGGGCAGGAAGCCGCGCCAGGCGCCGAGGGCGTCCGCGTCGGCGGCGTCGGTCATGGCGCTCGAGGCCTTGAGCATCTCGTTGTGGGCGAGGGCTGCGTCGATCACGGCGTCGCGCGCCACGAAAAGGGTGTCGTTGCGGACCGTGCCGAGATCGGCGAAATCGGCCGTCGACGCAGCGGCGAGAAGAGGCGCCGCGGACGCCGTCAGGGCGATCGCCAGGACCAGGGTCCGGACCATCGTTCCATCGCTACGCATATCGGTTCCTTTCATGCGGATCAACCACAGCTGTTTTCGTTGGATTCGGGCAGCCCGGCCTTCTTCAACATGGTGATCATCGGACACCAGTCGGTGAATGCGGACTGGAGCAGGTTCAGACCGACGAACGCGGTGAACCAGAGCCAGTTGGGGCTGACGTAGTGGGCGAGGATGAGGCTCAACAGCACGAAAGAGCCTGCCACCATTCGGAGAACGCGGTGAATGGTCATGACAAGTGCCACCTTTCTTCAGGACCAGTTGCGGAATGACAGTCAATCAGTTTCGCAGATAAATATATCATGATCATCGATTCTGTCAAGATCATTTCTCGAGACGGATTGCCGCGGCTCCGTGGTCGATGTATCGTGGCGAAGACGGAGGAGGCTAAAACGATGTCCGATAAGCTCAGGACACTGTATCTCGTCAGCCCCCGCGGCTTCTGCGCCGGTGTTGAACGAGCGATATCAATTGTGGATCAAATGCTCGCTCGTGTCGAGGGTCCGCTCTACGTTCGCAAGGAGATCGTACACAATCAGGCGGTTGTAGAGGACTTTCGCAGTCGTGGGGTCGTGTTCGTTGAAGAGCTGGACGAGATCCCTGCCGGCGCAGCGGTCGTGTTCAGTGCCCACGGGGTTTCGCCTGCGGTCCGTGAAGAAGCCAATAAGCGCCGTCTTCAGGTGGTCGATGCCACATGTCCTCTTGTCACCAAGGTCCATAAGCAGGTCGTCAACAACGCAGCTAAGGGCCGGCATATCGTGTTGATCGGTCATGAAGGTCACGACGAAGTGGTGGGCACGATGGGCGAGGCACCCGATCACATCTCTCTGGTGACCAGTGAGGCCGATGCGGCATCGTTGAGTCTGCCCGCCGACCGCGAGGTGTACCACGTGACTCAAACCACCTTGAGCGTCGACGAGACGCGTGGGATCGTCGAGGAGCTGGAGCGACGCGTGCCCGATCTTCTCGGACCCGCCAAGAGCGACATCTGCTACGCCACCCAGAATCGGCAGGATGGTGTGAAGCACATGGTCGATCGAGGAATCGACCACCTCATCGTGGTGGGCTCGAGCAACAGCAGCAATTCAAGGCGGCTCTGCGAAGCGGCCGAGCGCAACGGCGTGAGCGCCAATCTCGTCGGTTGCGTCGACGAACTGGATATGGACGAACTTTGCCAAAAGGTTAACATAGGCCTGACCGCGGGGGCTTCGGCACCGGAATACTTGGTGCAGGGTATTGTCGATCGTTTCCGGACTGAGGGTTGGGTGATTGAGGAACTCACTGTCATGCAGGAAGATGTGAAATTCGATTTGCCGATCGAATTGAGATCTCAATCGTCTGATTAGTTGCTCAGCAAGGGGGTTGCGAAGCAGATTGACTTTGACAGCCCTCCGACGTCCGTCTATGTTGAAATCCGATTCCAAGTTCTGCCATAACCTGCCGCCGCAACGCTTTCTGTGAGGTTGAGACGTGGATAAAAAGCTCTACGAGATGCAGGCCGAACTCTGCAAGACCCTCTCGAATCCCAAGCGTCTGGAAATTCTGGACATCTTGAAGGAAGAGGGCGAGATCTGCGTCAACCTGCTGGCCGAGCGTCTCGAGATCCCCAAGGCCAACACCTCCCAGCACCTCGCGGTGCTGCGCCAGGCCGGCGTTGTCAACACACGCAAGGACGGCATCAACGTCCACTACTCGCTGCGCTCGCAGAAGATCACCGAGGCGTGTTTCCTTACGCGTGAGATCCTGCTCGAGCGCCTGGAGGACCAGGCGGGGTTGACGGATCTGATCAAGCGGCAGGACTGACCGCTCACTCCCTTTGTTGCAGTGCGATGGCCCGGCGTCTCTGGATGCCGGGCTTCGTCGTAGGGTGCTCGTGGGTGAAACGGTGACAGGCGCTGCAGAGAGTCGTGAGGTTCCGAGGCTCATGTTTTCCCCCGGCGCTCCGGGGAATGATGTGATTGACTTCGAGGAACCGTGTTGCTGGACAGCCGGGCGTGGTGCAGCGATGCCGATCGCGGGCGAGAACAGCACGCCGGATCGCCGGCGGGATGGTGGAGCGATTCGAGACCGTGCGATCCGAGGAGACCTGGACGGCATCGCAGCTCATCGCTTCGGCCGTGGCCGTCGCGACCGGTCGGTTGTCCACGATCATCGTGTTGCAGCGATCACATCTGTAACCGACGATTTGGTAGGGAGCTGCCGATGCCTCACGTGTTCTTCCCCTCTCTGCTAATCCCGCGACACCTTCCAGTAGGAGTTCCGCACGCGCCTCTCGGCGTCCCTGCTTCCGTAATCGCGCGAGGTGGTGCTGGACGCTGCCGTGACCCATTGTTCTTCCGTACGCGG
>CALEMW010000175.1 GCA_937910695.1 uncultured bacterium
CCGGTCGGTGGGACCGTACCTCGTCTTGCCGCTGCGCTTCGCCTGGGCCTTGGCCTGGGCCAGCAGAGCCCTCATGTCCAGTCTCATCGTCAGCTCCGGTAGAAGGGGCAGCGGTTGGCGGCTCCACAGTGGTCGTAACCCTTGGAGATCACGTCCTGCACGGTCGCTTTTGGGTTCTTCTTCCGCCAGTCGTCCACGAGTTCCTCGATGAACACGGGGGAGACGGCCTGCGGATCGAGCTTGGCCAGCCGCTCGAGCGCCTGATCCTTGTCCAGCCACTTGTGGAGCAGCTTCTCGATCTCTTGCCTCGACGCCTTCTTCGGTGTCCCTGGAGCGCGCAGCCCGAGCGCCGCCAGGCGCGGGATCGCGTCCCGCTTGGTGGTCACCCGCACGACGCCCTTGATCGACCACTTCGGGGCCTTCTCGTTGGCCCGACGCTGGTACTGAGCGATCTGCGCGAAGGTCTTGGGCTCGGTCTGACGCAGCACCCAGTAGAAGCCCAGGTCCGCGTAGTGGCACATCATGCAGCCCGACTTCTTGATGTCGTCCAGGTTGTACCGTTCGCCATTCAGGCGCACGTCCCGCAGCACCTTCCCCTCGTCGTCTTTGGAGATCCCCATTTCGCTCAACGGGTACAGGGCTCGCTTGTAGCCCGCCGCCTCCATGGACTTGCGTCCTCGCTCGATCCTGGTCTGCTCGTCGGCGGCCATGCCGATGATGATCCGGTGTTTCTCGGCCAGGCCCTGCTTCACCAGCGCCTGCCAGGAGTCTCTCTGACCCTTGAGCCCCACCCCGTGCGTGGCGAGGGTCCAGTCGTTCAGGAATGCGTCGATGGGATCGATCTTGTGACCGATGGTGCAGGCGTGCCCCATGAACGAGGTGCCCCACCGCATGGTGTCTCGCTCCTCGAGGATGGGCGGGCGACGATGGTAGCCCCCGCGCTCGGCCTTGACCTCCCACACGTCCCTGCCCTGGGCGGCGGCGATGGCCTCCCAGTCCTGATCCAGCCAGGGCTGGGGGTTGTCCCGTTGCCAGCTCTTGATCGCGTTGGTGAAGTCGCGGCCTCGGTAGCCAGCCGCCATGAGCCGTTCGACCTCGGCCCCCTTGCGCTTCAGCCAGGGTCGGTACTGCCTGGCGGTGGGCTTCTCGAGGGTCAGGTGCGCCACCCCGACAGCGTCGAGCAGCGCCCCGAGCCTGGCCCTGGCGATCAACGAATAGGCCCACTCGTGGCCCGTGTCGCTGAAGATGGCGAAGTCGATCTCGGATGGATCGACCGGCTCACGCCTGCCGTCCATCCGCAGCTTCCCTTGCACCAGCAGGGCGATGATGGTGGCGCTGTCCCGACCCAGTCCGTTGGACAGGATGGTGAGCCCCTTCAGCCGGGGACCGCGCCTCACCTGGGCCTTGGCCTGGGCCAGCAGAGCCTCCAGGTCCAAGGCGCGAGAGCCGCGACCGGAGAGCAGGGAGGCTTGTTCGAAGCGAGCCATCGTTCCACCTATGACCGTACTTTTCTGGCGTACTTCACGAGCCAGTCGCGCAGCTCGACGACGCTCTCGTCCGTAGCGGCGCGCAGCCAGTCGGACATGGTGTCGTTGTTCGTCTTCACGTCCACATGGCCTTCCACCGTGCCTGTGGCCGATGGCGGGTACTCGGGGGGCGTCATGCCCCAGCGAATCCAACCGCGATGCTCCCACGCGGTGCCCACGACGTAGATCGTCACATAGGGATCGCCCCACTGGTCGTTCCGATCCTTCGGGTGGACATTCATGTGCTGCAAGGCGACGATGGCCTGCCTGCCAGACGGAATCCAGGCGCGCATGGGATCGTCGCTGCTGCGCCGGGTCGTATCGACCGTCGTCGATCCGGAAGGGGTCGCCGTCAGATCGTGGCTATGACCGACGATGGTGTCCACCACGCCCTGGAGCCATCGCTCCGTGGCCCGCTGGAACGACACGGCGGCCTTGTCGCAGGGGCTCCTGCGCCTGCCTGGATAGCAGCTCGTGCTGTCGTACTCGCTCGGCTTGATCGGGAACGTGAACTTGGGGCTCTTGGGGGGCTTGCGGGGGCCGTCCGAGCTGGCCGTGGCCCGCCCGGTCTTCCCGGCCTGGGCCTTGGCCTGAGCCAGCAGCGCGTTCAGATCGAGCTGGGCCGTGGAGCCCTCGGGCTGGAACAGGGAGGCTTGCTCGAGGCGACGGGTCATTCTTGATCCTTGCGGTTCAACAGCTTCAGCACCGCACGCAAAGCGGTGGCGTGACCGTGGGCCTCGGCGGCGATGGACTTGGCCTTCACGTCGGTGCCGGCGCACAGTCGGCACCGCTTGCATGTGATCTCTTGGTTGTTGGCGTAGGGACACCCGATCTGCTCTCTGGCCAGGTCGAGCTTGCCGGGCAGGGTGATGCGGAAGGTGCGCCAGCCCATGGAGCGAGCCAGCCGCCCCTCGGCGGGAGAGTCCACCGACGCCATACAGAAGCTCTTGTACTCGTCGGCCTGCGGGAGCCGCCACTGGTGGGTGTAGGACAGCAGCCTGTCGGTGCGCTTCATGGCCTGCTTCAGCCGTCGCCACACGCTCATGGGCACGGCCACCGGATCGCCGTAGGCTCCGATCCGCACGGTCCTGGGGGCCTGCTTCCTGAACAGCCGCTCTCCGTGGTCTTCCCAGGGGGTGTAGCTGCCGTTTCCGTAGGCTCTCCAGACCGATGAGACTACGTCCAGCGGGACGTAGCAGCCCAGGTTCTGGCCCAGCTCGCAGCCGCCACAGATCGCTCTGTCCATGCCCGTGCGGCGGGCGTCGGAGGGGTGCATGTCGGAGCGGATGATCCAGACCTGGGGGATGTCGTCGGTCTTCCTGTTCCCGCTCTCGAAGGACATGATCACGACGATGGGATCGCCGGTCAGCATGGACGGCCCCTCGTACAGGATCGTGCCGGGAAAAGAGCTGCGCCTGCCGCCCGCTCTGCCCCGCTTCTTGTAGGGCCGACGCACCCCGATCACGGTGTCCTTGTCGCGAGAGCCCCTGGGGAGGGGCAGAGCGATCTGATCGTACTTGGTCATGTGCTCTATCCCCACGGATCGGTCGATGC
>CALEMW010000176.1 GCA_937910695.1 uncultured bacterium
CCGGGGCTATCTCGAATTCGAAGCCGCCATCCACGGCAAAACTGTCTGGGGCGACAGCTCGCCGCAGGACATCCTGTATATGGACCTGCTCAAATCGTGGTATCCGGAGGCCAAATTCATCACCGTCGTCCGCGATCCGCGCGCCTACCTGGCTTCGTACAAGAACTACGTGCGCAAAGGCATCAGCAGCTACCGGAACCGCTACAACCCGATCATCAACTCCCTGCTCTGGAAGCGCTACATGAACACCGCCGTCGGAGCGGCGGATCGTTCATGGCACGGCGACGTCATGCGAATGCACTACGAACACCTCGTCGGCAATCCTGAAAAGAGCATTCGCAAGCTCTGTCGATTCATCGGACTGGAATTCCACGAAGGCATGCTTCAGGTGGGACGACAGAATTCTTCCTACATCGCGGTCAAGGACGACTACGCGGCTAAGGGCATCAACCAACAATCCCTGGAACGCTGGCGGGGATCCTTGTCGGTGGCCGAGCAATGGATCGTCGAGCAGGTCGCGGCCGGCCCGATGACCCGGCTGGGCTACACGGCGGAGATCCGGCGGCTGCCGATCTCCCAATGGCCTTCGCTGTTGGGTTATCTGTTCCTGCTGCCGCCCCGGCTGTTCAACATGCTGTTCCGTTCGAGGAAGCCCTTCACATTTGCGAAGCTGCGAAAGGTTCTCGGCGGATAGCCCCGTCCGCCTGACAACTTCGCGTCCCCACCGCCATCCCTCGAAGAGTTCCTTGCCGAGGTCTAGGCCCTTCCTCTGATGATTGCGATCCTGCTGACGCCCATCTGCCAGGCCTTTCTGAAGCTATGCTTGTAGAACGCAATCATCCTCGGCAACGACACGAAGTAGGGCAACCGCGTCTTCACGATCCGGTTGAGAACGGCGTGGCAGGCCACTCGAACGCCCAGCAGCAGGACGGCATGGGCCGCGATGATGCCGACCATGCCCCCCAGACGATAGCCCCCATACAACAGCAGTGGTGCGAGGACCAGGAATCCGCCCTGGACCTTGAGTGTGATGTCGTTCCTGTTCATGGCTCTGAGGATGATGGTCGGGTTCAGCACGAGATACAACATGCCGATCGTGTTGATCCTGAAGATCGGCACGGCCTCGGCATACTCCGAAGTGAACAGCGTAACCACGAGCGGCTTGGAGAGGAGCAGGAAGAACACGGTGATCGGGATGCCGATACCGTACATCCTCTCCAGGACCCGATTCCAAAGATCGCGAATCTTGTCCCACTCTCCGCTCTTCTCGAACCTGGCGACTTCACTCATGACCACGGATGATACGGATTGGCTGTAATACTGAAGCACGGGGATCTGTCGCAACCCGACGGAATAGACGGCGAACGTTTCGATATCATAGGTTTTCGTGACGGCGACCTGGTGGAGCCTCATCAGGAAGGCCCACATGATTCCGCCCATGCCGAGCATGGCTCCGTACTTGAACTGGTCCCAGAACTTGGTGAAGTACTTCTCCGCCCTGAAGCCGTTCATCTTGAAGTGGATATAGATCAGAACGCCGATGACGCTGAGGGTCCGGGCCGCCACGAGAGCCGAAATGATCATGTCCACCCTGCGGAACTTGTATGCGGCCCAAAGGGTGATGATGCTGACTATGAAATGTCGCAGGAAGATGAAGATGGCACCCTGCTTCACATAATTGCGCGAGATCAGGTAGCACTCGGCAGAGGTGCCCATCATGAGGATCATCGTGTAACCGAACAGTTGCCAATACAGATCGACGATGACCGGCATACCCATGATATCGGCCGCAGTATGGCGGAATACACCGATGAGCGAGTTCCCGATGGTGAACAGAACGATGTTCAGCAAGAGGCTGTTGAGAAAATAGGCTCCGGCGTTTTTTTCATCCCTCGGCACGAAGTAATAGAGGGCCTGATTCGAGCCCATTTGGAAGAAGGTGTCGATCAAAGCCTCGACGAGAAAAAACTGGCTGTATGAACCGTACTCGGCCTTGGTCAAGGTCCTGACAAGGAATATCGGCAACATCATCCTGGTCGCGTAGCCAGAGAGTTGGGCGATGAACAAATACAAGGACTTGTTTAGCATTTCTCCCCTTCGCGCCCCTGTTCTTTCACGATCGTCTCGTCGTCGACGATGACATCATGCCTTGCCGCATCGCGATACCACAGCTCAGCCATCATCAAGAGCCACAGTGAGCCGGCTTCTGACCGCCCTCGCATGTGGGATCCGACGAGCGTGTCGAGGGCGGATTGGCGCAGCCAGCCGTCCTGGGCCAGACGCGAATGGAGAAGGCTGTCCTCGACCAGCTCACGAAGCTCCTCGCGAAGCCAGCGTTCCCGTGGAATGGAGATCCCCGTCTTGGGTTTGTCGAGATGCCCTTCCGGCAACAACTTGCGGCCGAGTTCCCGTAGTACGAGTTTGCCCTGAGTGCCGTCATGCTTGAGCTCGACTGGGAGATTCAGACCGAATTCGACAATGCGGTGGTCCAGAATCGGAACCCGCACTTCCAGCGAGTTGAGCATGCTCGCCCGATCCATCTTCTCGAGGATGTCGTTGGGAAGATACACTTCCATGTCCTGATGCTGGAAGCGTCGTAAGCCGCCCTCGTCCTCGAACGGACCGCCCGCCATGCGTGCAATCTCGAGGCTGGACCTCGCGGAAAGCACCGGCGCCAGGCGCGGCCCGGCCAACCAGTGCTTGTAATTGTCGGCGAGCAGCGTCAATGCATCGACCTGGCGGTCCCTATCTCCCATGCCGGCTCGGCGCAACCTGTTCATTCCCTTGGTGACGGGCGGCAGAATCCCACGCAGCACTCTATGAGCGAGGTGGAACCCGGCGTGCAACGGAGATGGGGGGCGTTGCAGAAGATCGGCGTATCGCCTGTAACCAGCGAACACTTCGTCTCCTCCGTCCCCTGATAAGGCCACCGTAACGTGGCGTCGGGCCTCCTGGCATACCATGAAGGACGGAACTGCACTCGAGTCACCGAAAGGCTGGCCATACGCTACGGCGAGGTTCTCTACGAGCTCGCGAACCCGGGGCTGACAGATGATCTCCGTGTGTTCGGTTTCATACAT
>CALEMW010000177.1 GCA_937910695.1 uncultured bacterium
CGGCTACGCCTGGCGGCTGCGGATCACCAGCGCGCTCACCACCGCCCCCACCCTCGAGCAAGTCAAGCTGCATACCAACAGGACCGAGAACAACGCGGACGGCTTCGAGGAATACTTCGGCAACGCGAGACAGAAACGACCGATCCTGGCTCACCAGCGACTCTCGGACGACCTGGCTGGCGCGTCCCCCGGCAACGGTCTGATCGATTTCACCAGCACCATCGGGCTCACCCTGGTGGACAACCGCTTCGCCAACAACACCGTGGACGGATTCGGTGAGATCCTCGAGGTGGACGACGGACTCGACACCAGCCTTCCACTCACCATGAGGATCGGCCTGGTGCCCCGCGTTGCTGGACCAGCGCAAATCGAACTTCAACTCTCCTGGCGTCCAATGCGCCCTGGAACCCCTGGCCTGGCAGATGGACCCCTGGTTGACGGAACCCTTGTGGACACCGGAGCTGGCGGTTCGATCATGGCGGTCATCGCAGGCGACCTGAACCGCCTGCTCGGCACGGAAATCTCTGGCCCGATTCCCGACACCATCCCAGGCGATATCGTCCCATGGCGACTGTACCGAGACGCCACGGCAGGCAATCTGGACGACACCCTGGTTGGAAACGTGGACATAGCGTTCATCCAGATTTTCGGATTCTTCTGGCGATAATCGAGGTTTCCCCATGACCTATATTCAGCCCACAGGCGGCGGCGGAACCGTCGTCAACGTCCGCAACTATTATGCTGGCCAAGCGCCCGCAGGAGGCTTTGAAGTGCCCTCTACGCTCCCTACCCTGACCTGGGCCTTCGGCTCCGCACAGGTTCTCACCAGCACCACCAGCGTTGACGACTTCATGGCCGCGTTCCGAGCGGCGCTCGCAGCAGACGGTAGTGGCTGGATCGAAAAGGACTACGTTTCCGCTGGCACTGAGCGCACGCTCCTGATCGCCGGTCCAGCCGGCTCTCCGGTCAAGGACATGCGGATCGTGGTCGCGGTATCCACCGCAACCGCGCTCGACGCCGCAGCGGTGTTCACCACGACGTACTTCTCCGAGGTCGGAGCCCCGGCGTTCACCTACGCTCCGTCCGCGCCCACGATCAACACCGTCGCGGCGCTGGGCAATTTCTGGAATGGCGGCGGACAAGCAGCGTTCCTCGGCACCCGCGAAAGCAAGTTTTCGTCTTGCACCCGCGACATTCCCGTCACCGGGATCGACTCTGTGGCGCTGTGGACGACCGACGAGAACATGCTGGTGATCATGCCCGTCGGAGGCATCAACCGAGTCATGTTCCTGGGTGCCACGATCACTCCCCCGAGCGACGACGCCGCAGAGGCCGATGGGCGCGTCTACGGCATCCACGGGTCGTGCCGCGACGGATTGAACGCAACGTGCCACAGCGATGATCGACGGTGGCCTGGAACCTTCTCTTTCGTCGTCGCCACGGGTAGCGAGTCCAGAGCTTTCCGCCCCGGCGCACCAGCGACACAGGACCTGCTGCTCCACGTCGAGATCCAAGGCTCCTCGGTGACGAACCAACTCGGGGTCACCCCGCCAGGTCCGCGCTTCGGCACACCGACCGTCCTGTACCAAGTCGCCGGGGTGTTCAACTCGATTGGGTGGCTACGCCAGATCAGCGCGATCAAGCAGGGGACGCATGGCGACCCTCTCACCGACAAGGACGGCGGTGCGGTCGGCATGACCCTCTCCCAAACAGCGGGCGGGAACAACAACGCCTACGCCGTGACCAACATCGGCAACCAGGGGTAGATCATGGACATTCCCACCCCCCTCGAGCTTCGCACCCAGCTACTTTCTCTCGGACACGTCGTGTTCGAGGGACCGCTGAACCTGACCCTGCTGGGCATCCGCCAGCGACCAGACCTCGAACCCAACACCTTCGAGGACTTGGTGGGCGCGCTGTACCAGGACAAGCAGCTCGAGTGGCAAGCAGAGCTGTTCCCGGCCACCACCAAGCCAGGTCGATACTGGCTCGAGCACCCTGGTCGCCGTGAGGGCACCGCCATCCTGACTCCAGGCCAGCACCGCAACTGCTGGAGCTTCGGCCTGCACCGTGGCCTGTACCGGGCGCTCAAGCAGACCGGCCACATGCGCTTCGTGCGTGACAACGATCTGGACGTTCTGCCCGAGCTGACCGGAGAGCGCGTGAGCGCACCGTTCGACGCCATGATCGGCTGCAACCTGCACCACGCCTCGGCGTCGAGGCTCTCCACGACCGTAGACAGGTGGTCCGCCGCCTGCCAGGTCGTGCAAGACATCGCCCACTTCGACCGCATCATGGCCTTGGCTGACGCCTCCGCGCTACGGTACGGGTACACCTTCTCCTACACACTCATCGACGAGTGGAGATAACGACATGGCCGACATCGCCTGGTCCTCTGGCGCGCAGCTTCGCGCCGCCATCGCCGTCCCGAACACCTGGGTTCCCATCGTCGTGCCTGCCGGCGCTCGCGGGTTCCTGCTGGGCGTCGAGAACCCCGTCGCGACCTTCCGGGTGAGCTGGGTGAACACGCTCAACCCCGCCACGGAGGGAGACTACTATCTGGCTGGCGGTCACTACTACCTGGAAGGGGTCTGCGCCGCCGCCGCCACCCTCTACGTCTCGGCCTCTGTGGCCACAGTGGCCTTCGGCAGCTACACCACGTCCCCGTAGTCCAGCCCGAGCTGATCCTCGTCCACATCGTCTCCCATCCCGAGCGAGACGAGGTCTGCCTTACGATCAAGCTCGGCAGCTCTGCGCGCCCACCGCTCACGCCTGGCCCTGTCCGCTGGGTCCATGACGGGCTTCTTGCGGGGGCCGGCACGCCTGGCCTTGACTTCGTTGATACACGTCCTGCACCAGCTCTCGAGGCCATCTTTCTTGCCGACGTGCTTCCCGAAGCACGTCAGATCGAGATCCTTCTCGCACCGTGAGCACCGCTTGGTGCCTGGAGCTGGCAGGGGCCGCTTGCGCCGCGTCGAGGCGATGCAAGACCGGCAGTGGCTCTTGCGTCCGTCTGGTCCGAGCCGATGGAACCCGAAGGCGTCCAGTGGCAGCTCTCGACAGCAGCAGGGGCAATATCGGGTCACTCGACAGCACCTCGTCACTTGACGGTTACAGCGTCAACGGCTACGGAGGTATCCGTATCCACCACCCGCCGCAAGGCGAAAGGAACCTCCCCCCATGAGCACGCTCCCCATCGACAAGTCCACCATCGTCGCTATCGCCTCCCCTCTGGAGGGAAAGAAGGAGTACACCCGCTGCACCGTGATCGTAGAGCACGAGGGCACCACCATGATCGCCCATCGGTGGACCGCTGACGAGGTGATCGGGGCTCCCATCGACCTGGATGTCGCCGTCACCAAGGGCCTGGCCACCAAGCTCAACTCCCCCGTCCCCGCCAGGGCCTGCGTGGCCTGGGTGCTGCGCCCGAACATGGAGCACGCAGGCGAGTACGGACGGAAGCACCTCCGTCTGCGCTGCCGCAGCCAGATCGAGGTCGTGGCCGACGAGAAGCGTGGCGACTACCGCATGATGCTGGTCCCCGAACCCACCAGCAAGATGGTGCGGTTCGACTTCGCCGCCAAGGTCGCGGCCCACGCCGTGAACCTCATGGAGCACGAGCACGACCCCCAGGCCGTCAAGGTGCTGTTCGACCGCGCCATCATGCTGTGCCCCGACAAGGAGCGCAAGGCCGAGTACCAGGCGCTGCGCGACCAGATCGCGTAGCTGCGGAGGAAGACATGGGCACCGACCTGGACCGCGACTTCGTGGAGGCCATCCGGCCAGAGCTGACCATCAACAGAATCGGCGGGTTTTGCCGTATGGTCCTGCTCAATGGACCACCGAACGGCGTCAACCCGTTCGATCAGGCCGTGGCCCAGGCCGTACTCGAGCTTCACCACCGCTTCCCGAGGTGCGGCCTGCACGACGACTGGATCGCCGTCTGGCTGAGCCTCGACCTGGACCCAGAACCGACCACCACCCACCATGGAGACGACCAGCTATGACCAATTCGGTACACGAAATCGGCCCCCTTCCCTTCCCCGTGAACATCCCCGAATACGACCCCGGCTGTCGTGCCCTCGAGCTGCCAGGCCACCGTGAACTGCCAGGCCGCAAAGGTGGACCTTGGTGGTACATCGGCAGAGCTGGCCTCTCGGACGTATGGACGAACGACGAGTGGAAGGTCGTCACGACCAGCGTGATGAGGCTGGTCGCCACCGAGGCCGCCACCGATCCATGCCCCTGCTTCATCGATCCCGACGAACGCGCCAAGCTGCTGAAGTACCATGAAAACCTCCTCCCCCCTCGAATCCACTTGCAAGCGGTCGGGAACGCTCGCAACGCCATGGACCGGTGGCTCCACAACATCTGGCCGATCCTGTTCGAGCGGTGCTGCCTGGACGGCGTGAAGGTGGACATGGGCCACCAGATCGAATCGAGGAACACGAGGGATCGAATCCGAATCTTCAGCGATCACGGCACCATCGGGATGTTCGTCGCCAGTTTCTCGGAAGAAGACAACATGGTGATGTCCGACTACCTGTGGTGGAGCGAGCAGGCCGACGACGCCTGGAAGGATCGCATCCTGACGGCGCTGCGCCAGGCTCCCAAGCCCGAGGGCTTCGTGTACGTCGGCTTCGTGTGGGAAGA
>CALEMW010000178.1 GCA_937910695.1 uncultured bacterium
GATACTCCATGGGGGGCGCCGGATCTTCAATGTAGTGGGCCTGGTTCATCGAAAACACCACTGTGTCCTCAGCGGCGTGACCGAGCGCGAAGAGGAGCTGCTTTGCTGTGCCCCCGGTGAAGTCGCTCCGGCGCCCTGGCATGTCGCCCCAGTAGGCGGTGACTGCCATGGTCGGCCCCTGGTCCGCCCGGACCTTCTTCCATCCACCGATGCCGTTGACGCCCTGCGGATCTATGATGGGCTCGAGAGCCATGTTGAGGTTGAATTCCACCTCTCCACCCTGCACGACTACGCGAGTCGTTGCGGCAGTGTCCCCGATGGTCAGGGCGCCAATGCCGCGGTCCCCGGCCGGATCGTCACCAAGCGGAGTCGCCGTGTGTGAGAATGCCTCGGTGGTGGCGTAGGGCTCGACGCGCCAGTCGCCCACGTTGTATGTGTACTCGACAAACGGTTTCTCGCCCGGGGCCAGGCCGCCGAATGCCAGCGTCCCTGAACAGCCGATGATGTTCAGCAGCACCGGCTGGTCGGATGCACCGGACCCAGGATAGGAGCCCAGGGCCAGGAACGACTGATAGCTCTCGTCCGCCTCATCCACCCACAGACTGTGCCCGTGCTTGACGGCATCTCCGATCTGCGGAATCCCCGGGAGGGCCATCAGCAGGTCATAGTCGTTGGCATTGGCCGTCTTGATGATCGCTGGCTTGCCATCGGCATACCCATCTCCGAGTACGCCGACAAGCACGGCCTGGCCCGCCACCTGGCCGTGGGCATTGGCGATGACGTTCGTGATCGAACACCCGGCCTCGGCTGCATCCGTGATGGCCGTCGCCGGCGAAGTGATCCCACCCATGACGAGGCCCATCAGGGTGGCCACCGTCTCCGCGCTCTGACTGGCAGACCCGCCAGGGAGCCACTGCTTGAACTTGATCTGCTGCGCCTCCACGCCCCCGGACAGGGTAGAGATTGGAGCAGATCGCCCGTGGAACCGGGTTTGGATCGACATGTCCGGCACGCTGGACAGCTTGAGCCCGCTCACGTCCAAATCATGGACGCGGAGCTTGATGGCTGTGCCGGCGTCCCATGAGGCGTCACTAGCGGCAGTGAACGCGGTGGTGAAGGTGCTTCCCTTGTCCACGTACCGCAGCTCCCAGAGGTCAAAATCGGCTGGTAGTGTCATGTCTCATCCTCTCGCACGGTGCAAAGAAACTCCATGCGATATTCCCAGATCTTGGGGTTAAGGTCAAACGGGCGTAGGTCATCGCCATTGCGCCGGCGGCTCATCAGGCCAATATTGGTGGTGGAGTTGCTGTCGTTATAGCCCAGCCTGTGATTCGTCGGGATCTGCCCGCGCAACGTCTTGACCAGGTCGTGCCGGTCGAGGGCGATCATCTCCATCACCTCGCGGTGCGGCTGCTGTTGCTGGTACAGGACATGAACCGTAAACGTGTGGTCTGACTCTCTGAGCACGGCTGCCGCGTCATTGTCGATACCGCTCCCGTTCCACTCAACCCAGAATCTCCGGGTCCACCCCGAGCCCTTCGCCGGGTCCAGCCCGATGTTGGGATCCCACTGGCGGAAGCGATCGACTGCCCGCCCCTCATAGGTGGGGTCGATGGCCTCAATCCGCCAGTAGAAGTTGCTCAAAACGTGGTGCAGGTAGGTTGCCATCAGCGTTTAAACGTCATGGTTAGCGGCCGCTCTTCGTCCTCACCGCGACTGTCGTCCTCGTTCTTGTCCAGCCAGTGGAGGGTAAGCAGCGCCTCGGATTTCGCCGCACTCACGCGCTCGCGCAGCTCCTGCAGGGCCTCGGGGCCGGACCAGTCGCCCGGGAGCACGTCCACGCCGTTTTGCAGGGCCAGAAGATCGAACTCGGCCAGCCCCCATAGTTCGAGATCGTCTCCCGTCCGCACCAGGGCCGGGCGCCACCGCTCATCGTCGCCCTCACCCATGCGGCGGATCCCCTTGCGGACCCTGTCCCACGCCTGATCACGCAACCCGGCGAAGTCGCTACCCCGCGTCTCGGCGTGTTCCTGCGCCATGATGCCAGGCCGGTTGGCCTTGATGTAGGCGGCAGACAGTAGGTTCGGCAGTGGAACCAGCACCACGTCGAACGGCACCTCAAGTGTGTAGTTGAGCCCGCCCACCGCGTAGGTTGCCCTGGCGCGGTAGAGCTCGGCCAACTCGTCAACTTCGGCAGTCTGCAACGTGCGGTAGAAGCGCGTCCCGACGAATGTGCTGCTGCTGGCGTGATCGTACTCCAGGGGCTCATCCAGCGTGACGACCTTGCTGCTCGTGTTGATGGACCGGACAATCACCCGCTCCTTCTCGCCCAATGTGGACGTGATCAGGTACTCGACGCCGACCTCTCCACCTGTGGTCGCCGTCAAGGTGACGCTCTTGTCCCCTGCGCTGGCGCCGGCCGAGAGTGTGGTGCTGACCGTGTCCTGCGTGACATAGGTGGTTGCAGCGGCGGTGATGACCGTCCCGTACTGGTCGAGGATCTGCACCGAGGGGGTAGACGACGGGCGGCCCTCCTGCGGGTAGAAATAGACCCGCTGGCCGGTCGTGTCTCTAACTACGTCGAGTCGATCCATACGTGGGATCAGAGCATGAACAGGGGTGTCCCGTCAAGCCGGCTGGCCTGCTGGTGAGCTAAATCAGCGGGGAGAGATTAGGCGTTGGCGAGCGGGTTGTACGTGCGATAGATGATGACCACACGCACGGAGCCGACGGTCAGCGCCGTATTGCCAGCGGCGGCACCGCCCGTTGCGGCACCGGAGAGCACGACTGCCTCCGCGCTGGCCAACTGAGTGGGAGTTGCCACCCAATTGGATTTGCTGTTCTGCGCCAGGCTGTCGGCCTGCGTCGGGTAGAGACCGGCGGAGCCGTACTTGTCGACGTCGCCGTTGATACCGACGGACCACGTTGCCGTGGTGCCGCCGCCGGTCAGCGCCGATTCGCAGTTGGCCTGGACCAGCTCGATGACTGCACCTGCCGGGACCGTGAAAACCGCGGTCTCGACTGCGGCGGGAGACACCGTCTTGTCAACGATGTATGTTTCCATGCCCTCGCCAGCCACGGGGCCGACAGAGGACAGCAGCACACCAGAGGCATCGCCGGCAAGGTAGTACCTTGCCGCGCCATTCAGGGTGATGCTCGCGCCCGTGAGGTCCAGTTCCGTTGTTGCCCCGATAGAGATTCCACCAGCCGTTGCGCCAATGGACACGGCATCGGCACCGGTACCCGCAGACTCAAGCACAAGACTGGAATCCGTGGCTCCGGTGACCTCAATGGTGAGGTCCTGTGCAGCACCGTCGGTGGCAAGGCTGATGTTGGAGGCAACTCCGTCGATGTCGATGGAGAAGGCCTGGCCGTTGTCCATGGCCAGGTCGAAAGTCCCGGTGGGGTCGAGGTCGATGTTGGTGCAGACCACACCGACAGCACCACCGCTGACCGTGAGGCCAGCGGATGTGGTCAGAGCTGCGGTGGACACGTCCACGCCTGCAGAGCAGTCCACGTTGCCGGTCAGAGTGATCTGTCCGGAGCCGAGAACGTTCAGCGCGGGATTGTCGCCCGCGTTGCCGAGGTCGATCTTCTCGGCGCCCGTGGCGGTGTCCACGTCGAGGTAGTTGGCCGTGCCGTCCTTGAGCAGGAAAGCCGATGCCAGGTTGTCAGCGAGGGTCACGGTCGCCGTCTTGGTGGCGTCCATGTCCAGGGTTGCGTCGCCGGTGGGGTCCAGGTCGATGTTGGTGCCGTTGAAGTCAAACGACCCGGTCAGAACCCACCCGGCGCCTGTGATTGAGCCGGTGACAACGAGGTCACCTCCGACAGATGCATCATCAGTGATGACTGCATCGTCACCGGCAGTGAGGTCGCCAGATGCGACCAAGTTGGTGAGGTTGGTGTCTCCCTCTGCCATGGTTGCCTCCTATGCTCCCTGAGAGCCGGCCATGCCCTCCCAGAATTCCACGCCGACCTGGAAGTCAGCCTCGAGGGTGTAGACGCGAGACTTGGAGCTGCGCTCCATGTACTCATCATCCTCTGGCAGCATGCCGTGCACGCTCCGGAGCCCGTGGTTGGCGGACTGGAGGAAGTAGTGGGTGGTGGAGTCCGACATGAACGGATCGATGACCACGGACATCATGCCCTTCTGGGTGTTGATGTCATTGTTGGCCGTGCCGCTCTCGCCCTCGGACTGGAAGATCTTGACGGCCTGGCGCCGGAGGCTCGGGACCGTGATCAGCTTGTTGTACATCACGGGATCATTGAGCCCGGCGTAGTTGGTCTGATTCATCCCCTGCACGACAAGCACCTCCAGGTTGGCGGGGGTCAGCGCCGCGCTGGCGTTGATGTTGCTCCTGGTTGCCGATCCACGGGAGCCGTGAGATGCGGAGGCCAGCGCCACGGTGCCAAGGCTGGCGTAGGTGGTCGTGAAGGCGTCGTTGAGCACGTCGGCATGGGCCTGGCCGTAGGTCTGGCCCAGGGATCGGCCCAGGGAGGCTGCCCAGCGGAGGATCTTGGCGAGCTCACCGTACTTGACGAGCTTACGACTGGCCTTGAATCCCATCCCGTAGAATTCCTGCGTGATGACGTTGTCGTAGATCTTCTCGGGCTCGTCCAGGGGGATGTCAGAGCCGTCCTTCCACTGGGGCATGGCCCCGAAGCCGCTGTAGCCGGTGGTGGAGACGATGTAGCGATCTGTTTCTTCGATGTTGTAGTAGCTGCGCCATGGGGCCGGCACCTCGCCCAGACCGTCGAAGATCTGGGTGATGATGTCGTTGTCGTACATGGCAGCGAAGTTGACGAGGATATTCATGGCGGCCTCCTAGCTCTGGTCCGCGAATGCGTGTTTGTTGATCTTGACCTTGAGATGCGCGCCGACCTCGGTGTTGGTGTCACCGGCCTTGACGCCCATGAAGGTCAAAATGTCCTGCGTGCTGCCGGCAACGTTGGCGACGAACGCGCCGGTGGTGCCGGCGAGATCGAGCTCTGCGCCGATGGCCACGCCGGAAGCGTCTGCGCTGGCGCGGACGAAAAACACGGTGTCCTGATCGTCGTAGACGGCGACCAGTGTTCCGGCTGCGGCCGATGCCGAAGCCTGCGCCATGACGCCGCAGATCTCCGCGCTGGAGTTACTCACCGCGACCGCGATCTGTCCACTGGACAGGATGACGGGGTCGCCCTTGGCCAGGGTCTGGGTTGTGGCGACGGGGTAGTACTCGATCTTGGCCTTGTCCGGGTATGCCGGGACCAGTCCATAGAGATTGTAGGTTTCTTTTGCCATTGGGATCTCCTTGCGGAGTCCCTAGCTGACGTGCTCCGTCGGAGTGCGGTTAGGATTCCCGGTCTCGACCAGGGCGTCTTCTGGGACACCCTGCGGCTTTCTGCGGGCCCTCTTGGCGTTGATCCTGGCGTCTCGTTTCGCCTTTCGGCGGCCCTCGAACACCTCCCGCTTGATCTTCATCAGGCGGCAATCACCACCACCAACGCACACCTCGCCCTTGTCCGCGTCAACGTAGCCGCGGAGTCTGAGCTGGTGTACGCCGTCGGGCCTGCTCGTGTCGCCGTCGTCAGCAGCAAGGAAGTAGTGATACTCCCTCTGACCGCCAACAACGTTGAACGCGTCGTGCACGCCGTAGTCTGCTCCGATTTCCATGCGCTCCCCGTCGGGGATTTCGACAGCTTGGGACTCTTGTTTTTTGGTTTCTTCCTTCATCGTGATCCCTCTTTTCCGAAAACGAACTCACGCGCCTTCCTGGCGCGATCCTTTTTTACCGCCTCCGGATCAAGGGGGGTGCCCCCACGTGGGGGGCCTCCATGAACCGTCGCCGGGCTCTGTACACCGTTGAGTGCCTCGATCTTGGAGATCTGCTCCGCTGCAGCATAGGCGTCAAGACCTGGCGGGACCAGTGCCTGGAGGTGCTCCGGTAGAGCTTCCAGGCGTGTCTTGTTCGCCGCGGCCATGCCTTCCAGCCGCTTGGTTTCTGCCTTTGCCAGCGCCTCATAGCGGGTTTTGTACTCATCCCGCTCAGTGGCCGCCTGCTCGGCCAGCGTCTTGAACTCGCCCTGCTTGGCGAGCCTGTCCCGCTCTGCCGCCTCGGCTTCTGCCTGACGCTGCGCCTCGGCCTGTTGCTGCGCCTCGACCTGGGCTTTGAGCCTCTCAAGCTCTTTTCCCTGGCCGCGGAGCCTCTCCTTGACCTCATCCTCGGTGTACGTTCTCACGCCGTTATCGCCCGTTGTGTTTGCGGGGGGCGGGACCGCTGGCGTGGGAGCCTGGATCTGGTTCTGTTCGCTCACGCTGTCTCCTCTGGCGCTGTTGGTGTCCCGGGCGCCGCTCCGGGCGGAGATTGCATGGTATCTAGTGACGCAGTCGGCGGGCGGCCGCCCATTCGGCCGTTCTCCTCCGCACTGCGGGATTCTGTCGTCGGGTTGTCCGCCACATTGTGACGCGTCTTCATGTCGTTCACTTCAGCCGTAGTCTGAAGATTTTTGCGTATGAAGTCAAGGCACCTGGACTCTTCCCAGTTTGGGTGTTCACGCTGGCAGATGGTGACTGCTGACTCAAGACCCAGGGAAATGCGGGCCGCGTCCACCTCGGTCTGCACCTTCGGATCGGTTGGATA
>CALEMW010000179.1 GCA_937910695.1 uncultured bacterium
TGGCGCCGGGCGTAGATCATCGCGGCGTCGGCGGCGATGCGCATGGCGGTGAGCTGGTCGCGGCGGGCGTGCTCGTCCTGGCGCAGGGTGGCGAGCACCGCGTCGATATCATTCTGGAAATCGAGCAGACCCTTCCGGTAGATCTTGCCGTCGGCCACCGTGTGGCCCGGCGCCCGCTGCTCCATGAACTCGGTGAACACGCCGGCGGCGTAGGCGTCGTGCCATTCCTCGGGCAGCTGGGGGAAGATGCGGTCGCGCAGGGAGCGGCCCTGCCAGTACGGAATGACCGTCCGGCGGTAGGCGTCGATCACGTCGGGGGCCACGCCGTACGACGTCAGTGTGCGGGAGTCGAGGATGCGCAGGTCGTCGGCCGTGTGGCAGGTGAGCTCGGGGAACGTGGGCACGGCCAGGGGCTCGGGGCCGCGTTCGCCGACGATCAGCTCGTCGTCGCCGATCCACACCGTCTTGTGTTCGCAGAGGTGCTGGAACGACAGCGCGCGGAGGATGGGCACGGGGTACTGGCCGGCGTGCTCCTCGTAGAACTCGGTCAGTAGCACGGCGCGTTCCGCCGAGATGGTGGGGCGATGGGCCAGGCTGCGGGTGCGGAGGCGGGCGACGCGGGTGTTCATTGTCATCCTCCCAGCTCGAGACAAATGAACTGGTCATAAGCCGCGGTCTTGCGCACGGCGATCAGATCTGCACTGATCCGTTTCTCGATCGGCTCGCGCCGGCATTCGATCAGCCCCATCGATTCCAGAATGTTGAGCAATCGGGAACGGATGATTCGGTCTTCATCGTCGATGTACTTGTGCTTCGGCATCATCTCCGCCACGGCCGGCAACAGGAGCCTTCCCTTGAGCACCTCGAAATCGATCCACTCCCCATCCAGCCGCGCCAGCACGGCCAACGGATACGAGATGGTGTACTGGAAATCCACGAGATCCGGCAATCGATCTCCATAGGCGAGGTTGTACCGGCGGAACGTGGTCTCGAAGATGAGGGCGAGCAGCTTGCCGGCCTGGTCGGGCGCGGCGAGATCGCGGCCTTTCTTCGTGGCGACCATCATCCCTTTGCGCCGGGCGATCAACCGCGCCTCCTTCAGCACCACCCTCAGTTCGTGGAGTTTCCAAACATCCTCTTCGTTGAACACCTTGTTCATGTACCGGCACTCGTCTTCGTAGCCCTCCGGCCAGCGCATCGCCCCGAGCATCCGCTCGACGAACGCCCGGTTCAGGTTGCCCGATACGGCGGTTGTCTTGGTGCCGCCATCGGCCAGGGCCATGAGCAGAATACGCGCATTGTGGAGCAGGTCCGACCCCTCCAGGACCGCCGGGTCGACGTCCGCGTGGATCTGCAGACCGGGCGTGTCCGTCGTCCACGGGGTTTTGATCAGGATCTGGACCTGGGCCGGGGAAAGGCCGTCGAATTCGGCGCGCGGCGCCGTGTTGTAGTCGAGGATCCGCCGAGCCATGTCCGAGGGATCGATCTCGAGACCCTCGCCGATGCGGTCGAGCTTCTCCGCCAGCTTGTGGACCAGCCGCTGCAGGATCCTGCGGTCCTTGCGGTCGTCGGCCCGGGGTACGGATCCCCCCAGGACAACTTGCAGATCGCGCGCCTCTTCGGGATCCATCTCCAGAAGCATATGCATGCCGTCGATCTTGCTGCGTGTGATGACTCCGGTCGCCGACGGGGTCAAGCGAGCCGACTTGATCATGACGGTCATGTCTTCGGCCGTGATTCTGAGGGTGATCATCGTGGCCGTCCTTTGCGTTCACGGAACACATGTAATCTTCGCAACATGAAGTTATCAAACATGTTGCGCACTCGTGTCTTGCAACAGATCATCCCCCCACGAACACATCAGAGCCGAACGCGCGCACACGGCCCACGGCCACGGCCACGGCCGTCTCGTCGGGCGCGGTCACATCGTCGAGGCCGTAGGTCTTGCCGAGCCGCCCGTACTTGTCGCGGGCGGTGCCGTGGTAGGGTAGCACGTGGATCGGGTGGCGGCCGGGCAGGGCCTTCACGAACCTGGCGATCATCTCGAGGTTGTGGGCGTCGTCGGTCAAGCCCGGAATCAGCGGTACACGCACGCGGATGTCGGCGCCGGCGCGGCTCAGCGTCTGCAGGTTCTGCAGGATGCGTTCGTTGCCCGCGCCGGTGGCGGCGCGGTGGCGGTCCGAGTCCATGATCTTCAGGTCGTAGAGGATGATGTCGGCGCGGGCTCCCGCCTCGAGCAACGCTTCGCGGCTCACGTGGCCGCAGGTATCCACCGCGGTGTGCAGACCGGCGCGGCGGCACTCCTTGAGGGCCTGCAGCGTGAAGCCCGCGTTCACCGTGGTGAGCGGCTCGCCGCCGCTGAAGGTGACGCCGCCGCCGGACTCCACGTAGTAGGCGCGGTCGCGGCCGACTTCGGCCACCACCTCCTCCACGCACATCGT
>CALEMW010000180.1 GCA_937910695.1 uncultured bacterium
TGGCGGGAGGGGCAAAGAAGGCGGAGTTACCCCCGGCGGCGGCGGCGGCATACCGTGGTACTTCACGTCCTTCGCCTGGAATCTGACCAACGACGGGGCCGGGATCCTGAGCCTCGAACAGAGGGTGGATTCGCTGCGCGTCGATGTCGGGCTGGGTCTGCGCCCGGGAGGCGCCGTCGGTTCGGGAGCCACCCGATTCATAGCGGCCGTGCGCGACGCCCAGGGCACCGAGCGTATTCTCTCGGTGAAGGACCTGCCGTTGCCGGGGGACAGCGACAGTCTCAGCATCCGCGTCGCCGCTCCTGCATCAGAGTTCCCCTTCGGTCTGCAGACCCTGGCGATTCGTCTCGAGGGTGATCACGAGGCACGTCTGGAGCTGAGTCCTGATCACGAGCTCGTGAACCTGGGCGTGCCGTTCCTCGACGACACGGCCTGGCGCCGGCATGTGGGCTGGCTCGATGAGATCGTGCCCGACAAGGCCGATCGGCGCACGCTGGCCGAAATGCCGCCGGACAGCCGCGCCGCAGCCTGGCATTCTCTCTGGGAAGCCCGTGGACCGGACCTGGATCCGGACGAGGCCGGCCACCTGGAGCGCATCGTGGAGGCGGACCGCCGCTTCGGCCGCTTCGGACGGGGAGCCCTGAGCGATCGCGGCCGCATTCTCATCCGTTACGGGCGACCCGACAAGGTCGACTACCACGGCATGGAGCCCAACGTGTCGGGAGAGTGGGAGGTTTGGTACTATCGCCAGATCGGGGTCCGCGTGGTGTTTTACGATCCGTATGCCTTGGGCGATTATCGACTCTATGCCGAACTCCCCTATTGAAGGATGCGACATGATCCGACTTCTGCTGGTGATGCTGTTGGCGGCGACGGTCGGAACGGCCGTCGCTACGCCGTCGGCCCGGTTGTCGGCTTTGGCGGACGACGGGATCCTGATCGAAGACATCGGGGGCGACGGCATGTGGCCGGCTCTCATCGGTCATCACGGCCCGCTCAAGGCTTTGACGATGGCGAATCGCGACGACGAGGCATTCCTCGCCCTCGAGGCGCGTCGTGATTTCGGAGCGGGCGTGATGGGGCGTGTTCATTTCGAAACCATGAATCAGATCCGTTCAGGGCAACCTCGGATCCAGCTCCAGGGCGCGAAGGGTTTCGGGCCGCTCACTCTGGGGCTCGGTTGGGGTTACGACGGTCCACTCGAGGATCGCGACACGGCGTTATCGTCACGGACCGGCCAGCTGGGAGCGCGTTGGATCATTGCGGCGCGGACGGTCGTCGATGGGACCGTGGAGCGCGGAGCTTGGCGGCCCGGGTCACGCGAGGTCGCCGATGCCGCGGTCAGCCGCTGGCGAGTGCGGGGACATCATCAGGTGAACGACCATGTCGTGTTTGTGGTGGCCGTCGCGCGCGACGACAGCGAGGCCGCGCCGGCCTCCGACATGGTCTACAATTCGTCACGGACGCTGTTCAACAACGCCGAACATCTCGAAACGGGACTCATTCTCTGGCCCGATAAGGATTCCCAGATCACGTTGAGCTGGCTGGAGCGGACCGTTCACGATGTGGTTTTGACGCATGCCGGTGATTTCGGCTGGTCGCATCACGATCGCTGGACCGAACACGGGCTGCATCTGTCGGTCGAAGTCCGTCCCTCGGCCTGGTTCACGCTGCGCATGGGCTTCGAATACCTCAGGCCGACGAATGACGCCGTCGTCGCTGATGGATCGGCGGTCCGATTCGACGGCTCGACGAGTCTGGGGCTCGGCTCCACGGTCCACCTCGGCGAGACGGATCTGGGCCTCTCGTGGTCGAGTGGTCGTGCTGCCGATGGCCGGCAGGGGTCTGGGCATGGCCTCGATCTTCAGGCCTTCGTCATGGATATCGTGACGCACTTCTGACGCATCCCGCAACGCACACCCGCCCCGTCGCCGTCAACCGACGGCGACAACCTTCGCATCCGACCCCGTTCTTACCCGTGATTTCCCAGGAACAGATCGTGCAAGGGTTGCAGAACCCGGGCGGCGTCGGTGGGCGGCAGCAGCAGGCGCAGCACGCCGTCCACGGCGATCAGGTGCACGCCGTCGATGCCGAGCTCGGCCAGGCTGGACGTCACCTGGGCGCGCACGGCCAGCCAGCTTGCCGGAGGCGGCCCGGCGAAGCTCAGACAGTCCAGGCCGCGCTGAAAAACGATGCGGCCGGCGTCGGGCAGCAGATCGCGGAGGCGGGAGATCTCGGCGGAGGGCCCGATCACGCCCCAGTGTAGGCGATCGCCGTCCTGGCGCGTCCATTCGGCCAGGGGAGGGTGTTCGGCCACCGCTGCGGCAAGGGTCGCCGGAAGCGGGGCGGCCGGGTCGAAGACCTCGAGCAGGGCGAGGTCGTCGTGGGAGATGATCGACAGGGGGCGCCAATCCGCGACGGCGGTGGCGGGTGCGGCGGCGGTCGCCGCGGCGGAGATCAGGGTGCCCGGCGCATCGTGGAAGCTCGACCCCACGAAGAGGGGCACGCCGTGCTCCCGCGCCTGACTCACGGCCCGATGGTGCACGACGCCGCAGCCGGCGCCGGCGATGCGCTCCATCTCGTCGTAGGAGAGAGTGGCGTGACGCAGGGCGTCGGGCACGCGGTGCGGGTCGGCGGTGAAGATGCCGTCGACGTCCTTGAGGATCTCGCAGCGTTCGGCGCCGAGGGCGGCGGCCAGAGCCACCGCGGTCGCATCGCTGCCGCCGCGGCCGAGGGTCGTGATTTCGCGGTCGCGGCTTACGCCCTGGAAGCCGGCGACGACCACGACCATGCCCTGGTCGAGGGCGTCGCGCACGCGGTCGCCGCGCACCTCGAGGATGCGGGCATCGGTGTGGCTGCCGTCGGTGATCAAGCCGCACTGGGAACCGGTGAACGAGATGGCAGGCACGCCGAGATCGGCCAGGGCCATCGAAAGCAGCGACATGGTGATGCGTTCGCCCACCGACAGGAGCATGTCGAGCTCACGGCGGGCGGGGTGCTGACTGACCTGGTGGGCGAGATGATCGAGTTCGTCGGTCGTGCGCCCCATGGCGCTGACCACGACCACCAGGCCGATGCCTTCAGCGTGACGGACAGCCAGGGCGCTGGCAACCGTGCGGATGCGGTCGACCGAAGACAGGGATGAGCCGCCGTACTTACGAACGAGGACGGGATTAGAAGAGCGGTCGGTTTCGGACGTCAAGATGTCCTCCAGGCTGGAGACGGCGCCGCCGGTAGAATAGGCCCGAAACCCCGCCCATTCAAGGGGAAAGCCCCGAAAAAGGGTTGCCGGAGCCTGGGGTGTCTGCTAACTTGGTGCCGCCTCCCTGTGCGAGGTAGTGTGTTCAAAACAAAAGAGATACGTGATACGACGCCTGAGTCGGGGCCTCTCGCGGGGCACAAGCGTCACGGGACCTGGATTCGTGACCTGAGTCCTATTGAACTCCTGACCGTGCTGTTCGGGGGTGTTCGGGAGCCCCTGACGGTGGCTGCGCAGCTTCTTGAGCGGCATGGATCTCTGACCGCCCTTGCCGGGTGCACCCCTGCAGAACTGGTGCAGGCGAGGGGACTCGGGCCATCCGGAGCTGAACGTCTGGTAGCCGCCTTCGAGCTGGGAGCGCGCACCCGGGATCGCCCTGAGCCGCACCTTGTGACCGTGCGCGGCCCCGGCGACCTGAGCGCCCATCTGCTCGAAGAGTTCCGCGGACGTGATCGGGAACGCTTCCTCGCACTCCATCTCGACACGCGGCATCGGCTGCGGGCCACCGAGACGGTGTCGATCGGAAGTCTGAACGCTTCGCTGGTCCATCCGCGCGAAGTCTTCCGTTCTGCGGTGAGGCGGGGCACGGCGGCGCTGATCGTCGCGCACAACCATCCTTCAGGATGTGCCGAGCCGAGCTGCGAGGATCTTGAACTGACGGTCCGCCTTTCCGAGTGCGGACGCCTGATGGGGATTGAAGTGCTGGACCACGTGATCGTAGGATCCGGTCGGATAACGAGCCTCCGCGAGCGCGGATGGCCCGGGCGCGACGACGCGCGGCCGAGAGCGGCCGATGCGCAAGAAGGGTGACCACATGTTTTCCCGGTTGAACAACCTGTTCACAAACGACATCGCCATCGATCTCGGTACGGCCAATACCCTGGTGCACATCAAGGGCAAGGGCATCGTCCTGAACCAGCCCTCCGTCGTGGCCCTGGACAAGTCCACCGGCAAGGTCTACGCCGTGGGCACCGAAGCCAAGGCGATGCTCGGCAAGACGCCCGACAACATCGAGGCCATCCGGCCGCTGAAGGACGGTGTGATCGCCGACTTCGAGGTGACCGAGTACATGCTGCGGGAGTTCATCCGCATGGCGCAGAAGAAGCGCCACTTCATCGCGCCGCGCATCGTGATCTGCGTGCCCTCGGGCATCACCGAGGTGGAAAAGCGCGCGGTGCGCGACTCGGCCAAGCACGCCGGCGCCCGCGAAGTGTTCCTGGTGGCCGAACCCATCGCGGCGGCCATCGGCGTGGGTCTGCCGGTGGACCAGCCCAGCGGCAACATGATCATCGACATCGGCGGCGGCACCACCGAGATCGCGGTGATCGCCCTCAACGGCATCGTCTGCGACACCTCGATCCGCGTCGGCGGCGACGAGATGGACGAGGCCGTGGTCAACTACATCAAGAAGAACCACAACCTGCTGATCGGCGACCAGACCGCCGAGCACATCAAGAAGACCGTCGGCTCGGCCTTCAAGCTGAAGCAGGAGGAGGAGATGGAGATCAAGGGCCTCGACCAGGTCACCGGCATCCCCAAGCTCCACAAGATCTCCACCCTGGAGATCCGCGAGGCGCTGCAGGAGCCCATCCAGGCCATCGTCGACGCCCTCAAGCACGCCCTCGAACGGACGCCGCCAGAACTCGCGGCGGACATCAAGGATCGCGGCATCGTCATGACCGGGGGCGGCGCCCTGCTCCGCGGCCTGCCCGAACTCCTGCGCGAACACACGGACCTGCCCATCAACCTCATGGACGACGCCCTGCTCTGCGTGGTCCACGGTACGGGTCGCATCTTGGACGATTTCGAGAAGTACCGTCCGGTGATCATGAAAAGCGCCCGGGACTAGGGCGCCGTGAACCTGGCGCCACAGTCTCGCGCGGTGGAGCGGCTGGCGCTGGTACTGTGCGTCCTGGTCTCGTTGATCCTGCTGGGGCTGCCCGCCGCCAACAAGATCGACGTGGCGCAGGTGCTCGCCGACGTGTTGACTTCGCCCTGGACACGCACCATCGCCTTTGTTTCCGACCTCTCAGATGTCCGCGCCGAGAACGCGGAGCTCGCGGCGCGCCTCGCGGCCGTAACCATGGACCTGGAGTCCGCGGAACGGCTGTGTCGAGAACGCGATGCCTTGCGCGAAGCCCTCGGCCTGCACCGTCGTGAACCAAGCCGCGTGATCCCCTGCGAGGTGGTGGTCTTGCGGGTGGATGATGCCACGACTCTGGTACGCGTTCGTTCGGCCCACGATGTGGCCTGGAGGGTTCATCAGCCTGTGATCACCAGCGGCGGACTGGTCGGTCGTGTTCTGCGCGCCGACGGAACCAAGGCCGCCTGGGTCGAACTGGCGTCGTCCCCGGATTTCGCCATCTGCTGCGAGGTGGAGCGGACCGGACTGCCCGGGATCCTGCGGCCAGGGTTGGGGACCTTCAGTCTGACTCTTGTGGGCCGAGACGAGGATGTGCGTCCCGGCGACCGCCTGGTGACTTCGGACATCCCGGCCGTCGGCGCCGGCGACGAGGCCATCGCGCCGGCCATGCCCCGGGGGCTGCCCGTCGGCATCGTCACGGCGGTGGATACACCCTTGCGCGAGATCTTCAAGTCGGTCCAGGTCGAACTGCTGGCTGATCTCGGCGCACTCGATCTCGTCTTCGTCGTGGTGGGCGATGGGGACTGGTGGGATGCGCCTGCATCCGGCACGGACATACCGTCAACGGAACAGACGCCATGAGCAGATTTCTCTCCACGACCCTGAAACTGGGACTGATGGCGCTGATCGGCGAAACCCTGCTCAGGCCTTTGCTGACGTTCGGTGGTATCGCACCTGACTTCGCCCTGATCAGCCTGGTGATCCTGGCCTTCGCGGAAGGGGCTTACGCCGGCACTCTCTACGGCTTTGTCCTGGGACTGATCATGGACAGCGCCGTGCCCAATCTGCTCGGACTGCACGCCCTGTGCAAGACCCTCACCGGCTTCGGGGTCGGCCGTTTCCGTGAACGCATGGTACCCGGCATGGTCCTGGTCGAAGGACTGGTGGTGACGACGGCGGCGTTGGGCCACGGTCTGCTCTACCTGCTAGTGGAAAGCTGGAGCCTGCGTACACCGTTCTTCGAACCGTTCTTCCTGGAGGTTCTGCCGTCGGCCCTGTACACGGGCCTGGTGGCGGTACCGCTGATCCGCCTTGCCGACATGCTCGGACTGCTGCGACGCGACGACTGACCCGGAGGCCGCCATGGCAGAATCCCGCGACTTGCAGGCCCGCATCTACCGCGGCCTCGTCGTGCTGCTCTTCGGCATCGTCGCGGTCAACCTTTTCCAGATGCAGATCGTTCACAACCAGAATTACCGCAAACAGGCCGCCCACAACCGCCAGGAACGGGTGCGGGTGAGGGCGCCGCGCGGACGCATCCTCGACCGCGAGGGTCGCGTGCTCGCGGACAACGTGTTTAAGGCCAGCATCACCCTGCCCAGCTCCAGCATCAGCACCGACGGTCCGGACAGCACACTCGCGACCCTGATCGACTGGTTCGAGCTCGATGAAGAAACGACGTTGGCCCGTTTGCGGCGCCAGCAGGAATCCGGCCGCGGCCGTTTGGTGCTGATGAACGACGCCTCGATGTCCAGACTCGCAGCGGTCGAGGAACGGGCCAGGGATCTTCCCGGGGCGCGAGTCGATGCCAGCGCGCGCAGACGTTATCCCAACGGTTCGTTGTTCGCTCATCTGATCGGTTATACGGGCGAGGTTTCAGCGGCCGAGGTCGACACCGCCGGAAAATTTCCGCTCTACCGTCCAGGCGACGCCATCGGCCGGGAAGGGGTCGAGTCGGCCCGCGAAGTGGACTTGAGGGGACAGGCCGGTTGGTACCTGCGTGAGGTCAATGCCCGGGGGCGCGTCGTGGGAACGCGCGAAATCGCTCTGTTGGAAGTGTTGCCCGGGCGTGATGTGCATATGACCTTGTCGGTCGAACTCCAAGACAGCCTGATGGCCGCTATGGCGGGACGCACCGGTTGTGCAGTCGCTCTCTCCCTGCCCGACGGCGCCGTGTTGGCGGCGGTGAGCTTACCCACCTTCGACAGCAACATCTTCAGCCGCGGCATTTCGAGCGACGAGTGGAACGCCCTGCTCTCGGATCCGCGCCACCCGTTCCTGAACAGGTTGGTCCAGGCCACGTATCCCCCGGGTTCTCCCTACAAGATCGTGACTTCTTTGAGCGCGCTCGAAAACGGAGCGGCCAGCGACGGCACCAGCTACGAGCCGTGCCTGGGCAGCTATCATTACGGCGACCGCGACTTCCGCTGTTGGAAGAGGACGGGACACGGTTACCTCGATCACACGGGCGCCCTCGTGCATTCCTGCGACGTGTTCTACTATCAGGTCATCCAGCGTCTCGATCTCGCCCAGTTGAAAGAGGTGGCCTTGGCGCTCGGCCTGGGACAATCCACCCGAAGCCCCTTCAAAGGGGAGACCGCTGGCATCATTCCCGACATCGAGTGGTACGACCGACGGTTCGGCAAAGGGCGCTGGACGCGGGGCGTGATGCTCAACAACGCCATCGGCCAGGGAGAGATCCTGGTGACGCCGTTGCAGATGGCCGTGCTGACGGGACGGGTGGCCTCCGGCGATGCCAATCTGTCGCCCCGCTTCTTCATGGAGGACCTGTCGGCCGAGTCGGCTCCCTTGCCGTTCCGTCCCGCCAATCTCGCCTGGATCCGTCACGCCATGGGGCAGGTGGTCGATATCGGGACCGGAACCAAGGCGCGTCTCGAAGCCGTCGAGGTGGCCGGCAAAACCGGGACGGCGGAAAATCCCCACGGAGATGATCACGCCTGGTTCGTCGGCTTTGCGCCGGCTTCGCATCCGGAGGTGGCGGTGGCCATCATCCTGGAGAATGCCGGTCACGGCGGGGCGGTGGCCGCACCGGTCGCAGCCCGCTGGATGGAGACTTTCTTCAACTGGCGTGAACGCGGAGAGGAGCAGAGATGATCGTCAGCCTTTTGGCGCGTGCAGCCCACACCAACAAGATGCTGATCGTTCTCTATGCCCTGCTGTGCTTCGCGAGTCTGAGCATCTTGTGGAGCGTGACCGAAGGCATCAGCGGCCCATACAAGGTCACCGATCCCGGTGTGGCGAAGGCTGTCTTCTGGCGTCAGGTGATCTGGATCGCCGCCGGCTGGGTGGCCCTGCTGGTCGCCGCGAGGGTGCCCCTGAACCTGCTGGAGGAAAGCTCTCCGTTCATCTTCTTGGGCGCGGTTCTGCTGCTGCTGATGGTGTTGATGTTCGCCCCGGAAGTGGCCGGTTCTCGTCGCTGGTTCGCCCTCGGCCCGATCCGGCTTCAACCTTCGGAACCGGCGAAGGTGGCGATGCTGCTGGTTTTGGCCCGGATGTTCGGACGCAGCGATTCTTCGGGTAGACAACTGCTGCCGGTGGCAGGATCGCTGGTCCTTGCCATGGTGCCCATGGTCCTCGTGCTCAGGGAGCCCGACCTCGGAACCAGTCTGGTCTTCGTCGCCATCTGGTTGGGCCTGGTATTCTGGTTCGGTCTGTCCTGGGTCGTTCTGTTGAGCGTGGGTTCACCGTTGCTGAGCGCCGTGCTGAGCTTCTATTCGGAAAGGATTGTGGATTCGCCGTGGCCCTGGGGAATCTACTTGCTCGTTCTTCTGCTGGCCCTTTATGTGGGCCGTTTCCGGGTCATGGAGAGCTTCTTCCTGGTTCTGGCCAATATCGGCAGCGGGATCGGCACCTCGGTGCTCTGGGCGGGTCTGAAGCCATACCAACAGGCGCGGATCCTCAGCTTCTTTCAGCCCGAACTCTTCCGCTACGAAACGGGATACCAGGCCATTCAGTCCAAGATCGCCATCGGCAGCGGGGGTCTGTTCGGCACCAGTTATCTCCAGGGAACCCAGAAGGGTCTGGCGTTCTTGCCGGAACGGCACACCGATTTCATCTTCTCGGTCGTGGGAGAGGAACTCGGTTTCGTGGGAGCCATGCTGCTGCTCGGTCTATTCATGGCGATCATCCTGAAGGGGCTTGCCATAGCCCGGGCCGCCCGCAAACCCTTCAACTCGCACCTCGCCATCGGCGTGGTGACGTACTTCACCTTCCACGTCCTGGTGAATATCTCGATCACCACGGGGCTTTTGCCGGTCACTGGACTGCCTTTGCCGTTCATGAGCTACGGGGGATCGAATTTCCTGATCTCGTCGTTCATGTTGGGTCTTTTGGTGAACATAGGTTCTCGTTCTTTTGAAACGTAATTTCAAGCAAGAGGAGATGTCGTGCACCCGCACCTGATAGGACCCGTCAAGAGCTTCGGATTCCTACTCGCTTTGAGTTTCGTTGTCGGCATCGTGCTGAGCGTGCGCCGGGGGCGTTCGCGGGGGTTGGACCAGACCGTCGTGATGGACTGTGCGTTCACCGTCCTGGTGGCGTCGCTGGTGGGTGTGCGGGTGTTCTTCGTGCTCACACACCTCTCGGAATTCGATCCCTGGTACGAAATGTTCATGTTGTGGCGCGGCGGACTCACGCTCTACGGCGGGATCATCAGCGCCATCGTCGCGGTCGTCTGGTTCTGTCGTCGAGGGGGCGTTCCATTCTTGCAGATGGCCGATGTCATGGCCCCCCAGGTTGTTCTGGGCATCGGGCTGACCCGCATCGGCTGCTTCCTCAACGGCTGCTGTTACGGCCGTCCCACCGACGGTCCGTTCGGTGTCGTGTTTCCGCAATCCTGCCCCGCGGGCTGGGACCATCCGAACGAAGCTCTGCTGCCAGCCCAGCTGTTCGCCTCCCTGGGTGGTTTCGTCGTCTGGGGGCTGCTACTGCTCTGGGAGCGCGCCGATGATAGGCGCGGCGGGACCTTCGGCCGTTTTCTGCTCTTCTACGGTTTGACGCGCTTCCTGGTCGACCTGGTGCGTGACTATGAACCGGGGGCCGTCCTGAGCATGGGACTGACCTTGAGCCAGGCCATCAGTTTGTCGCTGATGATCGTCGGAACGGTCGTGCTCGTTCACAGCCGGCGGGACGCCGTCCATGGCTGAACGCCCCGAACTTCTGGTCTTCGACGGCAGCGTCTTGCGCTGCGACGGTCATGAATGGCAACCCCAACGCGATCTCTATGCGGTGCTCGGTCATCCCGTCGACCACTCCCGGTCGCCTGTCTTCCACAACGCTGTCTACGCAGCCGTCGGGATCGATGCCGACTATGTCCGCATCGACGTCGAGCCCGAGCATCTGGAGACCCTGGTGACCGCCGCCGCTGATTTGGGGCTGTGCGGCGGCAATGTCACCGTGCCGTTGAAGGAGGATATCGCCGCCCTCTGCCGCACTCTGAGCGGTGAGGCCCAGAGACTGGGTGCCGTCAACACCTTCCGCGTCGAGAGCGATGGCTGGGCGGGACACAACACGGACCTCGGCGGCCTGTGCGAAGAGCTCGCGATCGGCGGCGTTGGTGCCGGCTGGACGGGGATGGTGCTCGGCGCGGGCGGATCGGCGCGGGCGGCCGTCTGCGCGCTTCTGGATCTCGGCCTTGAGAACGTGGTGGTGGCAGCTCGGGCCGGCCCTGGCACCGAGCGAACGGCGGCCTGGCTCGCGGCCGACAAGGACCTGAACGCTCGGGTGAGTCTGGCGCCGTGGCGTCAGTTGAGCACTGGGCTGGCCCAATCCTTGGTCGTGGTCGGGTGCGTGCCGTTCGGCGTCGATACTCACGCCGTCCTGCCGCCGGCCAGTACAAGTCGACACGCTTTGTATTACGACCTGCGATATGGGGACCACGCTCCTCCTTCGCCGCCGGCTTGGGAGAGCCGTGACGGTCTCGGGCTTCTGCTGGCCCAGGGGGCACTGTCGTTCACCTGGCTCTTCGGG
>CALEMW010000181.1 GCA_937910695.1 uncultured bacterium
CTCCACCGTGGCTCGGCTCTCGGGGTCAAGCCCCATCAGCCAGGCGGCCTTGGCGTGGATCGTCTCGAGGGTGATCTTCGGATGGTGGTATCCGAAGTGGCCCTGGTCGTCGTCGGCAGCAGGGAGACGACAGTGCCTGATGTGGTAGGTGCCGGGCAAGGGGTCATCGTCTTTGGGCATGGAAAACTCCTGGGGTTTCCCTTATCCTAATGCGGTATGTGACCTACGCAAGCGGTCTGGAGCGATCTCTCAAAAATCGTTCGATCCGCTCCCTGGTGCCCTCGTCCAGTCGCAGCTTGCCCTGCTCTTTCGTGTACCAGGCCGCGACATTGGGCCAGCCATGTTCGCCCGTGATGGCCCAGCCAGCTCCATACCAGTCGCACAGCAGCTCGAGCATGTCCAGCTCGGGCATGGGCAGCAGCCTGGTGGAGCCGTCGTCATTGTGCAGAATCCAGTGCTGCCAGTGGTGCCGGTTGCGGTGCTGGTGGAACAGCCAGGCGGCGTCGAAGGCGTCCTGACGCTCCCACTGCTCCACGGTCCTCTGCACGGGCTCACCGTCACAGACGATCCATTCGTCCAGGGGCTCACCGTAGAAGTTCTCGACACAGGGGGACCACTCGTCCAGGGGCTCACCGTAGAAGTTCTCGACGTAGGGGAACCACTCGGATGGGCGCAGCTTGCTCAGGTCGTGGGTCAGGCCGCGCCACAGGAGCTGGGCGGCGAACAGGGGCCGACTCCCGACTCCCAGTCGGTCTGCCTCGGCCACGCAGGCGATGAGCACGAACAGCTTGTGACGCAGGATGTACCGGAGGTAGTGGAGGTGCTTCATGGGTTGTGCTCACGAATCAGGATGCGGGCGCGCACCAGGGCCAACTCTGCATCGAGGGTTGGATCGTCCAGGTCGAACCTGACGACGTGGCTCTCCGCTCGACGGAGGAACCAGCGTCTCCCACTCGACATAGGGGAATGACCCCAGGAGAGGCCGCCGCCTCCGCAGTTCCAACCTGCGGCTTCGGCCAGGTCTCGAAGCATACAGGCCCAGGTAGCGTGATCGATGGTGTCGGGATTGGGGAGCAGATCGCCTTCGTCCACATCATCCTGGCAACCCCCGGCAGTCTTGCCGTCCGTCTTCACCATGATGGGAGAGTCACAGCCGGTCAGCTCGAACATAGCGTAGTCGTCTTCGATGCTGGTGCAGACGTAGCCTTCCAAGGTCCAGGCTCGGAGCTGGCGCATATGGCCAGCAGGCCAGGCACGGCGCAGCAGCGCCCTTCCTTCTTCGCTTTTCCAGTTCATGGCCCGGTCGCTCCTGATTCGTTGAGCATGATCAACATCCACACCAGCGCCTCAGCGGCGTCGTCGGTGTCGATCCAGAAGGTCGGAGCCAGCCTGGAACCGTCACGACCTTCACGGATGATCTGTTTGTTCCTCCAGGTGTGGTCGTAGCTGTGGCCGAAGTCGGTGTGGACGCAGAGCTGCCAGGAAGGCATGGGATTCTCGTTCCCTGCTTCCTCCTCTGCCATGCACAGCGAACGACCCGTGATCGTCTCGTTGGCGGCGATGGGCCACCCCCGCATATCGGGGTGCTTCAGCAGTTCACGCTCCAGGTAGGCGAGCAGCCAACCCCATTTCGCATGGATGTGCGGATCGGGGAACGGTGGGCACCAGCATGTGATTTCGTCGGGGAAAGCACGGATCAACAGTGCTTGTCCCTCCTCGCTTTTCCAGTCCATGTTTTACCTCACTTATTGTTCGCGGACCTGGATGCGCGCACGCACCAGGGCCTCGGCGGGGTCGTTGGTGCGGATGTCGAAGTGAACGAGCACACTCTTTCGGTTGTCCTCCTTCTTCGATAGGCACCACTGAACCGAGTCGTCCATCAGCATCATCTGGCACCAGATCAGCTCGGTGGCATCTGTCCAACCGACAGCTCTGGCGAGATCCGCCTTCAGGCAGGCCCAGGTGGCGTGAACGAAAGGGTCTGGGTTCGGGAGGAAGGAACCACACGCCAGCAGTTTCGCCGGGCCGTCCGGGTAGCTGTACTCGGTGTCCATGCCGGCCCAGAACGTGACATGGCCGGCGCTGGCTTCGACGCAGACGCAGTTGTCCACCGTCAACACCCCGCGCATCGCCAGGTAGCCTTCGGGCCACGCCCGGCGCAGCAGCACCCTCCCTTCTTCGCTTTTCCAGTCCATCACGAACTCCTTTTCGAGAACATTGTCTCCATGGTCGTCGTCAGCACTTCCGCCGCGACCCTCCTGACGATCAGCTCCCACAGATCGAGGGCGTGGTCCTCTCCTGTGATCTCGACCTCCACGATCTTGTAGTTTTCGCTGTCGTGGATGGTGAGGGATGCGGAGTGGCGTTGTTCTACTTGGAATTGCGCGTCCTCGCGCCAGCACACCCGGATCATGCGTGGACTGCTCCACTCGTTGTATCCGACCGTCAGCCGCCGCTCATGGCCCGCAGGCCACGGCTCACGGGGCTGCGCTGGGTCGATGGGATGCAGACCGAGCAGGGCGCGGACTGCGGTCACGGGATCGATTGGTTCCATCACTCCCTCCCGAACGGTTCGAGGGCCGCCAGCAGATCGTTTCCGAGTTCGTCTTCGGGTCGCGGACACAGCTTCCAGGCCCAGCCCTCGATCTCGGCCAGGGCACGAAACGCGGCGTACAGCTCGGCCCTGGCCTGCGGACGGAAGTCTTGGTCGCCGTGCTTGGTCTGCCACGCCTTCCAGTGGACCTCGAGCCTGGCCAGAGCTTCGTTGGCGGCTTTCTTGGCCCAACCTAGTACTGGCTCGTTGATGTCGGCGCAGGCGTTTCCTTGCCAGTCGCGCACACAGCCCAGCCATCGATCTCCGCTCTGCTCGAGGATCACCTTGCCCCACAGCTCCTCACGGCCCGTCATGGTGATGACATTTTGTTCAGTCCAGTCCATGGTCAGTCCTCCTTGTTCTCGATCACGCCGGTCACACCGTCCGCCTGGAAGGTGTTGACGTACTCCTCGAACAGCGCCAGAGCGTCCTGCTCGGTGTAGACTTGCAGTCGCCTGCCCTTGTTGTGGCTATTGAGCGCCCGCGCCAGCAGATCGCAGCTCCAGCCGACGACGCTCCCGCGCCAGATCAGGGGCAGCGCCTTGCGGAGCTGCTTGGTGCCCCGGCCTGGCCGCTCGGTCCAGTAGGGCTTGCGACCGATGTAGCCGTCCACCATGGCGTCCACTTCGACCTCCACCACCTTGGGTGGCCTGGAGCGGCAGGGGCCAAGGCGCAGCAGATCGTCTGGGTCGGCCTGGGTGGGGATCAGCAGGAGGCGTTCGATGGACATGGGAGGTTGTGCCGGGGAGAGAGGATGGTGGCGGGGAGGCGGCCAGCGGCCAGCGGTCAGCAACGAACGAGGCTGGTCAGTGGCGAGGTGAAGCGTCGAGGGCGATGAAATCCATGGCTTCTTGTTCGCTCGAACAATGGAAGTGTCTCACGCAAAAACAGTGTCCCTTGAACGAGCATTTATTGCAGGCGACAAACTTCTTCGCCTCGACGAAGTTGTTGTCTGCATCTTGCTTGTTCTTGCATCTGGAACCATCGTCACGGCATCTTTCCATGTGCTTGCAGAAGGTGCAG
>CALEMW010000182.1 GCA_937910695.1 uncultured bacterium
GCTGTGTCTTGGCGATCGTCGGGAGAGTGGCTGAAGTCAAGGGAATCAACTACTTGATTACGGCTCTCACTGACCCGGTTATGCCTCTGGATGTGCGATTCGTAGTACTGGGAACGGGCCCGAGCTTGGGTGCTCTTCGATCACAAGCCGATCGTCTTGGAGTATCAGAGCGCATTCTGTTTTTAGGATTTCGAGAAAATGTATACGACTATCTGGCTCACGTGGATGGCCTCATGATGCCGTCCCTCCACGAAGGCCTGCCGTATACGCTGCTTGAGGCGATGTCGCTGGATATACCCGTACTTGCATCCTCCGTGGGGGGATTGGCAGAAATCCTGGTCGATGAATCCACCGGATTGCTTTTCGAGGCCCGCAATCCTTCTGCGATTGCTGAAGCGTGTCGCCGATTCGTCGATGAGCCGGACTTGGTCGACCGTCTTCGTCTGAATGCGGCTGCTGTCCAGAGAGAGAAGTATACAATGACTACCATGATGGAACGATATCTGGAGGTCTATGCCAAGGCTGTTAGAACCAGCAGCGCATGACTATGCATGGTGATAGGTGCGCCCATATACCGTAATCGTTTGGAACCATGCGTGCAATAAACCCGAGATTGGCCTATTGGGATGACTCATAAGGTCGCTCCAGGCTATTAATGAATTGTGCGGAGGCCCTGATGGGGTCCAAAAGAAGATTCGATACGCGTTCGCGACGATCGCCGATGATTGCGTGCTTGAGCTCGTGGTGTGCGTGGTCGAGATATGACTCGAGAACTCCGTATGTGAAATCCCTCATGGACATGCCCGACAAAAGGAGCATGTGACCGATGTCAAGGCCTGAGTCCAGAGCCGGCGGGCGGTCGCCCAGAAGCATGGACACTGTTTGGGCTCTTGCGAGATTATCTCTCTGCCAGGTCCACGAAAGTGCGAAATCAGCGATGTGAACCGCTGGCCATTTCGTGGAACCACTCTCGTCCCAGTCGATGAGCCCGGAGACGGCGCCGGACTCTACTAGAATATTACTCAACGACATGTCACTTTTTCGGAGATGCATGCGGTGCGGTTGCTCCAGGAGAGCCAGAATGCGATCGAGGGTCATCATATCCTGCTCATCAGCATTACTCACAAGAGCGCGGAGATGATTGCTACGGCTCGTTGTGTCATGGAATGGGACAGCATCCTCCGGGAGCTGAGCGATCGCACGGAATATCCTCGCAGTATCTTCTAGGAGCGAGGGCAGAGCCTTGCTGTCGTTGATCTGTGAAAGCGGTCTGCCGGGCAGTGCTGTTTCGACCCAGCCCGATTTGCCGTCGATATCGATCTGACCGTGGGTGGACGGGATGATCTTCGCAAGTACAGATGAAGCTTCGATGAATGGTTTTATATGGTCGAGAACGGCATGGGCATTCTCAAGGTCGGCATAAGTCGACGAAGTAAGCGCAAGCTTCAAGAAACGAAAATTGCGATCTCCGGCTAGCAGTGGAATCGTGACTTTGCCCTTATCCTGGAACGACGGCGAACCCGCGATATTATCTTCAAGATGGGGCATGTCGCCGAGGGCGACTTCGACGGCAACGTCCATTCTTGTCAGACAGGCGTTGCCGGCGACACGGAGACTGGCAAGTGGAGTAATACGTCGTCGCAGTACGGAAAGGGGCAGAAACCGGTCTCTTTTCCATAGAGATGGGCGGAAGCGCTTAAGGATGAGATCGTCGTTCGGATCGATGAGGCACAGCTTCCCCTTCCTTGTATTGAGCAGACCCCAGGAGCGATCGCCTTGGAGTGGGCTGAGATTGGGATGAAGTGTCAGAACGAATCTGAGGCCCGCAAACTTCTGCTCAAAATCCTCGGGCAAACTGCTCTGCGCTCCAGGTCCTATCACGATACCGACGACTGATTGATCCAGATCGTCGATATTTCTGAGTATGGGGCCCGTCCAATCTTCATCGATTCGGATCAGGCTATCTGAAGAGGATAATACAAGAAGTGATCCGCTTA
The DNA here is from genome assembly GCA_937910695.1 of uncultured bacterium. Classification (GTDB taxonomy): domain Bacteria; phylum Krumholzibacteriota; class Krumholzibacteriia; order LZORAL124-64-63; family LZORAL124-64-63; genus CALEMW01. Next base: position 1,998 of record CALEMW010000182.1, read on the forward strand.
CCCCTGCCGGTAAAAGCCATGATGCAAGAGACTGACTCCGTGATCCGTCGTCACTCATTCTCATTCCCGGCAGCTTTCTTCCGATTCCCAATCACCCGAGCCGGATTCCCCATCAAAATCGAGTACGCCGGATAACACTTCGCCCCCACAACCGACCCCGCCGAAACGATGCACCCGTCCCCGAGCTCCGTCCCCGGCATGATGAACGCGTTCGCTCCTATCCATACGTCGCGTCCGATGGTCACAGCCCGGTACTCGGCGCCCTGCTCGCGGATGATGGTGTCGGGATCTGCGAAGACATGGTTGGTCGTCCACACCTTCACGCCGGGACCGAGCAGCGAGTAGTCGCCGATGGTCAGGCCGCCGGCGGCCTGGATGAAGTTGTCGACGCCGAAGGTCACATATTCGCCGAGGGAGATCTTGTGGACGTTGCGGAAGCGGGCGCCCTCGTGGATGCGCACGCGTTCGCCGACCGTTGCGAAATGGCGGTGCAGCACCCGGGCGCGGGCGGCGAAGCCGTAGTTGCCGGGCATGTTGCGCACCATGGCGTAGAGGATCGCCATACGGCCCACGGGGTCCCTGAGGGACCAGAGGAAGAGCTTGAGGATATGCAACAACGTCCGTCCCTCCGTGGACGATGATCGCCCACAGCTAGCGGGCGAGGACCATGCGGCCGGCCTGCATCTCGTGATCCGCGGTGATGCGGTAGAGATAGACGCCCGATGCCATGTGTCTGCCGGAGGCGTCGGTGCCGTCCCAAGGCACGCCGTGGCGTCCGGCGTCCTGCCGGGTCGGAGCCAGCATCGTCCTAACGAGCCGTCCCGACAAGTCAAAAACGCGCAGGGACACTTCGGCGGGGGTGTCGAGCTCGTAGCGGATCCAGGTCAGAGGGTTGAACGGATTCGGCGCGTTGTGGTGGTTGAGCAGCACGGGCAGCGCGGCCGGCGTGACTCCGGTGACTGGGCTGATCCAATTCGGATCCACGATGCGGATCAGGAAGTCGGCGAAGTCCGGACCGATGGTTTCGTTGGCCAGCTGGTTCGGATGGCTGTCGGTGCTCGATGCCGGCGGAAGCTGATACTCCGAGCGCTGCATGTTGCGCTCGGGGTCGCTCGGATCGTTCGGATTGGCCAGGGCGTCGAAGAGGTCGAAGAACATGATGTTCGGATGATCGTTCATGAACTCCGGCGACTGCAGCCAGTCATAGAACCGGCGGGCGCGGTCGGCTTCGCCGTTGGTGATCGCGGTCGGGCGGCGCGGAGGGCCGCTGACCATCACGAACATCTTGTCCGGGTACTGGTCGAGAATATCGCGGATGGTGAGGTATTCAGCCTGGTAGGCCGCCAGATGGTCTTCGTTGACGATATCGCCTGTCCGGTGGTCGTTCTTGAAGACGATCACGTCGTGGCGGCTGAGCAGGGAGTCGCGGAAGGCGCTGCCCGTGAAGATCGCATAGTAGCCGGCGGGCTGGATGTAGTTGGCCTGCACACCGTAGGACCAGTCGGAATACACCGTGCTGTCGGGCAGGATGATTCCGGTGTACGAGTTTCCGCTGTGGTAGTCGTGGTCCCAGAACTCGATCCGCGGGCCGCCCTTGACGGCATGCCATTCGAGGCGGCTGCGGACGCCGGCGTCTCGGATCAGGTTCCGTCCCGTCGAGTGATGCACGAACATGTAATTGGTGCCGGGGATGGCCCGCTGGGCCACGATCACCAGGTCGGTCGTGACCGTGGTGGTGGGTACGCCGCCGGTCCAGGCCGAGATCGTCAGGTCGTAGCGACCCGCCGATCTGTAGATGTGGCGGTGGCTGGTCGGAGCGCCCGGCAGGCTCACCGTCGACCCGTCATCGAAGTCGATGGTCACCGAATCCGGAGCGCCTCCGGCGAACGACCAGCTCAGGTCGACTCGGTCTTCGTTATAGATCATGCTGGTTGGCGTACAGGCGATGGTCTCGACCGGAACGGACTGGGCAAACAGGCCGGCGGGAATAAGAACCAAAGCCACACACCACCAGGGTTGAAGCACACGGTTCATGTGGTTCGCCCTCAGTCCTGTTCATGGCATATTCGATAATTGCTACTTGAGCTGCAAATAATAGCAAATGTGAGGCCAATTGTCACGACTCTTGTCTTAATTCGTTCGAGACCGCCTCAGAAGTAGCTGGATTTTCCGTCGGGCACCATCGTGGAACAGGGGGAACAGCAAGAGGTTAAGGCTGGCGACCATGGTATTGATGATCATGGAGCTGAGCGGAATGGCTCGTTCGATGAACATCGTCGGCAGTTTTCCCTCCTTGAGCTCGCCAAGGGGCCCATTGGCGATCATCGTCGCCAACCATGGCAAGGCGGCCACGCGGATCCAACCGGCGAAGGCCGTCGAGTCGAGGCCTGCCCGCAGGCAGATCTGGTCGAGGATGAGCGCCCACCCGACAATCAGACTGATCCGGCCCCATTCCAGGCGGATGGGGTAGAGCCGCTGGGAGAGGATCCCCGTCCAGACTACCAGGACGGCCCAAGTCAGGGTCGACGACCAGGCGGCTCCGGCGAGACCCCAGGTCGTGATGAACAGCCAGCTCAGGCCGATCTTACCCAGGGATGTGCCGGCTCTGAGGGTTGAGATCTTGCCGGTTTTCTTGTGATAGTAGAGGCCGAACATCATGTGATAGTAGCAGCCCGAAAGCAGCAGCCCGACGATTTCGATGCGGGCGATTCGCCACGCCGGCCAGAACTCTTCGGGCGTGAGCACTTCGAGAACGGCGCGGATGTTGACGGCCATCATCAAGCCGGCGAAGACCGCGAGCAGCAGGAATTTGGTGAACATGCGTCCGATGAGGGCGGGGGCTTCGGGCTGCTCCGCAATGCGGACGCGCTCGGTGTTCCAGGATCTCATGAAGGGCTGGGTGACCAGCAGAGGAATCAAGGAGGGGAACTTGCCTCCCATCTCCAGCACGCCGACGCTTTCGAGGTTGATCAAGACCCGCAGCAGCACTCGTTCCACCTGCCGTGAGAAGAAGCTCACCAGATTGCCCGGTACCATGGGCAGCTGGAACTTCAACATGCGGATCATGAGCTCGCGGTCGAACCCCCATCCGCAGGTGCGGTAGGCGAGCACGTGATAGATGATCGTAGAGACGGCCGCAACGATCAGCGCACTTAGGAAGTACCCCGTGACCCCCATGCCCCGCACGACGATCAGCCAGATGTTGAGGCTCAATCCGAGAACCAGGCGCAGGAGGCTGGTCGCTGAGTAGATGACGGAGCGTCGCTGGATCATCAGGATCGTACTGCATGCCTGTCCGGTGATGTCGAGGGCGAACGTCAGCAACGCGAGTTTGAAGACTAGGGCATGGGAGGGATCACCGAGCAGCAGCTGTGTTGCCGGACGGGCGGCCAGCAACAGGATCCCCACGATGGGGAGGCTCACGGTCCAGAGCAGCGTGACGCCGCTCGAAACCACGCGGCCGCGGTTCGCCTCGGGCTCCTCGTGATAGAAGCGCGTGTAGGTGCTGTTGAGCCCGTAGCCCAGCAGCATCACCAAAAACCCCGTACTCGCGTCGAGCATGCCGATCACGCCGTAACCCTCGCCCTTCAGGATGTGGGCGTAGAACGGCAGCATGATGAAACCCACGGCCTTGGCCAGCATCGAGGCCATGCTGTAGATGGCGGCGTGTTTGAACGTCGTGCGGCTGGTGCTCATGACGTTGTCCTTACAAGCGCCGGCGCGGCCAGGCGGACAAGGCCCACCAGGAACGGCGCGAAAGAGGGTCGCGGAGGAGACCGCGGGCGAAATCGGTCAGAGCTGCGGCGTTTCGGCCTTCCCGGGCATGCCAGATCGCTCGGGTGACATAGGTGTGGGCCCAGGCGGTGCGGACCTCGGAAGCGGTGCAGGCGTCTGGGTGTTCGGCCAGGAACGTCCGCATCATACGGAAGGCGTTGTCGAGTCGCTCGCCCGTGCGGTGGGACATCTGGCCGCTCCAGATGCGGTAGTCGACCAGGATCCGGGGCACGAAGGCGAACTCGTATTTCGTCGAGATTCTCAACCAGAGATCATAGTCGATGGCCATGGACAGGGATTCGTCGAAACCGCCGAACTCGTCCAGGACGCTGCGCCGTGTCAGCGTCGTGGGGAAGTGGATGAAGTTGTCGGCGAGCAGGGGTCCGGTGATACGCCCGCTATGGGTGCGGGGGCGTACCGTCTCGATGGGCGTTCCTTCGCCGTCGATGAACTGGAAATCACCATAGACCACGCCTAAATCGTCCCGTCCGTCGAACAGGGGCAGCTGCCAGGCGATTTTATCCGGTCGCCAGAGGTCGTCTGCGTCGCAAAAGCCGATGAATTCGCCGCGGGCATGGCGCAGTCCGTTGTTTTTGGCGACGGTCTGTCCAGCGTTGTCCTGTCTGATGACCACGACACGGGGATCGTCGGCGTAGCGTTCCAGCACGCGAGGCGTGTCTTCGTCCGTCGAGCCGTCGTCCACCACGACCGCTTCTATGTGTTGATGTGTCTGGCCCAGGATCGAATCGAGGGTGTCGCCCAGATAGCGGCCCATATTGTATGTGGCCGTGATCACCGAGACGAGAGGAGTGACCGGCATCCGTGCGCCTTTCCAAAATGTGGCGATCTCTATACTCAACATCTGTTGGCCGGAACCCGATAAAGGGGTAACCTGTGGCCGCCGAATTGTCGAGGGCGGGTTGCACGTGTGCAACCCTGTCTTGTTCGTATGCATCGTCCTGCGAGGTTGGACCTTGAACGCTGAGAACGTCGGTAGAACATGCTGACGAGAATTCTCTATTGCATCGACAGTATCCAACGGGGTGGGACCGAGACCCAACTCCTGGGGCTGGTCAACCGGCTGGATCGGGAACGGTTCCGGCCCAGTTTGTGTACGCTGTTGCCCTCCTCGCCTCTTCTGGGCGAGGTGCGTGCTCCTCACCTCGAGATCGGGGGGGGGCGTCTTGTGGGTCCCGGCGGTGTTCGCCGCGTGCGGCGTTTGGCGGCCTGGATGAAGGAACATAGGATCGACATCGTGCAGACCCAATTCCAGGATTCCACCGTTTTGGGCATTGCTGCTGCACGGATGGCCGGTGTGCCGGTGCGACTGGCCTCGTTCAGGGACCTCGGGTTTTGGCGTCGGCCCGTCAGCGAGTTCATGATGCGGCGAACGTATCCGCTGGCGACGGGTTTTTTGGCCAATGCGACGGCCGTTAAAGCCGATGTCTGCCGACGCGACGGACTCGATCCGTCACGGTTCATGGTCATTCCCAACGGGATCGACGTGCCTGCGTACAAGTTCGTGGAACACTTGGAGTCGGAGGTCGCCGTCGGCATCGTGGGTAACCTGAATCGAAGGGTCAAGCGTCAGGACCTTTTTCTGCGGGCGGCTGCCCGTCTAGCACCCAAATACCCCGATGTCGTCTGGCACGTGGTAGGAGATGGTGAGTTCCGTCAGGAATACGAGGCGATGGCGGCCGATTTGGGCATCGGCGAGAAGACAGTATTCGCGGGACGTGTGGAAGATGTATCCTCCTATCTCGGGAAGCTGTCCGTCGGCGTTCTCTGTTCGGACTCAGAAGGGTTGAGCAACGCGCTGCTCGAGTACATGCTTCGTGGCTGCGCCGTGGTGGCCACGGCCGTCGGGGGCAATCTCGAAGCGGTCCGTGACGGCGAGACGGGATTGTTGATTCCCCCGGGTAATGAGGTCGCCTTGGCCAGCGCCATCGGCAGGTATCTCGATGAGAAAACCCTGCGCCTGACCCTCTCAATGAAGGCTAGGGCCATGGCCGAAGAACGATTCAGCTGGGAAAGCTGTGTGGCGGCCCACCAGGACCATTATGAAAACGAGCTCAGATCCTGTAGGGTCTCGTGTTGATCGGAGCGATGTTGGCGGCGATCACGATCATCAGTCTGGCGTTGCTGGTCTACGTGTACGTGGGCTATCCCTTGCTGTGCTTCGTTGCGGGACTGCTCCGTCGCCGCACCGTGCATGCCTCGACGTGTACGCCGAGAGTGAGCGTTCTGATTTCCGCCTTCAACGAGGCGGATTGTATCGAAGCGACGGTCCGCAACAAGCTTGACCAGGACTATCCGGCTGATCTCTTCGAGGTGATCGTCGTTTCGGACGAATCCATGGACGGAACCGACGACATCGTCGAGCAGCTGGCCCGGGAGCATCCCGGACGTGTGAGGCTTCTACGACAGGAACCCCGAGCCGGCAAGACCGCGGCGCTGAACATGGCCAGTCGACAGGCGACCGGCGACATCTTTGTCTTCTCCGACGCCAATTCTCTCTACGGCCTCGGAGCGCTCTCGATCCTCCTGGAACCGTTCGCTGATCCCGAAGTGGGGTACGTCACGGGGCGGATGGTCTATCGGGCCCCCGACGGCTCCCTGACCGGCGAAGGCTGTTCTGCCTATATGGCCTACGAAAACAAACTCCGCATTCTGGAGACGAGCTGCGGCTCGGTGGTCGGCGTGGACGGCGGCATCGACGCCGTACGCGCCTCGAATTATGTCGAAATGAGACCCGACCAGCAGCCGGACTTCGTGTTGCCGTTGTCGGTCGTGGAACAAGGCTTCCGTGTCGTGCACGAGCCCCGGGCCCTGGTCTACGAAGACACGCTTTCCCGCGCCGACGACGAATTCCGTATGCGCGTGCGTGTGATTCTCAGAGCTTGGCATGCACTTCGCGACAAGGCGGCGCTCCTGCTGCCCTGGCGTACGGGCCTGTTCTCGATGCAGTTGATGTCTCACAAAGTATTGCGTTATCTGGCGCCTGTTTTCCAAGTCGCGCTGCTGCTGAGCAACGCCGCCCTGGTGGGACACGGGCTGGTCTGGGATGTGTTCATGATTCTTCAAGGGCTCTTCTATGCTGGTGCTCTTGGAGGATATCTGGTGCGATCGAAATCCCTGCCTCCGCTCCTGATTTTTCCCTACTACCTTTGCCTGCTCAATGCCGCCGCCGGCGTGGCCCTCGCCCGATTTCTGCGCGGCGACCGCCTGGTGACCTGGCAACCGCGGACCTGAGATCGACGGAGGCATCGTCCATGAGAGTGCCCGACAGAATCGTCGGCTGTGTTTTCGAACCCCTCTGGGATCTCTATGAAGGCAGCCGTCGTCTCAAGACGATGCGAGAACTCGCCTCGCGGCAGTTCGATGACGTCGCCGTCCTCGACCAACGCCGATCCCGCAGGCTGAACGGAATCGTCGTGGAGGCCGCGGCCCATGTTCCGTTCTGGCGCGAGCGTTTTGCGTCGGCGGGCATCGACCCGGAACAGGTGCACCACATCGCCGACCTCGCCGCTTTGCCGTTGATGACCAAGACCGATGTCCGCGGGCGGCTCGATGACATGATCAACGATCGCTTCGACCGGGCCGACCTCACGCCTGCCAAGACCGGCGGATCCACCGGGACCGCCCTCCACGTTTTCTGTGATCGTGATGGGATCGAGCTGCGCAACGGTGCGGCGCTCCTTGCCGACACCTGGAGCGGCTGGTCGCTGGGCCAGCCGACCGCAGCGGTTTGGGGCAATCCTCCGGTCCCGCGATCTCTGCGGAGCAAGCTCAGGCGTCAGCTCAAGGACCGCGTCATCTATCTCGACACGATGAAGCTGGACGAGGCGGCCGTGGCGACATTCGTGGCCGACTGGCGGTGCATGCGCCCGGGGCTGCTTTTCGGCCACGCCCACTCGCTGTTCCTCTTCGCCGAAATGGCCCGAGAATGGGCCGCCGAACTGAATCCCCGCGGTATCGTCGCGACCAGCATGATGCTGCTCGACCATGAGCGGCGCGTGATAGAGGACGTGTTCGGCGTACCGGTGACCAACCGTTACGGCTGTGAAGAAGTGAGCCTGATCGCCTGTGAATGCGAACGCCATCAGGGCATGCATCTCAACGATGAACACTGTTGGGTCGAATTGCTGCGAGACGATGGAACTCCCTGCGCCCCAGGTGAGGACGGCCGCATCGTCGTGACGGAGTTCGTCAACAAGGGAATGCCGATGCTCCGTTACGAGGTGGGCGACCGGGGGGTTCTTCACGATCGGCCCTGCCCCTGTGGTCGGCCCGGACGCCTGCTCCGCTCGCTGACCGGACGAACCGCAGATTTCCTGGTGGCCCGAGACGGCAGTCGCGTCGCCGGCATCTCTTTGATCGAGAACACATTGACACGGCTTCCGGGCATCGGGCAACTCCAGGTTGTGCAGGATGACCTGGAGCATATCCTGCTCAATGTAGCGCCGGCCGACGGCTGGAACGAGGATGTCGCGGCTGAGCTGATCGCAGTGTTCAGCGAATCGCTGGGCGGCGGCCACGAGGTGAGGATCGAGATCATGGAACGCATTCCCCGCGAAGCCAACGGCAAGTACCGGTTCTCCATCTGTCGTATTCCCGTTACAGGTGGGAGTCGTGGACGATGAGGAAGCGTCGCCAGGTCTCGGTGGCCGTCGTGGCCCTGCTGTTGCTCGTGCCCTTCCTGGTGCCCATCCCCGATGATTTCGAAAGGATGCGCTCGCTGCGCGCTCTTGGTGTCTTGGCTCATTTCGGTCTGCCGGCTGCTCTCGCCTTCGTGCTGTTTCGGACCGGTCCTCTGAAGGGTCGACTGCTGCTGGCTGGGCTTTCAGCCCTCGGTCTCGCCGCCGGGTGTGAACTCCTGCAGACCTTCGTCGCGCGCCATCCGCGTTGGCTCGATGTCGGAGTCGATCTTGCCGGAGTGTCGATGGCCGTCGGTTGGCTCGCCTGGCGTCTCGGGCGGGGTCGCATTTGGATCGCGGCTTCCGTTGCTGGTTTCGCCGTGCTGCTTTCGCAGACCTACAGTATTCCAGGATTCGTGCTTGCCGAGGGACGGGCCGCCAAGGCGTTTCCGGTGTTGGGCGATTTCGAATCAGGTCTGCAGATGGCCCTCTGGGATCACAATCAAGGGGGGGGCGGTCGCTACGATCGAGTGACGTTGAGGGACGGCTCCCATGCTATGGCCATGAGAGCGAATGCGGACAATGTGTACCCAGGTGCCATCGTTCGCGGATTGCCCCGGGATTGGACTGAGTATTCCGTCTTGACGTTCCGCGCCCGTCTCGAACAAGGAGCGGGTACGCAGCTGACCGTGCGTCTCGACGATTTCGACAGCCGCGAAGATACGCTGTGGTGCGGAGAGACGTTCCGCCTGGACGAAGAGTGGCGAAGCTACTCGATCGACCTGGTGAACGCATCGGCACAGGTGTCGGAACGGCCCTTCCGGCTGGACGACATCGACAGCCTCCTGTTATACCTCACGCGCGTGGAGGACGGGGTCACCGTCCTGATCGACGACATCGTTCTGAGGTGATCGCCATGAGGATCGGCCAGGGTTGGGATCGGCATCGATTGGTGGAGGGACGCCCATGCATTCTCGGAGGGATCGTCTTTCCCGAGTGTGGTGTGGGGCCCCTCGGACATTCCGACGGCGACGCCGTGATCCATGCTGTGATCGATGCCCTCCTCGGTGCAGCGGCCCTCGGTGACATCGGTCGCCATTTCCCGGATACGGACGAACGATGGCGCGATGCCGCCGGCCGAACCCTGCTGGTCGAGACCATGGTCTTGATCCGCAACGCGGGCTGGCGGGTGGGCAACGTCGATGTCACGGTGATTGCAGAATTGCCCCGCATCGCATCTCGTGCTGATCAAATGGCCGACATCTTGGCTTCGGTACTGGATGTGGACCGGGGCGCGATATCGATCAAAGCGACGCGGGGGGAGGGGCTGGGCCCCGAAGGCCGCGGCGAATGCGTCACGGCGACCGCCGTGGCGTTGCTTTTCGGCAGCGGACGCGAGGAGGGGACGCGATGAACGAACGGTATCGCATTGCCGTGCTCAGCGGTGGCGACACCCCCGAAAGGGAGATCAGCCTTGAAACGGGAGCGGCCGTCGCGGAAGCATTGAGGATTGCCGGGCATGAAGTCGATCACCGCGTCCTCGATACCGTGGCCGACGTGCTCGTCATGAACGACCTGGTCGAAGCCGATGTCGTGTTCCCCGCTTTACACGGTGGGGCGGGGGAGGATGGGCGGTTGCAGGCCGTCCTCGATTTGATGGGGGCCGTCTACGCCCTGAGTGGCCCCACGGCCAGCGGGCTGGCCATGGACAAGGCCGGCTGCAAGCGGATGATGCGTGGCGCCGGTATCCCCACTGCTGACTGGCTGTTGTTTTGCGATGACGGCTGCACAGGTGGCCGCCGCAAAGACGCACCGCATTTTCCCATCGAAGAATTGACCAAGAGGATCGATGAGGAACTCGGTTGGCCGGTCGTGATCAAGCCGAACCATGACGGTTCGAGTGTGGGTGTACGTCTTCTGCAGGGTGTTGCTGATGTTCCTGCGGCTTTCGCGGAAGTGGCGGCCATGGGCCAGGCGGTTCTGGTGGAGCGATATGTCCCTGGTCGGGAACTCACGGCCTCCATCCTGCTCGGACGGCGTTTGCCCCTGATTGAGATCCGTCCCCGCGAAGGCTTTTATGACTTCGCGAACAAGTATACGACAGGCGCCTGTGAGTATCTGTGTCCGGCGCCGGTGCATTCGCCGATCTATGAGCGTATCAGCGACGATGCTCTGCGTCTGTACGACCTGCTCGGCTGTCGCGGCGTCGCCAGGGTTGACTTCAGGCTGGATGGCGATACCTATTGCTGTCTGGAGATCAACACGATTCCCGGCATGACAGCCAACAGCCTGGTGCCCAAAGCGGCGGCGGCCGTGGGGATCACATTCGGCGAGATGTTGACCGATGTGTGCCGTGACGCCGTGCGGCGCAGCGTTCGAAATCGCACCTGACCGCATCCGACTGACCCCGTTCCGGAAGAGCCGAGGAGACATCATGGCCCTGCACGTCTACGACCATGTGACCCGATCCCGCCGCAAGTTCGAACCCATCCATCCCGGCAAGGTGGGGATGTATGTCTGCGGCATGACCGTGCAGGACAAACCCCATGTGGGACACATGTTCGCCTTTGTCGCCTGCGACATGGTGCGGCGCTATCTCATGCATCTCGGTTATGATGTGACCTACATCCAGAACTTCACCGACATCGATGACAAGATCATTGTGAAGGCGCGCGAGGAAGGCGTATCCGCTGAAGAGGTCGCCCGACGCAACATGGATCTGTATCACGAATATGCAGCGGCTCTGAACATCCTGCCGGCCGACCAGTACCCGCTGGTCACGGGTCACATCCCAGAAATCATTGCCTTCATCGAAACTTTGGTGGCCAAGGGGAACGCCTATGCAGCCGCCGGCGATGTCTATTTCCGGGTAAGGTCCTACGACGAATACGGTTTTTTGAGCGGTCGTCATGTTGACGACATGCGCAGTGGCACTCGTATCGAGGTCGGTGAAAAGAAGGATGATCCCCTCGACTTCGCCCTCTGGAAGTCTTCGCCCGACGATGAACCCGGTTGGGAGTCGCCCTGGGGGCGTGGCCGGCCGGGCTGGCACATCGAGTGTTCGGCCATGTCGACGAATATATTGGGTAATCATTTCGATTTTCACGGCGGCGGTCGCGATCTCCTGTTTCCACATCACGAAAACGAGTGTGCCCAGAGCAGTTGTGGGACCGGCGAAAAGTACGTCAACTTCTGGCTACACAACGGGTTGCTGTTTCTCGGCGACAAGAAGATGTCAAAAAGCGACGGCAACTTCTTCGCTATGGGCGATGTCCTGGAGAAGTTTTCGGCCGAGATCATCAGGTTTTTCCTGCTCAACGCCCATTTCCGCAGTCAGATCGACTACGGCGACGAGCGGCTGCGCGAGGCGGAAGCCGCGTATGGCCGTTTGCGTAGGGGAATGGCACGTTTGGCCGCATTGAGGACAGATCAAGTGGATCCAGTGCCTGAAGGCCTGATTTCCGAAGCGGGTGAAACCCTCGGTAAGGCGGTTCGTGAGCTCGAGCGGCGGTTTTTTGCTGCCATGGACGACGATTTCAACTCCGGAGGTGCGTTGGGGTCGTTATTCACGGTCGTCAAGGAAGTGAACCAGTACGCCACCGCCGCCGGCGCCAAGATCCGAGATCGGGCTGTTCTAGAGGAAACCTGGACGTTCTTGGCGACAGCTGTCGATATTCTCGGTCTGCATCCCAAGGGAATCGAAGGGTTGGTCGCAGCGGATACGCCGGCGGTTCCCGATGAAGTGATCGCCATGGCCGCCGCCAGAGACATCGCGAGGGCGGAGAAGAACTGGGCCGAAGCGGATCGCCTCCGTGACGAGATCAAAGAGTGCGGCTTTCTGGTGGAAGACGGATCCGACGGATTCCGGGTCCGGCCTCTCGGCGGCACAGACTAGAGATCTCCTAGTTCCCTTTTTGCCTTGACACTTGCGCGGCACACTCTATATATTGCGAAGCCCGCTGAAAAGCGGTCCGCCGCAGGATCCGACCGAGTGTTGGACTTCCTCCCCGGCGTGTGTCTGGCTTTAAGGCTGGCGTAGCTCAACTGGTAGAGCTCCTCACTTGTAATGAGGTGGTTGGGGGTTCAAGTCCTCTCGCCAGCTCCAGCC